>DEAW01000171.1 GCA_002348315.1 Planctomycetaceae bacterium UBA2972 | reverse complement strand
TTGTAGAGGTCAAGCGGCTGTTCGAAGTTCTGCATCTGAATCATGGCTGAATCAGATTTGCTCTGAGATAAAACACCGGAGAAGTTTGTTACGACGATGGTGCCCAAAATGACGAGAATGGCCATCACGATGAGGACTTCCATCAGTGTGAAACCCTTACGACGTCGATTACGATTTGAAAATCGTTTCTTTTGCATTGTTCTGTAAATCCCTTTTAATTGTTGTCCCGTGTTTGGGAGATTCTAGTTGTTAATTAAACACCGCGAAACTTATGGAAGTTGCGGTGAAAAACAAGTTAAATTGCACTGCTCATCTTAATGACTGGCATTAATAATGCGATAACCACGAGTAAGACGGCTCCTGCCATTACCAATAGCATAATGGGTTCGAGTAGTCTCACAGCCAATGACAACTGTCTGGCAGTTCGCTTTTCCAGATTGTCTGCGATCTCAATGAGCACGTTGTCGAGTGTATTTGATTCTTCAGCCACTGAGATCATTTCAACTACAGCGCCTGGGAAATAGCCGCTTTGGGCAAGCGGTTTGGAGAGCGATTCGCCACTGGTGATATTGTCAGTCGCGTTGTCTATCGCACCGGCAATAATGCGGTTACCTGAAGCCTGGCTGCTAATTTCGAGTGACTTTAAGATGGGGACTCCATTTTGCAGAAGTGTCCCAAGAACTCGGCAAAAACGTGCGACGGCAAAAGCGAGGAAGACTTTGCCCACTAAAGGTAAGCGGATCTTTATCAAGTCCCGCGTACGTTTCCCCGTATCTGTTTGAAAGTAGTTATTTACGGCGACCACGCCAAAAAGAATCACCAGAACACCTACGAAGGCCCAGATTGTGCGGAGGCTCTCGCTAAATGCGAGGAGCCAATCGGTAACGATTGGTAATTCGCCGCGTTCACGTAGGTTGTCGAACATGTCCCCGAATTTGGGAACGAAGAAGATGACTAAGCCGGCCACGAGGAGCGATCCGACCGTTCCGAGGAAAACAGGGTAGGCAAGTTGCCCAATGGTTTCCCCTTTAAGGTCTTCCTGTTGTTCAGTGAATTTAGCAACGCGATCGAGTGCGTCTTCCAGAAAACCACCTTCGGCACCCGCTCGAGACATGTTAATGCATACCTCGCTAAATACCTTGGGATATTGGGCCATGGCATCCGCAATGTTGGTGCCTTCTTCAACCTGACTGTGAACTTCGCCCAGAACGAAGGCCAGGGTGTCATTAGAGGCCTGTTTCTGGAGCACTTTGATGCTCCGTAAAAGTGGTACTCCACTTCGCAATAGTGATGAAAGCTGGCCATAAACCTGTGCCATGGTTTGGCCCTTGACTCGCTTGTTGCTTTTGCGAGCTGTAGCTTTGGAGTCGGTTTTAATATCAAGCGGAAATAGAGCCTGGCCAGCCAGCATTCGTACTGCTTCGCGTTCTGTTGCGGCAGCGATTTGGCCTGCAACTTTCTTGCCGGCGGAGTCTCGAGCTGTGTATTGAAAATCTGGCATGGAATTCGACGCTTAGGAAGCAGGGACGATCTGGTCACCCTTTGTGATTCTGAGTACTTCGTCCAGGCTGGTTTTGCCTGCCAGGACTTTTCGCCAACCGTCGTCTCGTAGCGTGTTCATGCCATTTCGTACGGCAATCTTTTTTAATTCCCAGCTACTAGCATTTTGAGTTGCCAGATCACGAACCTCGTCGGTGGTAAGCATCAATTCGTAAATTCCAAGACGGCCGGAATATCCAACGTTGCGACATTCGCGGCATCCGACCGACTCGAAAACATCGCCATCGACAAGGTCGCGTGGGAAGTCATGAGGGAGGTCGATGTCATCCAAATTGACCGGTCGTTTACAATTGTTGCAAAGTCGACGAACAAGACGTTGCGACATGACGGCTTCGACAGTACTGGCGACAAGAAACGGTTCCACGCCCATGTCTGTCATTCGGGTATAAGCACCGGCCGAGTCGTTTGTATGAAGGGTTGAAAAAACCATATGTCCGGTTAGCGAAGCCTGAATCGCATTTTCAGCCGTTTCGAGGTCTCGAATTTCCCCTACCAGTACAATGTCCGGGTCATGACGAAGAATACTTCTAAGTGATGCCGAAAACGTAAGGCCGATACGGGAGTGCACTTGAATTTGGTTGATTCCGTCTAATTGGTATTCAACAGGATCCTCTGTCGTGATGATTTTGTTGTCTGGCCCTTTGATCTCCATGAGAGAACTGTAAAGGGTCGTTGTTTTTCCGGAACCGGTGGGCCCACAGACCAGGACGATTCCGTGTGGAATCCGAATCAGTTCACTGAAAGTGGCGTAGGTATCAGTTTCCATCCCCAGACTTTGTAGGTCGAATACCATCGCACCCTTATCCAGGATACGCATGACGATACCTTCACCGTGGATCATTGGAATCACACTGACACGGATATCCACTTCGCGTCCGCGAACTTTGAGCTTGATTCTACCATCTTGTGGTAGGCGTTTTTCAGCAATGTTCAAACGAGCCATAATCTTCAAGCGGCTGATAATAGCGGCCTGGAACTGATTGATCTCCGGCGGCACCGGTTGGGGATGCAGCATCCCATCGATACGGTAGCGGATGGAAATGCCGTTTGCCTGTGATTCG
>DEAW01000245.1:2796-4852 GCA_002348315.1 Planctomycetaceae bacterium UBA2972 | reverse complement strand
AATGACGATATGAGCATCCTCACCACCGGCGGTCTCAATAAACTCCTTCACCAACTCAATCGGCATGCGACCTCCGCCAACAATCATCAGCGTCCCCTGAGCAACAACAGGTTCCGGTGTTTTTGCAGGAGCAAATGATGAATACTCACCATCCCTGACGATACGACGCAGACTGGTGAGATCGATGAGTTCATCGGGTTTATAGACCACAGTTTCCGGTTGTAATTTATGATTCCGAGCAAACACAGCAGTCACATTACCCGCGCCCACCACTTTCATAAATCGCTGGTCGACCAGCAAAGCGGTTGCTTCATCGATTCCCAGCCCCACACGTGTTTTCTGTTTACGGACGACTTGCTGCAATCTGGTTAAGCGATCGCGTTCGGAAAAATGTTGGTCGATGATTGTGCCGGGCAAAAGATCGAATCCGGTATCAACGATTCCGCGCCGTGATCCGCCCACGATTGCAACTCGGGACTGAACAGCAGCTCCTGCACTGGAGCCTCCGATGACTCCGCCACGTTTAAGCAAGTCGTCAAGTTCGGCTTCAAATTCAGTACCAACATAGGCATCGATGAGACGCTGCTGAACTCCGCCCACGAACCAAACTCCGGTTGCGGACCGTACTTGGGCCAAACTCTCTTTCCATTCGGCTTCGTCTTGATCGACAGCATGCAATAAGGATACCTCTGCAACATCCAGTTCGTTCCACGGCTTCTCAAACTGTTCTTCGTCCTCGGTCCCCGCAGTGGCCGAGGCTGTGGTCACCACGACAATGCGTGCATTACTACCTCCCGCCCAACTTACAAATTGGCCCCGGGCAGCTGTTGGAATTTTCCCGCCACCAACAATTACCAACTTGCCTTTGGCTCCTGCCGGATCCAGATACTGATCACTGGCCAGTGTCTGTTGGTTAAGCAACAGTACTAGTAATAGTAGTAGCCAACCTGGTTTGTAGCGTTTCACGTTATATTCACTCTGACCGGGATTCGATGGGATGCATTTAATTGTTGTCATTGATGGCCTTGGCTCCAGCTTCCAGAGTTTCCACGATTTTATCCACATCATAGACACAGCCACCCCACGTGCCGCCTCCCACTTTTTGTAACGCAGCCCACAGCCGAGTATCACTATGTAATGCCTCGTCTTCTTGGAGGCCGGGGAACATTTCACGATCGTCCAGCAGCGTCTGAGCTTCTTTCGGTGAGAGATCTTTATCTGCCGTACCAATGAGGTTTACCGATCCAGTCAGGTCGTTACGATCGACAATTATCTCAATACGATCGCCATCGCGAACTCTGCCAATGGGGCCATCGGCTAATGCCTCAGGACCAACATGACCAATGCAAGCACCGGTACTGACTCCTGAAAATCTTGCATCGGTGACAATCGCGACTTCTTTGCCCCATTTCAGGAACTTCAATGCCGAAGTCAGTTGGTAGGTTTCTTCCATGCCCGTCCCCAGTGGTCCTCGTCCCAGGAGCACAAGAATATCTCCGGGGTTGAGCGGTGGTTCCAGCTGTCCCTTAATCGACATAATGGCATCACGTTCCGAGGTGAACACACGAGCCGGTCCAACCTTGCGATAAACTCCGTCATCATCCACCACAGACGGATCGATCGAAGTTGCTTTAATCACAGAACCTTCAGGGCAAATATTTCCCTGAGGGAAACAGACGGTACTGGTCATCCCTCGCTTGATCGCTTCCGATGGTGGAATAATCACATTGTCCGGATCGATTCCATCCTGCTGTTGCAAGCGTGTTCTTAACTTCTGTCGTCGTTCGGATTGTTCCCACCAATCGAGTACCGCTCCCAGTGTTTGTCCCGAGACGGTCAGGACGGATGTGTCCAACAATCCCATTTCCCGCAGGTGCAGCATGACTTCAGGCACACCTCCGGCCAGGAAAAATTGGACTGTCGGGTGATTCTCGGGACCATTCGGCAACACATCCACAAAACGAGGGACTTGCCGATTCACTTCACTCCAGTCATCTACCGAAGGACGTCTTAACCCGGCTGCATGAGCAATTGCCGGAATGTGTAAAAGCAGGTT
>DEAW01000245.1:0-2515 GCA_002348315.1 Planctomycetaceae bacterium UBA2972 | reverse complement strand
GGCTACCGAAGCATCATCAAGAGTAATCTCTCCGTGCACATACCGAGCGCTAATGGTTTGTACTTTACCGGCATCCTCCCCTTCTTCCGGAGGTAAGGTCACTCCGCCCGGAACAATAATACCTGGTAATTCATTTTGCCCTGCTAAGGCCTGCATCATGGCAGGCAAACCTTTATCACAGGTCGCCACTCCCAATAGACCCTGCCGCGTCGGGAGCGAGNNAATATCTTTCAGTGCCAGTTTCCTATCCACCAGCTGTTTCAGAGCATGAGCACTGCGGACGGCGTTGTCGATCCAAATCGATTGACCGCTGGGAGCCAGAGCAGCATGAGGCAATGTCATGCCCAAGGCTTCCGCCACAACCTGACTGGTCGCGGCAGTCCCCAGAAACTGACATCCTCCCCCCGGCGTTCCACACGCGCGGCAACCTGCAACCGAGGCATCATCAAGAGTGATTTCTCCGTGCACATACCGAGCACTAATGGTTTGGACTTTACCGGCATCCTCACCTTCTTCCGGAGGCAGTGTCACTCCTCCGGGCACGATGATTCCCGGTAATTCATTTTGTCCGGCTAAAGCCTGCATCATGGCAGGTAAGCCTTTATCACAAGTAGCCACTCCCAGCAGACCCTGCCGCGTCGGGAGCGAGCGAATCAGGCGTCGCATCACCATCGCTGCATCATTACGGTAGGGTAGGCTGTCAAACATCCCTGTCGTCCCCTGACTTCGACCATCACAGGGATCACTACAGTACGCAGCAAATGGAATTCCGCCGAATCCTTTGATCGTGCGTGAAGCTGCCTGCACAAGCAACCCAACCTCCCAGTGACCGGTGTGATAGCCGAGTGCAATCGGAGAACCGTCTTCAGCACGCATTCCTCCCTGAGTGCTGAGTACTAAGTACTGTGGCCCGAGCAGGTCTTCCGGAAGCCAACCCATTCCTGCATTTTGGGTTAAGCCGAACAGATCGCCGCTGGACCAGGTGCGCAGAATTTCATCGGTCAGCGGCAATGCACCTGAAGGTCCGGCTCCTTTGGTCTGCACGTCCAGTAAGTCGGATTGTCCGGGAGCACTTGATTCCAAAAGGGAGATCAGCACATCGGCAGGTGAGCCTTCATTAGTCATTCAAGTCGCTTTCTTGTAAGCATTCCTAATCGGTCGATTCAGACTCTGTTTTCAGTTTCACAAATCGCTGTACTACTAATGTTAATACAACTGGCACCCCAATACTCGCTCCCATCGCTAACGGAAACCAATCGTGCTCTCTGGCAATATGTCCAAAAGCACAATATCCCAACGAAATACCCAGATTACTAAACACAATGGGAAGCAAAAACCGAGACCAGGCTAAGCCATGAACACCCATCAAGAGAACACTTGCTTCTGCGAGTACCGGTACTCCACGTGCGAGCACGAGAAAACCGGGGCCAAAACGATGTGTCATTCCTTCGGCACGATCCAGATCTTCCTGTTTGGAAAACTTCAAGGCAAATCCGGGGCCATACTTTTTTGCAAACCAAAAACCCAGGATAGCACCAATATTCATGCCTACCCAGGACACCACCGTTCCGGTCAACCAATGCATTTGCCCACCCGTAAATGTGGAAACTACACTGCTGGGAATGGGAAGAAAAATATCACCCGACAAAAGCAGAATGACAATACCGGCTAACCAGGTTGAATGTTCAAACCCTTCCACCCATTGCTCTACGACATCCCCAAGCAGCAGAAAGGGAAGGATTGGAATCGCCATGACGATACAAATCGGCATCAATTGTCGAAATAGCGTTTGCATGCTCTCAACTCCACCAGGGAAACTGAGTTTCGATAGATTTATTAGGTTTCAGATTTTTGTTGCATGACGCCAAAGAAGTCTCCTCCCTTAAGGCGTTCATCATCCGTACCCCAAGTAATTTCTTTTGGCATTCGCTTCATGAGCGGAATGTGTTTGGAGCAATGAATATAAGCTTCTTTCAACGAGACACGCACCCATCGTTCCGGCTTCCGCCCTCCCTGTCGTTGACACTTGAGCTTGATCTCGCCTGTCACACGGGCATCTTGCAACAAGGCATCATTTTCCAAAATCTCTGCTGTTCCATTGAGATGCAGGCCAACGGTGGTTTCATAAAAATCAACGAGTAACAATCCGATGTGTGGGTTTTCCGAAATGTTTCCAAGACTTGCCATCACTCCATTGCCACGCAGTTCAGGATAAACAACAGTCTTGTCATCCAACGCGACTACAAACCCGGGTAAGCCACAGCGAATGCTGCAGTCACATTCACCGCGAGCATCTGACGTCGACACAAACATTATTTCCATCCGTGAGAGAAACCGGTGCATTTCATCGTTGAGCTGATCAATTACCTGACAGGAATAGAACCGTTCAGCGCGTTGGTTGGTACCGTACTTCTGCTGTAATGTGTGTTCCCCGGTTGAGCCAGGGTGGAGATTTACGTCAGCGGTTACGTCGGATTGTTCTGTCATTTTTACCGGTTAGTTTGATAAATCTCTG
>DEAW01000140.1 GCA_002348315.1 Planctomycetaceae bacterium UBA2972 | reverse complement strand
GTAATGTGCAGGCTGTTACGGAAAGCGAAATTATCGGTCGCAGCGATGCCTCAAGTCGTAACGACGTTGTCGCTCACTCTCAATTCCTGGGAGCCTTAGCAGGACGAGAATATGCTGCTGATGATAATGAACGACTCGGTTTTGAAATTCATGGGTTGATCGAAAATCCTAACGATGCAGATGTCTATACGTTTGCCGGGATTGCCGGTACCGAAGTCTGGTTTGACATAGACAATACTTCGGCCGGTTTAGACACGGTCATTTCCATTCTGGATGCCAATGGAAATGTCGTCGCCAGTTCCAATAACTCAGCGGCTGAATCTGCCGATCCTTCGTTGTTAGTGAATAATGGTTTGCAGGCGAATCATGTGAATCCACTTGATAAATCGATGCACGAGATTAAAGATCATTGGACGACCAATCCCAAGGATGCTGGTTTCCGTGTTGTGTTGCCAGGTAATCCGGGGGTAGCTGATAAATATCACGTTCAGGTTTCAGGTGATGCCGGACGTGGAAACTACGAACTGCAGATCCGCTTGCGTGAAACCGATGAAATTGCAGGTTCATCGATCTGGTACTCAGATATTCGTTACGGAACAACCGGTGTGACGATTGAGGGTGCACCGTTGCACTCGCCATTATCAGGCGAAGCAGCCGAAGCTAACATTGCCAATGATACTGTCGGTGCGTCTCAGAACTTAGGAAACCTACTGGCTACGGATCGAGCGACCTTAAGTACCGCAGGTCGAGTCGATGGTGCAGCCGACGTTGACTTCTACAATTTTGAGGTTTCCTACAACTCGGTACAACAGCAAGGAACCGGTGCCGCCGTGATGCTGGATCTTGATTACGCGGATGGTATCGCACGCGTTGACACTAGCCTGAACGTCTTCGATGCTGCCGGCAACCTGATTTATGTGGGACAGGATTCCAATATTGCAGATGACCGCCCTGCACCGTTAAACGGAGCAGATCTGGATGATCTGTCACGTGGAACGGTTGGGCCATTGGATCCATTTGTGGGCTCGATTGAATTGCCGGTTGGAACTTATTCCGTCGCTGTGGCTCCGACAACGCAAATTCCGACCGAACTTCAGCAGTTCAATGACCCGGCGGCGGCCAATCCATTATTGCGACTCGAGCCTAATCTATCGGTGAGCCGGATAGCCGAAGACCATCTGGATGGTGCGTTCAATGTATCCTCAACTTCGGAACCACCGCAGTTCCCTGTCCTAATCGATGATAGTGCGCTGGTACCTTACCATCTTGGTGATGTGGCTTTATTTGTCACGACGGATCTCGGCTTTAATCAAACGGGCGTGTTTACGGTGGATGCCTTCACGGGAACCCGTGAAACAACGGTTCATGATGTACCGGTTCCTTTTGAAACCGGGGATATGGCAATTCGACCCGACGGAAACATGTTTGCCTTTACCACGCAGGGAGAAGGTGGTGCCATCGATGACGCTGCGGCTGGGAACTATATCCAGATCGATACCGGCGACGGTAGTGTCGTCAACGTCGGTGATGATGATGTTGAAACAAGGCAATCCGATGCCGGTGGTGGAAACCAGGCGGCCGATCATGGTATGCATTATGATGCGATGACCTACGGGACTTTGCAGGGAGCCTTGCAGGGTTTTGTTGTTGGTCACCGTCCGGATGATGCTGTTTTCCCTGGTGGTACACCGGATGCAGCGAGTCGACGGAATGTTCTTTATCGCTTTGATCCGGCGACCGGCGAAGTGACCAGTGCACCTCAGGATGATCGTGCCGGAAATGATCAGCTTGCCGGTGCTAACACGGACAAGGTCGAACGTGGAATTCTGGATACCTTCGTGGATGACTTAGGACTTGCTGATAAGTGGTTGTTAACCGCCGATGCGACTTTGATTGATGTTGTGACGGGCCAGACCATTACGAATATCGCAGATGGCGCTCAGTTTGTAATCGATGATGGTAACCCTCTTTCACCGAATATGGTATTCGAAATGAATTCCGGGCCGGAGGTTTACTTTACCGTGGATCCTGCTACCGGACTCTATGTGCGTGACGGCGATACGATGGTCATCGATGGTGTTAATTACGAATTTAACACTGGTGAGGTGCTGGTCGTCGATGCAGCCAATGGAGCCCTGGTTGGTAATGGTAATAGTGTAACTTTAGTGGATGATGCAGGTGATACTGCCACCTTCGAATTCACCAAGGATGGAACGGTTAGTGGTTCGAACCTGCCCGTTTCCATTACAAATGCAACGAATCAGGAAGACATGACGCTGGCATTGGTCCAGGCGATTAATGATTCCGCCTTGTCGATCGTGGCATCTATTCTGACGACCGGAAGTAACCGCATTACTCTGGTTAATACACACTCGATCGATGGTGCAACGGTGGCCGGTACAGCTGTGTCCATTGATGGCGCGATTGGAAGTATTGGTGGCGGAAATATCATTAATGTGGAAGAAAATAGTACCACCAGTGAATTTACGGATCAGTTACAGGCCGGGTTTGCTTCGATAGCCACCATTGATCTTGGTGTGAAGGGGCAACGTGTTAATTTCGCAGGTGCGACCACCGCAGACTTCTCAGAACTTGTTACTCGCGGTGTCTTTGCGGATCAGGGTTCGGACGGTGATCTGAACGACCCTACTGCAGCGGCTGTCTGGTTCCGGGCAGATGATACGGCTGATGACATAGCTCAAAAAGTCATGAATGCGGTTTCGACCGGCGGTTTTACCGTGACTGCAACGGGCGGGATTGTAGAGTTAGATCCAACAGCCCCCGGTTTGTTTGTTAGTGCAGACTTCCCCTTGCGGGTTGGTGGCGCCGGCCCTGGTGGAGATATCACGGGCTTGACATTTATCGGAACCGAGATGTATGCGGTTAGTGATGCCGGCGGTTTCTTCCGTGTACTCGATCCAATGTCCAATACTGCTCGGTTGGAATTTATCGGCACATCCGCCTCCGCATTGCAGGGAATTCCGTTTGCGGGCTTAACATCGGGACCTGTCGCTACAGAAGACGGGCGGTATCAGGCCATGCTGTTCGGAATTGACGTCACCGGAAGGCTGCATGCCTTCGATACAGCCGGAATTCCACAGAATGTATTCCGCGACGGAGCGTCCAATGTCATGTCAGGTGCTACTAATATCGAAGGTGTGCACTTCGGTACGCTGGAAGAAAACCTGTGGAGTGTTACAGCTGATCGTGGAACGGATCCCGGTCACGGTTTGGCGGCTACATTTGATGGCACACGGGATGCCTCCCTGGGTGGGAACAGCCTTCATTTTGGAACCGGAAGTACCGGGACGGTCGATTTCCCCGGCGGTGCTCATGGTTCGGTGGAATCACGCGAGTTTAGCCTGGTGGGATATACTCCGGAAGATAGACCAACACTTTACTTTAATTACTTCCTAGCGACAGAAGATGCCGCGGCAGCCGCAGACGACGACGGCAATATCCTGGCCACAGCACGAGACACTTTCCGAGTCTTCATTGGTGATCAGGCCGGGCAGTGGAAGTTGTTGAGTACGAACAACGAAACCGACGACCCAACCCATGAAGAAGATGAAGTAGATCTGAATCCGGACGTGCAGGTATCGTTTGATAATACCGGTGGCTGGCGACAGGTCCGGGTTGATCTTGGTGAGTATGCAGGTAGAGATCATCTCAAACTGCGTTTTGATTACAGTACTGCCGGTTCGATGAATGTCGGTGATGCAGATACTGCGGGTTCTGAACTGCGTGTATTGCCAGCCGCTGAGTTGGTGGATGGAGCACAGATCATCGTGGATGGTGAAACGATGG
Organism: Planctomycetaceae bacterium UBA2972; assembly: GCA_002348315.1. GTDB lineage: Bacteria > Planctomycetota > Planctomycetia > Pirellulales > Pirellulaceae > UBA721. The sequence continues at coordinate 18,325 of DEAW01000140.1, read as the reverse complement.
AAATTGATCTGGGCTATACGTTAGAAGCCCCAACCGGAGCCGGTATGATTGATGGTGCCACCTTTACCGTGGATTATGGAGCCGGTGTTAACGGTTCCTTTGAGATCGATAAGGATGGTGTGAATGGCGGCACGAATGTCGTGTCTGTAGCCGATGCTCTAACGGCTGAGCAAGTTGCTGATTTGGTTGCGCAGGCCATTTTGGGCGGGGTTTCCCTGCCTTCGATTCAGGTCAATGTTTCTTCGGCTCTTGAATCAAACGACACACTGGATACGGCGATTCCAGTTAACTTGAATGGACTTCCAGGTCTCTTTGAAGGCAGTCAGGGTAAGATTAATGACAATCCAAATCTGATTTTGGATCCGGACGCTGATGTTGATCTTTATCGAATTAACCTGCAGGCCGGCTCGACGATTAACGTGGATACGGATACAGATGCTTATACCACAGCAGTGAATACATATATTCGTATTTTTGATGCAGATGGTGTCACCCTGTCAGCCAATGATAATGCGGCAGCACCTGGGGAAGATCCCGGAACAGATTCTTACCTGCAGTTCACTGCTCCGGCCGATGGAGATTATTACATCGGCGTAAGTGGAGCCGGGAATGAATTCTATGACCCAACCGTTGCTGAAAGTGGAGTGGCTGGGAGTACAGGTTCCTACGATATTGCCATCAGAGTGAATACTGAAAGTGGCATTGTTCAGGTTGTGAATAATAGGATTAATTTACCGGGAGCTGTCAACGTAACCGAGACGGCCACTGGAATGCGATTAACCGGAGAGGCGGGCGTCACGACCGGAGCGACGCCGATTGTGATTCATGCAGGCATGAATGCATCTGAAGTTGCCAACGCAACAGCGGAAGTTTTGGAATCCATTTTCGCAGGCGGAAATGCCGACATCTTTAAGACTCATAATGAAATTGTACGTGTTATCGCACATGACGTAGAAGACAGTGGGCCATTTGGATTGACGGATGCTTTGCCCGGAGATGCTTACGGTGCGTTTTTCCAGAACCTTCGTGGACAGAATAATGCGACGGAGGGTGTTTACGTTGACGATATCGTTGTCGGATTTGCCGAACGTGGGGAATTAGCAACTAATGCTGTTGCCGATGCAAGCTTCGGTGTGAATGCTAATGCGGAACCTACCGATATCAGCACGGGTGAATACCAACTGGAAATTCGCCGCGGTACGCAGTATGTGGATATTGACGACGAGGGGAATGTCATCCTTGTTGATTCAATAGATACCAATGATCGACTCAGCCAAAGTCTTTCAATTATTGCGTCGGATGGCTTCAGTATCCTGGATGGTGAAACCTTCGAACTTAGCGATGGTATTAACAAGCTGACGTTTGAATACAATGACGTAGCATCATTGAACGGAGTGGCAGCCGGTCATATCGCCATTGACTTTGACACTTCAGATTCTAACGTGACCTTGGCCAAGCGGATTCGGAATCTTATCAACAGTGATGCAGTTCAGAATGTGCTTGATCTGACAGCGGCGTACTCCAGTGGCGCGGCAACCGATGACGAGTTTGCACTGATTGAACCTGAGGATGTTCGTGTTCACTTGTTTGGCACCGCTAAAGCTGAAGTCATGCAAGCTGACCTTGTCATTGACTCACCAACAGTCGATGCCAATGATCTTCGTGATGTCCTTATCGGAGAGGGATTGGTTGCTGTCGGTGATGCTGTATTAACGTCAAGTGAGTTTTCTGCAGCAACGTTCTCAGGTGGCCGGACAGTTTTGGGGATGGACTCAGGGATTATCCTAAGTACCGGTGATGTTTCCATCGCGGATGATCCCAATGTGGATAATGGTTCCACAGGGGCAGCGTCCGGTGAGAGTGATCAGCAGCTCGACGAAGAGTTTGACATGGAAACTCAGGATACCACAGCCCTTGAGTTCACTGTTGAATTGGAGGAAGCAGGCGACTTGTTCCTGAATTTCGTCTTTGCCTCCGAGGAATATAACGAGTTTTCCAATTCAGAATTTAATGATGTTCTTGCCATTTTTGTAGATGATGAAAATATTGCGTTGGTCAATGGAGAGCCGGTTTCGGTGAACACGGTTAATGGGGGTAACCCTTATGGAGCAAATGCCCGAAACCCTGAGTTGTTCAAGAACAACTCTCCATTGGACGATGGAGAATATCTCAGTGATATAGCCTATGACGGCTTCACGGAAATTATTACGGCAACGAAGATGGGGTTGGATGCCGGGGTGCATCATATCAGAATCGCGATTTCAGACGTTACCGATTCGCAATTCGACTCGGCCGTCTTTATTCAGGCGAATAGTATCGCCACAACGGCCCTGCCAGTATCAACTGGCGGCGTTTTGGGGACAGTCCATGACAAGTTCGGAGACCGAAACACACGCCGTGAGCAGGGGCAGATCGTCATTCACGGAAACCATATTCAGAACCAACTCGAATTTGGAATTAGTGTCGACGCTTCGGCTCGCGATGCTAATGGAAATCCCGTTGCTGGTCCTGTTCGTAATCTGCGGGAGCTTAATACATTCAATCTGGTTCCTGGCGCGACTCTGACAAACAATGTTGTTGCCTCCAATGGTAATGGTATTCGATTGGCGGGTGAGGCCAATGCAGCTGGTCAACAGATAGCTCCGGTATCAATGGCCCGCGTGGTAAACAACACCATTGTGGGTGAAGGCAATGGCACAGGTGTTGTCGTTTCTGATAATACTTCGCCGATTCTCTTAAATAATGTAATTTCCGGTTTCGCAACCGGTATCGACGTGGATGCAACAAGTACGAGCGTTGTAATTGGTGGTACGGTTTACCATAACAACGGTTCGAATACCAATGGAACCGGTCTTGGTAGTTTTCCAGTGGATGTCGAGGCGACAGACAATTTGTTTGTTCGACCGGAAAGTGGTAACTACTATCCTGCTGCAGGCTCGGCGGTGATTGACAGTTCAATTAATTCGCTTCGCGATCGTAGCGTGATGACCACCGTCAAACAGCCGATGGGAATTGGTACTTCGCCTGTGCTTGCTCCGGAAACGGATCAACTAGGTCAAGTTCGGGTCGATGACCCGACGGCGGCTACGCCAAATGGATTGGGAATCAATGCATTTCTGGATCGAGGAGCGATCGACCGGGCCGACTTTGTTGGTCCCCGTGCTATGATTGTCGACCCGGTAACTTATGGTGGTAGTTCTTCTGATATCCCAACGCAATCGACATTCGAGGTAAAGAGCAGTGGTTTGCCCGAGATCAGTATTAAGTTGGTTGATGGTGTAAATATGCTTGATACGGTGAGTGGTGCCGGGATTGATGACGCCTCAATCGATAGTCGTTCGGTTACATTGACCAAAAATGGAGACCTGCAGGAGCTGGGAATTGATTACCTGTCATACTATGACGCGACGAATGATATTATTAAGCTTCGTCCTGTCAGTGGGATCTTTGAATCGGATAGCACCTATGTCATCTCATTGACGAATGTTTCCGGCCATATTTTAGAAATGGTTGATGGAAGTCAGCAGGTCGATGGTGACTCCGTTGATATTACCGACAAAGAAGGTAATCTGGTCACGTTCGAATATGAATCCGGTTATGTGATGTATGTTCGCCAAAGTTACACATTGTTTGTGCCGGTTAATGGTGGTGAAGGAATTGCCGATGCGGAAACTATCACTGTGGCGAACGACAGTGAATCCGTGACCTTTGAATTCGACCGGGATGGAGTCGTAGATGATAACAACGTTGCGATCGAATATACGCTTTCCACTACGTCACAGCAGGTGATTGATAAATTGCGTGTTGCGTTGACCGACGCAGATTTAGGATTAGATCCACAGGATTTGGGTGACTATCAACTCATGTTGGGAAGTAATAACGAGCATTCACTGGATGCCTCCAATTCCTCATTAGTCCAACTCGGATTCCCATCGAGTGTTAATGATGGCGAATGTTTTGTCATTCAAGTCGATGCGGCGCAGAAGTGTTTCCGCTTCGATGATATGAGTGCTGATGACGAAGCAGATAGTACCAACGCAGGTGAAGAAGATGCTCTGGAAGAAATCGTGATTGAATTTGACACAAGTCAAACGCATGACGAGATTGCCGAAAGCGTTGCCAATGCCATCGACGGAGCATTTGATGAACTAAGTCCGATGGCTTACGAAGGTGGAGTTGTCCACGTCGGTGGTACGCTTGGGACGCATGTGACGAATAATCAGTCATCACTGACAATCATGGGCGAGCCAGGCACAACCGTTGGATTTGGATTGACCGTTGGTGATGTCTCCAACCTTGTTGATGGACAGACGTTTACGATTGCTTCAGGCCCCGGAGCGGTAGAACGCTTCGAGTTTGATGAAGATGGAATGGTAACCGCCGGAAACCACATGGTTTCCTTCGATGCCGATACAACGATTGAAAGTCTGGCCATCGAAATCGCTTTAAGAATTGAAGCAGCAGACCTTGAACTGCAAACGGTTCATCTCGGAGATGGTGATATTGCAATGCATGGTTCTACCACCTCGCATAGTCTGGATTTGGTCGGCACGCCACTAACGCAATACGGCGTTGCCGGAGCAGCTTCGGCTGTGCCGTTACCATTTATTCCGCACATGTCGTTTACCGAACAGGATATGGCGGTGATGGTGGCCGGCGTCATTGCGGGAACTGATACTCTTGATGGTGTCACAGCCCAGGCAATCGATGAAGAGGTGCATATTGGCGGAGCGGCCAGTGTGACCGGGGCGACCGTGATTAGCTTTACCGGTGTTCAGGATATCGCCGGCAACAAGCTCCAGCCAAATAACGCAGACGGGACTACGGTCATCACGATCAATCTGACCTCGGGAATGGATCACGCTGATGCTCCGGGCTACGACAATGCTTCGCATGAAGTCGTGAGTGATTTGAGATTAGGCGATACGATCGATGTCGAACCACAACCGCTCGTAAATGCCGATGCAACAGGCGATTTAAGTGACGATGGTGTTGTCTTTGATCAGATGCTAATCATCAACGGAACCGGTATAGTGACGGTGACGGTCAACGGTGTTGCTCAGGGACAACAGGCTTACCTCAATGCCTGGATTGATTCGAATGCGGATGGAGCCTTCTCTTCGGCTGAACGGATTGTTGACGGAGAACTCTTCAATAACGGCAGTAGAACATTAACATTTGATGTGAGTGATGATGCTGCGATCGGTACGACCTTTGCTCGATTCCGCTTAAGCTCGCAAGAGTTTGTCGCACCAACAGGCGAAGTGACCGCCGGAGAAGTTGAAGATTATCAGGTGACCATTCACCGCAGTGCCTGGCAAAATGCCGCCATTGCTGAAGACGTCAATCAGGACGGTCACGTTTCACCGATCGATGCTCTGCTTGTCATTAACCATCTGAACGATAATGCTGCGAACCTGTCAGAACCATTGCCGGTTCCGTCAACAGGAAACGCACCACCCCCGTTCCTGGACGTTAATGGCGATAACCGTGTCGCTCCGGTGGACGCTTTGATGGTGATCAATAAGATCAGCCAGGATGCTAATGCCGAAGCTGAGGGTGAATTTACACCGGAAGTGACAGCTGCATTGACTCGAGCCAACGTGGGTACATTGACGGTCGTGCATGATCAGGCCGACATTAAGGCAACCGAGGCTGTGAATGAGCAGGCAGAGCTGGAACGTGAGCGTGAAATGCAGATTTCCGAGTTTAGTCTTGATGCTGCAGATCTGTTGGAGGACGTGCTTTCTGAAATAGCGGACGACGTTCAGAATTCGGAAAGCGATGACATGGATGACTTCTTCGCGAATGTTCGATTTGGATAATCTGAAAAGACCAGTAAGCGATTCGTAGATTGCGATTGAATTGACCTTTTGCTTGCCGGTATCCTAGTTTGTTCCTAGGATTCAGGTATAGGGTTAATCAACCAAACTCCCTGTTTGATAGTCAGCCAAAGGTCGATCACTGTATGTCTTCAGCATTCAGCGTATTTAAGCGTTCACGGGGATTGCATGCACGCAACGCTCGGCAACGTGCGAATTCACGCCGACTGGTCCTGGAACAACTCGACCCAAGGCTCGTCCTGAGTGCTTCTCCTTTCGGTGCGATGCAGCAGGATACCGGCGAATACCTTCTAGGTAGTTCCACAGCGACGGTTGTTTTGATGGAATCCACCGGCTCGGCGAGTTCTGAGGATTGGACGGTCGACAGTATCAATGCCGTAAAAGCAAAAATCGACGAAGCCCTTCAGTGGTGGCAGGATACATTGGTGGCACAGTCGAGTGTCCATCGCCTGAATTTTGTAACGGATTATCAGTATGCCGACAATCCCGTACCCACCACGGTGGAGCCGATTGCAGAAAAAAGTAATGTGTATACCACGTGGGTAAACCACTTTCTGGATCATGCGAATGTAAATACGTCGGATGGAATCAGTGCCGACGTGAGGAAGTTCAATCACAGTCAGCGTCTGCATCACGGTACGGACTGGGGATTCACGATCTTTGTCGTCAACGACGAGAATGATGCAGACGGGATGTTTTCCGAGGGTGGCTCGTTTCGTCGGGCCTTTGCTTTTGCCGGCGGCCGATACATGATTGTCCCGGCGAATCGGCCCGCATCGTCCTTTGCACATGAAATGGGCCACATGTTCTGGGCACGCGATGAATATCCTGGCGGTGGTTCTTATACCGATCGACGCGGCTACTACAATGCGCAGAATATCAATGCTCATGACAATCCCACCGAAGGTTTTATCCAACAACAGAGCTTAATGGCATCAGGCAGCCTGATGGCGCAAGCCTATGCCAATCACCAAACAAGTAATTCGTCGATGGCGATGCTCGGTTGGGTCGATTCAGATGGGGATGGAGTCTTTGATGTACTTGACGTTCCCCATACGCTGGTCGGATCGGGTGAACAAGTTGGAGACTCCTATTTATTTCAGGCGACTGCTTCCGTCAACACCATGGCGAATCGAAATAGTAGTGGATTTCAGAGCGATATCACGTTGAACAAAATCGATGTTGTCGAATATCGTTTTGATGATGGTGATTGGATTGTTGCCGCCACTCCGGGCACTCCGCAGGCCGAGATCCAGTTTGCGGCGGCGGTTCCGGATGGCGCAAGCCATATTGAGATTAGATCTCGGTCGCAGGATGCCGTTTCTCAGCAGACGATCGCATCGTCACCACTATTTATAGCTCCCGTAGATGCTAAAACGCTAAACGCTGTAAATGGACTTGCTGGAATTGTTTGGGCGGATAGCAATGGGAACGATCAGTGGGATGTTGGAGAATCCGGATTAGAGGGTGTTGAACTCAGGCTGGTTGATACCGCCGGGCAACCAATAGAGCTCAGGTCACAATATGACAGTGACCCTTTTGCCAATGACGTGGCCTTGAATAATGAATTTGCAGATATTCAGATCGCAGCGGTTGGCACGCACATACTAAATTCCAGTGTCTATTCCCGGGAATACGCTCAGGCCTCAACCGGAGATCGTGTATTTGCGAATTTCAACGCAGCTACGAACTCGGTTGTGAAAACATGGGGAACTGAAAGTCGTACCCTGCGGATCACCTTCGATTCACCGCAAACGACCGTGTCCATTGATGCGATTGCTGATGATCACGGAGATGTAGCACGACTTGAAGCATATAATACGCAGGGGAATCTACTTCAACGCATAACTTCTGATTTGCTTGCTGCCGGTGAGACCGCAGAATTAACCGTAACTCAAATGAGCGGCGATATCTCCTACGTCATTGCGCGAGCCCATTACAACACCGAAGTTTTGTTTGATAACTTGCAGGTGGGGCCAAAATCGTCTGTCGAGACTGACGCTCAAGGGGATTTTCGCTTCGAAGCATTGCCAGGCGGTGACTATCGGGTTGAAGCATTGCCAGCAAGTGGCCGGCAATTAGGTACTCCAGCCATTGTGGACCGCACCATAAATAACTTTCTGCCGGTGACGGATCTTGTCTTTGGTATGGATTTGCCTGCCTGGCTTAATCCCGCTGTGGCGGAAGATGTCACCGATGATGCTGTCGTCACACCACTCGACGCATTGGTGATTATTAACGACCTGAACAGCAACGGGGCCAGAGAATTACCACAGCCCACGGGGGGCAACGTTCCACCACCCTACCTCGATACCAGCGGGGATGGTTGGGTGACGAGCATTGATGCATTACGGGTCATCAATCTACTCAACGAAGGAGCTAGTGCCGAAGGTGAATCCAGGCTGGAGGGAATTGATTGGAGGCAGCCTTCCATTCCGGATAGGGGCAACGAGCAAGAGGACACAGTTGAGTTGGCTACGATTGATTCTCAAGTAGACTCACTTGAGTCCGAGGCAGACTATCGGTACCATTGTCCCCCGCAGGATCTGGTGTTGGAACTGTGGTTTGGAGATAATTCGCAGCCGAATAATGGTGAGCAGGAAGTCGTTGAACCAAGCGTGGGTGCGTTAGGTTTGGAGCGTGGGCATGGAGAGATTGAGCAGCCATGACTGAAGGGGACGAACTGATAGAAGAATCGGCAGAGAACCGGACGGAACAGGCAGGCAATGTTCGAGACCGTCGTCTCGGAACCAATGCCATGACACGGGTTATGGCAGCTCGTCAAGGGCTGACAGGGATGCGTATCGAGCATTGGAAATCACTACTGCCACTCATTTCTCAGTATGAACAGTCCTATCTGGAGCTGAGTCCGCGTGAATTGAAGAAAGCAAGTCTGGCCTTGCGGTTTCGAGCTCGAAGCGGCGAGCCATTGCGGAAAATACTTCCCGAAGCGTATGCACTTTGCCGAGTCGTTTCCACGCAGGTTTTGGGGATGCGACACTATGATGTGCAGATTCTTGGGGGAATTTCCTTATTTAAGGGCGCCATCGCTGAGATGGAAACTGGCGAAGGGAAGACACTCACTGCTACCCTGCCCGTTTATTTGCGAGCGTTAATGGGGCGTGGAGTACACGTTGCCACGGTCAATGACTATCTGGCGGGACGTGATGCTGATCTCATGCGGCCTGTTTATAAAGCCCTGGGTTTGACCGTTGGGACGGTTCTGACAGAAGATAGCCGGGATGACCGTCGCGAAGCGTATCATTGCGATATCACGTATGGAACGGCCAAGGAATTCGGTTTTGATTTCATGCGGGATCGCTTGTTGTTGCGTCGGATGGGCCACGAGGCTGATAGTTTTCTGGGGGCGGGAAGTAGTCAGCGATGGGATGAGTCGGGGGATCGTCCGGTGCAACGAGAAGCATATTTTGCGTTGCTTGACGAGGCTGACAGTATCTTGATTGACGATGCCAGAACGCCGCTGATCATTGGCTCGCTGGAAGATGAAGCGCGTGAACAGATTATCCAGACGTATCGTTGGGCGGCTGAATTTGCGACGGAGTTTCAGGATGAAGAAGATTATGAATATGATCACGAGAAACGTAAAGTTGAGTTGAATTTTCGTGGTCGACAGATGGTGCGTGCCGCATCGAAGCCTGATTTAGTCATGGAGGTCGGATTGGTTGATCTGTATGAGTATGTGGAACGTGCCATCAAAGTGGGTCGTGAGTTTTTTCTGGATCAGCAGTTTGTGATTCGTGATGGTGAAGTGGTGATTGTCGATGAATCGACCGGACGAATCGCTGAAGGACGGAAATGGCGTGATGGTATCCATCAGGCGGTCGAGGCCAAAGAAGGTGTTGAAGTGAGTGTTCCCACCGGGCAGGCGGCAAGAATTACGGTTCAGGACTTCTTCTTACGTTATCGTCATCTGGCCGGGATGACCGGAACGGCCAGGACTTCGGCTCGTGAATTCCGCAAAGTTTATAAGCTCAACGTTGTCAAAGTTCCTACGAACAGGCCCAGCCAACGCAAGCGATGGAATGACAAAGTCTATGGATCGGAGATGGCTAAGTGGGATGCAATCGTTGACGAAGTGAAGCAGGTACACTCGGAAGGACGGCCCGTACTGATTGGTACGCGGTCAATCGATAAGAGTAATATCCTTTCAGCAAAACTGCATCAGGCGGGCATTACCCACGACGTATTGAATGCGAATGAAGTTGAACGTGAAGCCGAGATTGTGGAATACGCAGGATTAGCTGGGCGCGTCACCGTAGCAACCAACATGGCAGGGCGTGGGACGGATATTAAATTAGGTTCAGGGGTTGCTGAAAAAGGAGGCTTGCACGTCGTCGGGACAGAACTGCACGACTCGGCTCGCATCGACCGACAGCTCATCGGACGTTGTGCCCGGCAGGGTGATCCCGGAAGTTACCGGCAGTTTATGTCGCTGGAAGACAAAATGTTGGAAGAAGCTCATGGCGACCAAAAAGCAGAAAAGTATGTTGAATTAGGACGGACACTCGACGGCGAGGCAAATCAACATATTGGCTTGATGAGGCGAGCTCAGCGAAAAGTGGAGAAAAAGCACTTTCGCGATCGCAGTGTAATGATGCACTACGAAAAGGAACGTCGCCGGATGCAACGTGAAATCGGTCAGGATCCGTATCTGGATTCTGCTGAGTAATCCTTATAGGCAGTCAGTGTCTGAGCGGCTTTTCTTGGATTAACCTATTTTGGGAGTCATATTCAGGTTGTTTTGAACAATGGAATTCAGGTAAATTCGTTTAGCTACTCATTCGGTGGCTCGGCCAATAGGCAGATTGGTTATTGAAAATAGGGGGGATGCATGGCATCTGAATCTAGTAATCAGGAAGCAATTGAGAATACCAAGCAGCAAATTCGCGGCCTGGTTAGCGAGATTGCGCAGCTATCCAAGAGTGAATTGGATCCGGGCGAGTTCTATGCAGCATTTATGCAGAAAATCGTGTCGGCGTTGGCTGCCCATGGCGGGGCTGTATGGAGTTTGTCGGACGATGGTGCGTCCTCGGTTCTCTACCAGATAAATATTGCCGGAGCCCTGTTAGATCCTGATTCTGAGGATGCTGAGAGGCACACCAAACTGCTGCGTGTTGTGGCACACTCAAACGAAGCTCAGTTAGTTCCTCCGAATTCAGGATTTGGTGAAGATGGAGCAATCGGTAATCCGACCGACCATCTACTGGTGCTCGCTCCGTTAGCCGGAGACCAGGGTGTCGAGGCGGTTGTGGAAGTCTTTCAGCGTCCCAATGCGCAGCCGGCCACTCAGCGTGGCTACCTTCGTTTCCTGGTGCAAATGTGCGAATTGGCTGCTGAGTGGGTCAAAAGTCAGAAGTTGAGACAATTCAGTGACAGGCATTCACTTTGGGCTCAGGCAGACCAATTCAGTCGTCTTGTACATCACAATCTGGATTTAAAAGAAACGGCCTACACCATTGCCAACGAAGGGCGACGGTTGATCGGCTGTGATCGTGTATCCGTTGCGTTAAGAAAAGGTTCCAAGTGTCGTATTGAAGCTGTGAGCGGCCAGGATACGGTGGAACGGCGGAGTAATGCGGTGACATTGCTGAGTAAATTAGCAACACGCGTAATGAGATCCGGCGAAGCATTGTGGTATGACGGGAACACCGAAGATTTACCACCTCAGATTGAATCGGTGGTGGATGAGTACGTCGACGAATCCTATACGCGTATGATGGCAGTGTTGCCGCTCAAACGTCCGGAAACGAAAGCCGATGCAGCTCGAGATCCTTCCGACGTTGACCCGAATGAAACGAAAAAACGAGAAGAGTATATTGGTGTTTTGATCATCGAACAGATCGAAACTAACCTCCCACGTAGTGTGCTCGATCCACGCGTGGACTTAGTTTATGAGCATTGTTGTCGTGCGGTTTCCAACAGTCAGGAATTTAATAATCTGTTTATGATGCCGGTTTGGCGTACGATTGGGAAAACCGCCTGGGTCATTCGTGCCAGAGCATTACCCAAGGCGATTGCGATCACGTCCGTTGTTTTGGCGATCCTGTGTACGTTTCTATTTGTACAGGTGGACTTCTCTGTCGAAGCTGAAGGAGTTTTGCAGCCGGTCAATCGTCATGACATTTTTGTTCCGGCCAATGGGATCGTTACCGAATTACTGATTCATGATCAACAGGAAGTCTCAGCAGGAGACGTTCTAATGACCATTGAAGATCCGGATCTTCTAATTGAAAAGCGGCGGGTCGAAGGACAGCTCGAAGAAACGAAAGATCAGCTATCCAATGCACGCCGTGCTCAATTCCAACCCGGTTTGAGCCCTGCCGACAAGATTCAGGTTTCAGGTCAGGTAAAGCAGTTGCAATTGCGTCGTGATACGCTCAATCAGGAATTGGAAATTATCAACCAAAAGGAAGCCTTGTTGACGATCAAATCTCCGGCTGACGGGCAGGTTGTTCTGCAGTGGGATGTCGAAAAGACACTTCAGCATCGCCCGGTTGCCATTGGTCAGGTCGTGATGACGGTCGTTCAGATTGGCGAAGGTAAAGAGTGGGAGCTTGAACTGGCTCTGCCCGAACGTCGCTTTGGGCATTTGGCCGAGTACTTGAGTGATCCGGATGTGGATGAATTGCAGGTCGAGTATGTATTGGCGATGAACCCCGAGCATATCTTTGAAGGGACGGTTCAGCGGATTCGCCAATCGACACAGGTTGAAGGTGAAGACGGTACGGTCGTGCCGCTATTGGTCAAGATAGATCAGGCCGAGCTTAAGACAATTCTGCACGGCGACCTGCGTCCCGGGACAACCGTAACCGGAGATGTTCATTGTGGTCGGTCATCCTTGGGGTATTCCTGGTTCCACGAAGCGATTCAGTGGGTGCAATATCACTTGCTATTCTAATTTTAAGTGGCTCAAACGAGTCCGCATGTCATAGGGAATTAAAATGACTAACCGAGTTATAAAAAACGCGAAGACGCTGTTGATTGGTGCGATCGTAGTTTTGGGATTGCAAATAGGTAGTGCTCAGCAACCAACAGCGATAAAGCGATTCACTTTGCCGGATTGCAATGTGGCCCTGGTGGAAGAAGTCGAGATTGCTGCCCAGTTGCCCGGGGTTCTGGTTTCGCTGGGATTTAAAGAGGGAGACTCGGTTACCAAAGACCAGGTTCTTGCTCAGATAGATGAGTCAGACGCACTGCTGAAAAGGAAAGAGCTGGATTTGCAGCTTAAGGTGGCAGAAAAAGAAGCAAGTAATGACATCAATGTGCGTGCTGCGGAAGCATCAGCCGAAGTGGCCGAAGCCGAGCTTAAAGAATCGCAAGCGGTCAACATGGAATCTCCGGGGGCCGTTCCGCCAACCAAAATACGTAGAGAAGAACTGACGTTTCGGCGTTCTGAATTGCAAGTGGATGTCGCGCAGTTGGAATTGGACGTTGCTAAGCTCAATGTAGATGTTAAGAAAACGCAGCTCGATAACGTTGACCTCACGATCGATCGATTAAAAGTGAAATCTCCTCTGAATGCCGAAGTTGAACGAAAACTCAAGGAGGTTGGTGAATTCGTACAGGCTGGTACTCCGATCGCGCAATTGGTCAGAATGGATAAACTGAGGATTGAAGGATTTGTTCAGCTAAAGCAATTCCTGCCCCAGTTAATTCACGGGCAACCAGTGACCATCGAATATGCGTTTGTAGATCCAACCGACGCTGATAATCCTAATAAAAGCTTCACATTTACCGGGACAGTGAGCTTTGTCAGCAATAAAGTTCAGGCTGGTGGCGAGTATAAAATCTGGGCGGAAGTGACCAACCAGAAATACAAAGGTCAGTGGATTCTCCGACCTGGTGTGGCAGTGGATATGTCCATCGGTGAATGATCTTCGGAGGCGATTTGATGCGAGTGTGTCGAACGACTCCATGCGATAGGTAAGGCGAGATGGTTACGTTAGCAGACAGTTTGGTAAGCAGTACCAGCCGCGCGGTCCGTCTGCGGATGCGTCCGGATCTGTCGGTAAAGCGTCAACAGTACCAGGGATCCTCTTACTGGGTGGTGAAGGAACCGATCGGCCTTAACTACTACCGCTTTCATGATGAAGAGTATGCCATTCTCAATATGATGGATGGTCAAACCTCGATGGAAACGATGAAAGAAGAGTTCGAACGTCAGTTTGCTCCTCAAAAAGTGTCGTTTTCCGATCTGCAGCACTTCATCGGTCAGCTCCATCGAAGTGGCCTGGTGATTTCAGAAGCTCCGGGACAGGGACGGCAGTTAAAGCATCGCCGGGATACGAAACGAAGAAAAGAATTTCTGGGTAAGTTCACCAATGTATTTGCGATTCGCTGGCGAGGGATCGATCCGGAGCGGATTCTTAACCGGATGTACCCCTGGACAGGTTGGATGTTTTCACCGCTGGCGATTTGTTTTGTAGCACTCTGGGGGCTGGCGGCTTTGACGCTGGTAGCCGTTCAGTTCGACGTCTTTCAAAGTAAGATGCCGACTTTCCATCAGTTTTTCGGAGCCCATAACTGGATTTATCTCGGAACGTCGATGGCCGTCGTTAAAGTCTTGCACGAGTTTGGACACGGGTTAACCTGTAAACGATATGGCGGTGAATGCCATGAAATGGGATTTATGTTGCTGGTGTTTACACCCGCACTTTTCTGTAATGTCTCGGACTCCTGGATGTTGCCAAACAAATGGCATCGCATTTTCATTGGGGCGGCAGGGATTTATGTTGAGATTTTTATTGCTTCGACAGCCACTTTTATATGGTGGTTCAGTCAGCCGGGAATCTTAAATCAGGTTTGCCTGAGTCTGATGTTTATCTGTAGTGTCAGTACGCTGCTGTTCAACGGTAACCCCCTGCTCCGTTTTGATGGTTACTACATTCTCATGGACCTCATTGAAATTCCCAACCTGCGTCAAAAATCGACCGAGGTGCTAAAACGATTCATGGTGGGGATGTGTCTGGGGATTGAGCAGCCGGAAAATCCGTTTCTTCCGCAACGAAATCAATTTCTGTTTGGATTGTATACAGTGGCGGCGGTTATCTACCGCTGGCTGATTGTATTCTCGATTTTCATGTTCTTGAACCAGGTCTTAGAGCCGTATGGCTTAAAGATTCTTGGGCAGCTCATGGGCGCTATGGGCGTGTTTGGATTGGTGGTCCAGCCTTTATGGCAAATGGGCAAGTTTTTCTATACTCCGGGAAGGATGCATAAAGTGAAAAAGCATCGAGTTGCAATTACCGCCGGGGTGATTGCATTGGTTATTGGCGTGGTTTGTTTTCTGCCGTTTGAATATCACATTGATTGTGCTGTGCGGGTCGTGCCACGGGAATATCAGATCCAGGAAGCAAATTTCTCGCAAGAGAATAAGATGTCCGCCACGGTGTTCGCTCAAATTGCCGGACGATACGACGAGTGTTTTGTAAAACCAGGGACCTGGGTGGAAGCTGGCGACCTGATTATGCAATTGGAGAACCACGATGAACGTCGTCGTTATGAACAGATAGAAGGTGCTTTAGGCGAACAACGTTCACAGGAACTGGTACTCAAACAACAACGAACGGTGGACGATCAGGCCGCTGAAGATCTGGTCGAAGTTCAGGAACGGATCGTATCGCTTGAGAAGCAACTCAAACAGCAGGCTCATAAGAATAGCCTGCTACAGGTTCGAGCTCCGATTTCAGGAATTGTGCTGCCAGCTCCGTATACGCCGGAACAATCATCCAGTGGGCAACTACCAGCCTGGTCAGGCTATTTGCTGGACTCCGAGAATCAAGGTGCAACCCTTGCCCCGGATGATCCAATTTGTATTATTGCTCGCCCACAGGATGCCGAACTGGAACGAGCAAAGTCAAATCAGGGTGAAGATTCTCTGAAGCCCATCCGCGTTAAGTTGGATGCCGAATTGGTAGTGGATCAGGCCGATATTGAGTTGATTAAGCCGGGCAATAAAGTCGAAGTTTGTCTGGAACTTATGCCGGGGACAACCTATCACACTGAAATCAGACAGATCTCTTACACGAACCTAAAGCAGAGCCCGGCGAATTTGTCGAGTCAGTCAGGCGGGCAATTGGGGACTGTGATGGACGGATCCGGACGCGTGGTGCCGGTAAGTACCAGCTATTACGCTCGAGCAAATATTGATGCGACCGGTGGGATGCTGTATCAGGCGGATCTCAGAGGGCGTGCCAGAATCTATCCAAACCAAAAGCGTTCGCTGGGCTGGCGAATCTATCGTTATGTTGCCAGGACGTTCCATTTCGCAATGTAATAACTAGACAACGGAAAAAAAACATCGGTTTGGCATTTTATACGCTTGTCACCATTTTGGCGATTGTGCTATAAAATGCGAGTTAAACATCACAACAGAGACTTATTTCAACACATTTGGAGTAGAAGATGGCTAAGGATAAAGACGACGCACCTGTAGAAGAAGAAGCAGTTGCAGAAGAAGTACAAGAAGAAACTGCGGAAGAGGCTGCGACTGAAGAAGCTCCTGCCGCCGCACCACAAACTGCTCCACAACGAGTTGCTGTTCAGGTGGACGATTCAGGTGCTAGTTGCTCGTATGCGAATTTCTGCCGAGTGACCGGTTCTCCGGAAGAATTGATCATCGATTTTGCACTGAATCCACAACCGATGGGAGTGCCCAGCGGTGCGATCGATATCGATCAACGTGTTGTGATGAATTATTATACGGCCAAACGATTGCTGGCTGCACTGCAAATGTCTGTGCAACGCCATGAGGCAGTCTTCGGAGTTTTGGAAACCGATATTAACAAGCGAGTTGCCTCGCAGTAGTTTTTGTCCAAACGACAATTTGAAATGCGTTTACCGCAGGGGTTCTGTCAGTGACAAGCCTCTGCGGTAAAATATTGGAATCAAAACTCAAGTTTCTTTTAGCAAATACCTTTTAGGTCAAACCCTGAAGCCATCGAGAGTAATCATCGGCGGTTGCGGAGAGTGAATTTATGAAGCGTTACAAAGCACTATGGGCATTTCTTGCTGTGCTGGCCGGACAGATGGTTGCAACGGCTCAGCAATTACCAAACGTTGTGGTGATTTTTACAGACGACCAAGGCTATTCAGACGTGGGCTGCTTCGGTGCACAAGGGTTTGAAACTCCGAATCTGGACCGGATGGCTGCTGAAGGGATGAAGTTCACCGACTTTTATGTTGCTCAGGCGGTTTGCGGAGCATCCCGGGCGGCGTTGCTGACCGGTTGCTACCCCAATCGGATTGGCATGCTAGGTGCACCCAGCAGTCATACGAGATACGGAATTCACGAAAATGAAATGCTGATCCCTGAATTGGTCAAGCAGAAAGGGTATGCCACGGCCATGTATGGGAAGTGGCATCTGGGGCATCGTGTTGCTTCGCTACCTATGCAGCACGGATTCGATGACTACTTTGGCTTGCCCTATTCCAATGATATGTGGCCTCATCACCCGACAGCAGGTGATCGTTTTCCAGACTTACCAACGATCGAAAAAAATGACATCATCGAATACAATTCAGACCAAACTCAGCTGACCACCTGGTATACGGAACGAGCGGTCGAGTTTATTCGCAAAAATCGTAAGCATCCTTTCTTTTTGTATGTTGCTCACAGTATGCCACATGTGCCGCTGTTTGTGTCAAAGAAACATGCTGGAGTAAGCGAGCAAGGGGCGTATGGTGATGTGATCACTGAAATCGATTGGTCGGTAGGTAGAATCCTGAGTACGCTAAAGCGTTGTGGTATCGACGAGAACACCCTGGTGATTTTCACATCCGATAATGGTCCCTGGCTTTCTTATGGAAACCATGCTGGAAGTTGCCGGCCACTGCGGGAAGGGAAAGGTACAACCTGGGAAGGTGGTATGCGTGAGCCCTGTATTATGCGATGGCCCGGCAGAATCCCGGCTGGAACAGTGTGTAAAGAATTGGCAGCGACAATCGATATTTTCCCGACCATAGCACATCTGACCGGTGCTAAGCCTTCGGATAACAAGATTGATGGTAAGAACATTTGGCCACTGATGTCGGGAGAATCTGATGCGAAGACCCCGCATAAAGCCTATTACTATTATTGGGGACGCCACCTGCAGGCCGTACGTAGCGGAGATTGGAAACTGCATTTTCCTCATGGCTATCGATCGCTTGTTGGTGAAGCTGGCAAGGACGGTCTTCCCAGTGCCTATAAAACTGCACAGACGCCTCTGGCGTTATATAATTTGCGAGAGGATATCGGGGAGTCTAACGACGTTTCCAAAACACATCCGGAAATTGTTGCCAAACTTCAGGCTCTGGCTGATGCCAAGCGGAAGGAAATTGGAGATTCAGCCACGAAACAAAAAGGGGCGGAATTGCGGGAACCCCAGTGGTTTGATTAGTACTTATCCCGTCGCGATTTGCTCGAGTCGAGTGTCCATCTGTCTGGCACAGTGATCCATTTGGTATTGAGTGAAACTGTT
>DEAW01000049.1 GCA_002348315.1 Planctomycetaceae bacterium UBA2972 | reverse complement strand
GCGTTGTACTTTGTACCCACCCATAGTGTGAACACTTTGGGGCCGTAAGCCAATATGGCCCATCACTGGAATTCCGGCAGAAACTAATGCGGCAATCGTTCCTGCCTGATCCGCTCCACCTTCAAGTTTGACCGCCTGGCAGCGAGTCTCTTTCAGGATACGGCCTGCAGAGGAAATCGCTGACTTGTCACCAACCAAATGGGTCGGGAAGGGAAGATCGACAACAACCAATGCCTGCTGTACGGCTCGGCCGACAATTTCAGCGTGGTAAATGATGTCGTCAAGAGTGACCGGAAGGGTTGTGTCATGACCTTGAAAAACCATACCCACGGTATCTCCGACAAGAATCGCATCGATACCAGCTTCGTCCAGAATACGGGCTGACATAAAGTCATAGGCGGTAAGCATCGAGATCCGATGGCCCTGCTGTTTGAAGTCAACGAATTCCGGTACAGTGATTTGTCTTTTAACGCCGTTCATGGAGATTCCTGATGAATTCCCGATCTGGGGGCCTATAATTAAAAAAGAGTGACTTCCGGTGGATGGCCGGGGCGACTCTATTTATTGTAGTGCGGTAAGGAGTATCCTGAGAAGCACTAACTATTCCGCAAAAAAAATCAAATCGATTAGTTTCCTGACAAGGGGGTAAGATGAAACGCAAATTATTAATCCTTGTGCTGTTGTTCGTCAGTTGCTCAACCGTCATGGCCCAGCAGCAACAGATTCCTAAGGAAACGCTGCGAACAACCGGTAAAATCATTGGCCTGTTTAATCAGGGATACTATGTAGAGTTGGACTCTGGTCAAAAGTGGACGATCTTTCTACCGGATAACGTTCAGTATGTCGAAGTACTTGGACAGGCTGAGCCCCGATGGCTACAACGCGGATCCTACATCAGTTTTGCAGGGCTGTTTAATTCTAAAGGTGAAGTGCAGTCGCCAATAAAAGATATGCAGGTATTCCAACCCACCAAGGATACGAAGCTGGGAGTACAGCTCGACGGAATCGCCGGAGCGAATAAACAACTCTTTGGAGACGACAAAGCCGAGCCGGCCGAACAGTCCGCTCGATATCTTGTTTCAGGTCGCCTTATGAATCTCAAAGATGGAAAAATGACAGTTTCAGGTCCAGGTTTTCAAACCACCGTGCCCCTGGATGAGAAGGCTTCGATACGAGTTAAGATGCACAATCCGGCGTTGGCTCGAGTAGGAGATAAGGTTGAACTAAACGCCTGGTATTACACACCTCGCGCTCAGCTTATGCAAGCCAAAGCAACTTCGCTCAAAGTGACTGCTGCGGTTAAGTTTGGCTATGTGGAAGCCAAAGAAGAAAAAGACGCTGCTGACGAAGATAAAGATGGAAAGAAACCGGAAAAGCAGGAATAGTTTCAACTGCTTGAAGCCCAACCAGCCTTAGTCTTACCAGCATGTCTTCGAGGTCATTACATAGAAATGTCAACTGCTCGGGATGTAGTGTAAACGGGTACTAGAACACCAGGGATCCTGAGCAGTTGACGCTTAATAAACATGATCCACTGGCCAAAGTTTCGTTAACAGTTGTAAGAATTCCGGATTCGATGCCATATGGATATTCAAAATATCAATTCAGTTCCAGCTTTCACGACGAAAGATGGATCTGAGATACGTGAATTGCTCGCGCATCGGAATTCTCTGATTAAGAACCAGAGTTTGGCAGAGGCTCGAGTCGCTCCGGGACTCTATACTCAACCTCATTACCATCCACTCACCGAGGAAATCTACTATATCCTCAGTGGGACTGGTGAGATGACGATCGATTCAGAGACGAAAACGGTGGGCCCGGGCGATGCCGTTGCCATTGCTCCCGGTGCTGTGCATACAATCTATAATTCTGGCCGGGAGACGCTACTTTTTCTCTGCTGCTGTGCACCTTGTTATGAGCATCACGATACGATCCTGCTTGACGAAAATGGCGTTGAAGTTAGCTGATAACCGGTAAACTCTTCCCAGCTTACCTGTCTTAGTCCAACTGCCGAATCTTTCTTACTTGTTAATCAAAAACGGGTTTTACTCTTTAGTCCGTATATACCGATTTTACTAGTTGTAGAGGTGTGTTTATCCACTTCGAATTGGTGTCTGCCACTGCGCAAGATGCAACGCTGACCTTGTTGAGACTAGAAGAAAGTAGAGTCGGGATCGTGACTGAAAAGCAACCCTATCAATCGATTCAACCTATGTTGATGGTTTTCTGTATACTCTTCTTTGGGTTGTCCATCGGAGCGTTTGATCGCTTTGCACCGGAATTTCCCAATGAGTCAACGCAGGAAGCACTTACTTCAAAGATATCGCTCGACGAAAACCCAAAAACGCTCGTTACCACGGTGATGCCACAGCATGTTTCGATTGTCGATGTGCAGCAGATTATTGACGAGCACGTGGAAGAGGTCAGCTCACCAAAGTCGCTTGCTCCTACCTTTGTACCAGAAGCGTCATCACTGATTCTCGCTCCGGATGCTGCACAGACATCCCAGCTAGAAGAAAAACTGATTGATTCGATCGAGGCACTTGAATCTTCCGACAAGCCTGCTGCGGTTGCGGTCGTCTTGATCGGCACAGAAAATTCATTGATGGATGAGCCTGCTCCGGCTCCCGCGCCTCTGCAAGCTCGTTCGGTCGCTTTGCCACGTGTTCCCGCTGTTAAGGAAATGATGCCAACTCGTTCGCGCGAGTTCCCAATCGTTACAGAGCCGATGGCGATGAGCGAAACCATTTTGATCGCTCGGGCGATTAATGAAACGGATACTGAATCAACAGCTCCGATGAAAACAGTGATCGATCAGGCCGAAGGTGCTCCACTTGATATTCAACCCGAATTTTGGCCCGCATCACCGCAATTACAACGGCAGTTAACGCAACTGGCAGCCGTCCCGATACTCGAGTCATGGGCGAAGGAATTAAAGCAGGCGCTTGCCAACCTGCATGAACTTCGAGGTCTGGGCACGGTCGAGTCTGTGCAGACGTTGGCATTGATTCGCAATCTGCATGTGCAAGGAGTAACGCACCTTGAGAATATTGAAATGGCGGATGCGAAAATGGCGATGCAACGGACACTGGCCGGTCTTGATACGCGATTGGATGTTTGGCATGCGGTCCAGATGATCGTATCTAACCAAAAAGTGTCGATTGAAACTCTTGAATCGCCTCGTGAATCCGTGGCTGCGGCGATTGAAGGGATTGAAGAACGTCTGGTTGGCTCGGATGAAGCAGAGAACTGGCGCGTGTACCTGAACCTTGAGGAGTTACAGGAATTTGTCGCAGATGACTCTACCGTAGATGTCGCTGCCCGTGGTAAAGAAGCCCAACGAGTTCTCCTGAGAATGCACGCTCGCACGTTGACGCCCGAACAAAAAACATTGCTTCAGGAGGAGGCTTTTACCAGCCTGGAATTCGGATTGCGGCAATGGTGTGTTGAGCCCATCGATTATCCGAAGTTGATGCGGGATATCGAGTTATTTGAAACCAGTCGTTATAACTACCGGGCTGTGCCGGTAGCGAACAGTTTTCAGGTTATTCGCTGGTCACTCGATGATAACGTGGCCGCTCTGGGGAATTTATTGGAGCAGCGATACCGGGCCGGTAATATTCGAATACGAATTGCGGAAGAATTTATTAATCGTCTGATTCCCGGGGAAACGCAATCCA
>DEAW01000078.1 GCA_002348315.1 Planctomycetaceae bacterium UBA2972 | reverse complement strand
CGGGGCTCTCGGAAACATGTCGAACAGCTAGGATTTCATAAACGAGTCTGCTGAAATCGGCTTCTGTTGTGGTTTTATCCGATTTGTGAATTTAGACCGTTTATAATTAAGGATTAGCCGAGTCATAAATCGTCAGTAGGGATAAGCAAGCGATGCCAAATTGGATAAGTCGTATTGTTGTATTACTTTTCATTGCCGGAGGAATTACCGGGGCAATGCTTTATTTCAATGGTAGTGAAAAGCCAGACGAAACTTCGCCAGCTGATGAGGCGATGATGCACGTGGTTGAGAAAAGCGATTTTGAAGCGTTTGTCACAGAAACTGGGGACGTAGCAAGTGCGAGCAATCGGGAAGTACGTTGTGAAGTTCAGGCGCTAGGCACTCCGGGAACCACGATTCTGGAGATCGTCGACGAGGGAACCTATGTAGACGAAGGGGACTTTATCGTTGAATTTGACTCGTCTGCACTTGAGAACGATGAAACAGCTCAAAAGATTGTCGTTGCTAACAATCAGGCCAACATGATTCAGGCAGAATCTCAGTTAGAAAACGCTGAGCGAACTCTCAAGGAGTTTGAAAAAGGGCTCTTCCAACAGGAATTGACTTTAATAGAAGGTGAAGTCTTTGTTGCTCAGGAAAGCGTCGAACGCTCGCTCGCCAAACTAGCACATAGCCAGCGATTGGCAGCTAGCGGTTTCCTGTCTAGCGTGCAGCTTAACGCAGATCGCTTTCAATGGGAAAAGGCGAAACGCGATCGTAAGGCAGCGGAACTGAAACTGACTGTCTATCGGGAATTCACTCGGGAAAAAATGGTCGGTGAATATACGGCGGCGATTAAACAAAAGAAGGCCCAGGTAGAGGCCGCCCAAAGCACACTGGACCTGGCGACCAATCGATTGATTGAGATTCAGGAACAAATAACGAAGTGCCGGATTCTCGCTCCGGCGTCGGGGCAGGTTGTCTATGCCAACGACGAACGCCGAAACATAATCATCGAAGAAGGTGCTGTGATTCGGGATAATCAGATAGTGGTTCGTCTGCCGGATATTCAAAATATGGAAGTTGCAGTGCGAATTAATGAATCACATATCAATCGCGTATTGCCCGGCCAGATTGCAAGAATTGAATTAGACGCAGACCCGGACAACCCTCTCGACGGTGAAGTCAACGAAGTCGCCGCTTATCCGTTTCCGTTACGCTGGCACGGTGCGCCACTCGAATATGACACGAAAGTAACCATAACCAACCCTCCTCCAACGTTGCGTCCCGGATTGC
This sequence comes from Planctomycetaceae bacterium UBA2972, assembly GCA_002348315.1. Lineage (GTDB taxonomy): Bacteria > Planctomycetota > Planctomycetia > Pirellulales > Pirellulaceae > UBA721. The sequence goes on along the minus strand of DEAW01000078.1, from coordinate 1,669 downwards.
GAGCAAAAGTAAAGATCTTTTTTGAAAGTGCAGCCGAGGTAATTCAGGTTCCCTTAGCTGCTGTTATCCAGCATGAAGAACGTTACTTCTGTTTGGTTCGAAATGGGAACGACTGGAGTCCGCGGCCAGTATCAATCGGTTCCAATAATAATACTCATGTGGTTGTTGCTAACGGTCTCGCTGAGGGGGAAGTTGTAACACTAACTCCCTTCAGGTTCATCAAACGGTCTGAATTGGAAGAAATCCTTCCCACTCTGGATGCTCCGGGTAAACGTGGCGACCAGCCATCCGATGTGGCATCTACGGAGCGAGTCTCTGGCTCATGACGCTGATCAATGTCCGGACGCTTCGGGTTGGTGTTAACAGCCTTTTTCTTCATCCTCTAAGATCGATGCTTACGATTCTGGGGATCTTCGTCGGCGTGGCCAGTGTGATCTGGCTGTTGGCGATCAGTGAAGGGATTAGCCGGGAAGTTCAGCGGCAGATTGAGGAACTGGGTGCCCGCAACGTTATCCTTCGCAGCCGCATGCCAGCTGATGAATACATTGGCGACATGGATACGTTCTTTGTGAAATACGGCATTAAACGCGACGACGTATCAGCTCTTCTTCAAATTCCCACCATTCAGGATCATTTGTTAATTCGTGAGACCAAGCGAGAGGCACATTACGGAGCCAACACGGTCGAAGGGCACATTGTAGCGTGTACACCTGAATACGCAGAGATGATGGATCTTCACCTGCAAGCCGGTGAGTTCCTCTCCGATATTCATGTCGATGAGCGTTCAAATGTTTGCGTGCTGGCCAGTGAAATTGCACAGCGATTTTTTCCTATCGACAATCCTCTTGGGAAAACCATTCGTATTCGTGAAATCCCGTATGTTGTCATTGGCGTGATGGAGCCTCGTCAGGCGATGGCAGGGATCGGCAGTTCACTTGCTGCCCAGGACTTTGCCAGTGATATCTACATTCCACTGGATACATTTTGGCAGCGGATTGGGGACATCGTGATGTTCCGAAGTGCTGGTCAGCGTACCGGCGAAGAAGTTCAGTTAAGTCAGATAACGTTTCAGGTTCGTTCTACTGATGATGTGGTCCCCACGGCAGAGGCGATCGAGCGAACCATGGAGAAACTACACCGCTCGCGAGATTTTGCCGTTGTTGTGCCGCTTGAGCTATTAGAGCAGGCGCGAACCACGCGCATGATGTTTATGGCGTTTATGGGAATCATTGCCGCTGTAACTTTGGTAGTGGGAGGCATCGGAATCATGAATATCATGCTGGCTACTGTCACAGAACGAACACGCGAAATTGGGATTCGCCGGGCACTTGGTGCCCGTCAGTCTGATATTACCAGGCAATTTCTTACCGAAACGGTTGTTCTTAGTGTCACAGGTGGTTTGACAGGAATTGTAGGCGGTCTTTTGTGCCCTGCGATGATCAGTTACTTTCAGGAAGTACTCCTTCAAACGATGCCTGAAGTGATGGAAACTCTGCCCACGTCAGTGAGAAACGTGACGCCCGTGGTCGTGCCCTGGTCACTTCCATTGGGAGGAGGAATCTCGATTGTGGTGGGCGTGTTATTCGGTATTTATCCGGCGATACGAGCAGCAAAAATGGATCCTATTGAAGCATTACGTCATGAGTAAGTCAGGTTTCTTACTTGAAAG
>DEAW01000096.1:20172-28463 GCA_002348315.1 Planctomycetaceae bacterium UBA2972 | reverse complement strand
CGAAGATACCGCACTGACGGTCAACAGACAAACACAGACACACGCACAGGGCCTTAGCCAGACACAATCAAGAATGTGTCTGGTTGATATCACCTCATATCACATCACGCTATTGTTCAGCATCGATTATTTCAGAGCGTTTGGTTTCCAGATAATCCACTACGATCTGAGTGATATTACTTCGTTCCACTTCATCCAGGTCGTCCCAGATCGTAGCCAGCAGGGTCGGTGTTATGCTGCCGATTGAATCATTCCGTACCCCTTGCCGTACCCCTTTTTCAGCATGTAGTTTCCCGACCCTATATTTACCGTGTGAAACGCTCGAACTTCGAGTCCCGCCTCGGCTACCATTACAATTCCGCTGATGCAGGAGCGAATCCGAAGCAATCTGAACGGATAGGTTACAACATAATCGCTCTTATTCCGTAGCCACTTCGGGTTCTCCGAACTACTACCGATCAGACCTGCGCCTGTCTGAACCAGCAGCTTGGCTCGCTCTGCAACGCTGTTCGGGAGGCTGGCTAACGGCAACAGCCCAATCAACGTAAGAGCGGAATAACGCCTGACACTGTGCATAGCAATGCGTTCCTTTAACGCGATCATAAGACGCATGAAAGCACACGGCTGCCAGATAGTCGCAACTGCATATTCGCCGCGCTCAGTCGTCAGGAGTTTATTGATACACTTTTCGATCCAGCACCGTTCCATCCAGTCCCTTGATATCCACGACCATCTTCGCCGGGTTCTTCGTAAGTGTCAGCAGGATGTAGCTGTCGGCACCCTTCAGGAACTTGGACTTAGAATCCGGGTACTGGTTGCCTTTGCCGCTGAGCGAAGTGTTGTAGTAAGTGAAATCATCGACCTCGGCGCGTTCGGCGTAGTAGCCGAAACCAGTGATCGCAATCGTCCCTTTGCGAAACATGGAATGCCATGCTCCCTGCTCTTGAGCACGCATCGAACCATTGCGCTCGTTGTAGAGTGTCACGACGAACTTCCGTGAATTGTCGCTCATCAGTTTGTCGTACCAGCGGAACTGTTCCGAATCTCTCTTGAAAGAATGACACGCCTGCCAGGTGGTGCCGAGATCCGAGATATGATTCAGATCGAGTGCCGCAAAGCGAACATCGAATCCGGGCACGTCGAAATGCCATTTCCATTCATCTCCAGGCAACTCGAAGAATCGGCGGAAGGCTGTGGCGTCGATGTCGTATACCGGTTGCTCTGGTGGCTTCCTGCCCCGCGGTCTCATCTCTTTGTCATGGTTGCCGAGCACAGGCATGAAAGGCACTGACCGAAACAGATCAGGGTAGCGGTCAATCAGTCGAGCGTAGGGCTTGACGCACTCTTTGTTTCCGGGACCACAAAACTGATGCGTGTTTGATATGTTGTCGCCCGCGGTCAGCAGGAGATGCACGTCATCATTCCTGATGGCAGACAGATCGGGGAGGCTTTGCCAGTCGGCCGCGACAGCGACTCTCAGTTCGTCGCTCGGATACGCCTTGAAGGTGGCATCCTTCGAGTACTGATTGCCAGTGCGGACGGAGTAGTGATAGACTCCACCTAATTCTTCGAGTGGAATTTCGACATGGTGGATCGTCGAGTTGTTCGCGACTCGAACTTCCATTTCGTAGTTTGCCGATTGACCGAAACGAACGATTGAATCACCCGGCTCTTTCGACATCCAGTTGACAACGAGTTTGCCGGGATCGTGCGAACGATGCCCCAGCCAGATTCGATCAATGCCAGGAGGACTGGTTCTGCTGGTGGATGCGGGCATCTCGTCAGCATTCAGCGCAGCCAGCGGCACGAGCATTACGACGATGAATAGCGATAGCGTGTGTTTCATATTGTTTATCTGCTTGATGTTCTTTTGGATGAATTCAATCATCGGTTTCCGTTGCGCTGATTGATATGTATAAATCTTGACACCTTGCAGTATTTGCATGTTGGTAGGAGAAGGCTAGTTAGGTCTAACAACTATTCGATGAAGAGCTTGAATACCGCATATACTAACCATCCCATAAGCACAATAAACGTCAAGATCTCGACAATCACCTGCACGATATCGACAGATTGGAATTTTTTTTCAGCTTTTCTAAGGATATGCATCAATACGGCAATTAGCCACAGGCCGGTAAGCGCAAGCCAACAATACCAAACAAAATTAGCGTTGTACCAATCCGGCATTTAGAAGGTCTCCAGATAGAACTAAATGAGTTTCATACGCAACCAAGCCGTCACCGGCTTAGCAGACACACCGTTGCATATAAAAATCACAAAGTAGAAATACGCATCCGCATTGTTTGATGTGTAACCACCTTATCGAAGCACGATGGTGTCTTCTGCAATCACAGTTTGGAGATTCACAGTTCACTTTGGCTCGTGGGAAACTGTATTGCACGCCAACTCTACAGACTCTTTATTCGTGACGCAATGCTTCGATCGGATCCATATAGGCCGCCCGCCAGGCAGGGTAGACACCAAAGACCACACCCGAAAGGATGGCAATAACCAAGGAAAGAATCACTGACCAACTGGCAATCTGAGGTTCAATCTGAGCGACAATCGGAGGCACTAACTCCGGCCAGTAGTTACTGACAAACTCACGGCCGCCACGAAACAACGGGCCACATAACAACCCCGAAGCAACCCCCAGTAATCCGCCAATACCCGTCAACAGGATAGCCTCGGTAATAAACTGAAATATGATATGAGAACGCTTGGCACCCAACGCCCGACGCACTCCGATTTCCCGAGTTCGTTCGGTCACTGTCGAAAGCATGATATTCATAATTCCGATTCCGCCAACCAACAATGAAATTCCGGCGATCACAACCAGCAAAACGTTAAACATCGCTCGCGTTCGCTCGGCCTGTGCCAACAACTCTTTCGGTACAACCACCGCGTAGTCTTCTTCCGCATGATATTTCTTAAGCAGATTGGTAATAATCGCCGCCGTCTCGTCAACATTGTCAATTTCATCAACACCAACGGTAATCTGACTCAACTCAACCTGCTCACCCTGCCACGAATTCCCCACACGCTTCATCACGCGGTCACCAATACGAGCTTCCATCGTGTCCAGCGGAATATAGGCATCAAGATTGTATTCCCGAGCGTCCAGGCTACCACCTATCGCAGCCGACGCCGTACGTGATTTCGTCTGCCCAATGACCGTATAGAGTTCCCGGCCAACCCAAACACGCTGCCCGATGGGATTTTGATACGGAAACAATCGGGACGAAGTTTCGGCAGCCAGAACAATGACTTTCTTACCCCGGTCGCGTGGAGCGAGCCAGCGACCACGAGCCATTTTCAGATGATTGAGTGAGCGGTACGCTTCCATACACCCGACCAGTTTAGCATCGGCGGAACGGTCGTCACGACGCAATTCATAACGAAACTCTCGCATCGGCACGGCCTCTTTAACACTAGGCAGTGTCTCCGTAATGCGTTTGTAATCCGCTCGCAGCAAACCATAACGATGAACACTGATACGAGCCATTTGAGGCTCATTATCCGACGTTGGCTTCTTAGTTCGAACAATGACGTTTTTGGCGCCCAGTTCTTTAATCTGTTCCTGAGCACGATGGCTAACGCCTTCGCCCATTGCCACCAACCAAATCACCGTCGCCGTACCAATGAAGATACCAAGGCCTGCCAAACCAGCTCGCATCTTATGCAGCAGCAGACTCTTAATACCCAGTCTGATGGTTCGAATAAAAAACAGATTCACTAATTTAGCCTCGTCTAGCTACCCCTGCAGTCGGGATAGATTCATACCCTGCGTCTTATAATGCCGCTTCACCTGGACCACTCGCGGAATCACCCTCTTCGGCGACCTCGTCATCAGCTTTGTTCGCCTTGGTGTAAAGCAACGGATTCATTACCACTTTCTCACCCACTCGCACGCCTTCGGTGACCACGATCGAGACATCATCACCTTTCTCTGTCTTTAGCAGACGCTGTTCCGCGCCTGTTGCCGTTTCCACCCAGCAATACGTCAGGTCTTCAATTTCAACCGTCGCTGCCAGAGGAACAGTGACGACTTCTTCCATCTCATTCATAACGATTTCAAGCCTGGCACTCATCCCCGGTTTCAGGTTCTCTAACTTGGGCAAGGCCACGATCACGTCATAACGCACGATATCCCCTGATCCGATAATGGGTGGTCGGGAAATAGTGGCCACCTCAGAAACCTTCGCTTCAAAGGGGGGCCGTCCGGGAATGGTTACAAGCGTCTTCATCCCCACCTGGATATCATCGACAAATTCTTCGGCAACACCGATATTGACCTGCATTTTGTCCAGATCCGGCATTAACAACAGGACTTGTTCCTTATAAACAGTTCCACCTTCGGTAATATCCGGAGCCCACTTCCAGGATGCTGACCGCGGGTGAATCACCAGACCATCCTTCGGAGCATACACCATGCAGTGTTCTTTTTCTTCCACCGCCCTGTCCCGACGAGATGCATCTGCTTCGGCTCGTTCATCACTCGCTTCAAACTGCGCCTTGGCTACTTTAAGCTGACCTTCCAACCGAGCCATCTCTGACTTCTTTGTATGCACTTTCAGTACTTCGATATCAGACTTGAGCAAATCCAGACCAACCAGATGCGTATCAATTCTGCGTCGCCAGCTATCCACCTGATCCTGACTAGCGTAACCCTTCTCAAATTGTTGCGTGTTAAAGGCCAGAATCTTATTAAAGGAAAGTAAATCACTTTCCATCACAACCAATTCAAGTTCTTTGCCCATCACTTCCGTGACAAACCGTCCTTCCAGATACTCCTGAATGGCAAGTTGTCGTTTAGTAGCTGTTGCCCGCCAGTGTTCGGCTGCGGACCGCGACCAGTGAGCATACTTGGATCGCTCGGAAATCTGCTCATCAATGTAAAGTGAATCCAATGTCAGCAGCAGATCACCCTTTTTGACATACGCACCGTTCTCAATCACGGACGTAATTATATTGGCACCACGTACCTGGCAGATGATTTCGTGGTTCTCTGAACTTTCTAACGTCCCTTGCTGATTAAGCGTTACCCTCAGCGGCACACGCTGCACCGTGTGAGTCAGGCGATGTTTGTGTACAAACTCTTCCTGCTGAGACGCGATCATGGCATCCGCAATCTTATAAATGCCAAATCCGGTACCAACGAGAACCAGCGAAGTGATCAACCACGAAATCAATCGCGTCTTAAAAAATCGTGCCATCGTCGTTAGCTTTCTTCGCCCGTCTCTACGACCGACTCCCCGGCTGTCTTCTCAAAGTTGATCAGTGCGTCATCCTGAGCTTCCGGTACATAGGCAAGTGGATTAAGAATAACTGTTTCACCGGCTTTCACGCCATCTGTCACAATCACCATCTCTTCATCACTATCACCCAATTCCAGCAAACGGCGACTCAACGTATTGCCCTGACGCACCCAGCAGTAAAACCCACTACCGAATTCAAGAATCGATTCCACCGGCAACAGCACCTGATCGGTATACTCATTCATAACGATCTCGACTTCAGCGGTCATTCCAGGCTTCAAGCCATCCTGCTTTGGCAGATTCACGGTCACGTCATACTTCACAATATTGCTGACACCGATCGTCGGAGGTCGAGCAATATCAGCCACTTCGGAGACAGTACATTCAAACGGGTCGCGATCCGGCAACTTCACATAGACTCGCATACCTTCCGAAATGTGTTTCACCAACGCTTCATGTACGCCGACGATCACCTGCATTTCATCCAGATTGGGCATCAGCAACAAGACCTGCTCTCGATAAACCGTTCCACCTTCAGTGATGTCCGGAGCACCCTTCCAGGCTGCGGCCCGGGGATGAATCACTAAACCGCTCTTGGGAGCGCGAATCGTACAATATTCCTTTTCTTCCACAGCCCGATCCCGGCGTGAAGCATCCGCCATGGCTCGCTCGTCATTCGCTTCAAATTGAGCCTGAGCGACCTTTAACTCACCCTCGAGTCGAGTGAGTTCTGATTCTTTTCCGTAGGTTTTGAAAATATGGATATCCGACTTCAACACATCAATCGTCAGTTGAGAAAATTCTACACGACGGCGATGAGAATCAACCTGATCACGACTTTCATAGCCACGTTCAAATTGACGCTGACTGTATTCAAGCAATTCCTGATTGGTTAGCAAATCAGCTTCTGCAATCACCAGATCCTTTTCCATCTCGGTCAAATTGGCTACAAACTGTCCTTCCAGATATTCCGGAATGGCCAGCGTCTGTTTGGCCACGGTCGCTCGCCAGTGCTCTGACCCGCTGCGTGCCCAGTGAGCATACTTCGAACGCTCTGCAATTTCTTCATCAATGAAAAGTGTATCCAGCGTCAGGATGACGTCACCCTTTTCCACATAGGTTCCACTTTCAACAGCCGAGGTAATGATGTTCTGGCCACGCACGCGACAAATAATTTCAACGTTATCTGACGAATCCAAAGAACCCTGTTCTGTGACCGAAACTTCCATGTCGCCTAACTGCACAACATGTGTCGGAGCTTTCAGGAAGTCGAGGTTGATTTCCTGAGCATCATCCTGGCGACCATTGGCATATAGATAGCCGCCAACTCCAAGCCCGACCAGGACACAACACGTGATGAGTTGCGACCAAATGGACGCTCCTTCTTTCTGATACTGCTTACTCATCGGCAGTCACTTCCCCGGTGACGTCCTCAGCATCCTCATAGACTGCATTGGTTTCACCTAAACCACGATAATCACCAGCGTCTGCCAGAGTGGATTGCTCCATGAACTCGAGTGGATTCAGAATGACCTCGTCGCCTTCTTTCACTCCCTGTTCCACAATCACATAGACATCGTTGCTTTCGCCCAAGATAACGCGTTGCCGTTTAGGTTCAGCGTTTTCCTCTTCGACCCAGCAAAAATGTCCCTCTTCAGTTTCCAAAATTGCGGATACCGGTACATAGAGAACATCTTCATATTCTGCCAAAACGATTTCGACTTCAGCACTCATCCCCGGCTTCAGATCAACCTCACCTTCATCGATGGTGATGACCGCATCGTATTTCACGACATTACCTGACCAGGGACCGAGTGGTTGAGCGATTGTCGCAACCTCTGTAACTTTCGCAATAATCTCACGATCGGGGAGTTTGACGTTAGCCTGCAGGTTGACTTTCACCCGATCCACAATCGCTTCATGAATACCGACTTCAATCTGCATATGATCAAGGTCCGGCATGATGAGCAACACCTGATCGTGACTTACATTCACACCTTCTGCGACATCGGGAGTATCTTTCCAGGCAGCAGCCGTTGGGTAGATCACCAAGCCATCCTTCGGCGCGGTGATTACACAATTGGCGAGTTCCGTCTCCGCCCGGGCTCGTCGAGCCATATCCATTTGCAAGCCAGCCTGATCTGCAGACAGCTTGGACTTCTGCGCATTAAGCCGGCCCTTTAATTCTTCCAGATCCATGGCTTTGGTGTACCGCTTGTAAACATCCAGACGCGTCTCAGCAACCTTGAGCTGTAATTCAGCCTGAGTCACAGTAAAGGCACTTCCGTCAAGCTCCAGTTCTGAAACTCGCCCGCGTTTGAAAAGTTGACGATACTGTTCGTACTTTTCGGTCGAAGCCTGGAGATTGATCTCAGCACGTTTGACTGCAGCTTCTCTGGATTTGAGGCCTTTGGTGTATCGCCCTTCTTCGAACGAATCAATCGCAATCTGACTTTGCGCTGTATCTGTTTTGGTTTCTTCGAGCGTCGCTGTCGCTTCATGAACATTTGTTTTCTGCAGACTCAGGTTTTCTTCGATCACCTTGGTGTCTAATCGAACAAGCTCATCACCTTTCTTCACGATGGTGCCAGACTCAACAACCGACGTCACGGTATTTCGTCCCCGAACTTTACACTTAATCTCAGTGTTCTCTGAACTTTCCAGAGTTCCCTGCTCGGTCACAGCAATCTTGATCGGGCCTTTGGCGACCGTAAAAGTGAGGTTTTCCACAACCTCTTTGGAAAGGAGCGTATCCGGCAGATAGTACACACCGGCCCCTACGCCCCCCAGGACAATTGTCAGTATGATCAATCTGGTAATCCAGCGACCAATACCTGAACCTTCAGTAGAGTCTAATTCAGTGGACACTATACGCTTCTCGTTTAAAAACTCGTTCGGTCTGCAACTACTTATATTATCTAATCACCCCCAAAAACGTCTACAGTTTGCACCGGCCATATGAGGGGAATCGATGTTTAAACCGTTGAATTAATCATCAGTTTCGGTCGATTCACCCGTTTCTTCTGTTTCTTC
>DEAW01000096.1:0-19854 GCA_002348315.1 Planctomycetaceae bacterium UBA2972 | reverse complement strand
GTTTCTTCTGTTTCTTCAGGTGCTTCCGAGTCACTCTTAAGAGCCTCTTCCAATTCGGCATCCATACGTTCCTTAGCTCGAGCCAATACTGCATCTTCTATGCGTTGCTGGAGGTCCGCAAGCTTATTCGCTAATCTGTCGAATCCCTGCAGTTGTTCATCCTCGGTGTCTTCCTCCACTTCCGCCATACCATCCGTTTCAACCGTATCCGGAGTATTGGGATTAACGGTCGGATCCATGGCGCTCGCTTGCTCCACATCCTGAAGCATTTCTTCCACAGGCGGCAGAGGCTGATCGATCCAGCGACCTTCTTCGTCAAGCTCCATGACACCTAATTCCCTTTGCAACCGCATCCGAGCAGCCTGATACTGCATCCAGGTACTCAGGAAATCGCTTTGTGAAAATGCCAGATTGTCGTAACTATAGACAATATCCAGAGCAACGGTTCCGCCTAACAGTTGAGGAGATTGTCCCGGCTGGGCTGGTCGCACAGGCCGATATAGCGAAGACTGGTTCGAGTCCACCTGCCGAATCGAAATCGCAACACGCCCTCGGTCCACTTCCAATTTTTGCCTCAGCATTTCAATACGTCTGAGCAATGCTCGCAAGCCAAAATTGAGACGGTCCTGAGACTGAATAAACTGACGCTTATCCTGTTGATAATTTATCAGTGATTGCTTGAGTTGGTTACGCTCAAGTAGTCGGGTAATCGGAGCATCGAACTGAATTCCAAATCGTAAACTGCCAGTCTCTCCCCGGAAGCTGGCAGGGTTATTTTTGGAAGTATACAGATCACCGGCTGCTGTCAGATTGACCGTCGAAAGCAGCTGATTCTCGCGGATTTTGATCTGCCGCCACGTGTCCACCAATGCGGCTCGAGCATTTTTAAAGTCGAGTCGGTTATGCAAGGCAATTTTCAAGGCGTCCTCAGGGTCCAGCTCAAAAGATCCGACCGAGATTTTTTCCAGTTTAGCCTGAGCTTGTGCCAGGCCCGCACGATCTGCCAGTCGCTTTAAACGAGCTCGCCAAACTACCAGGTCTCTCATCGAACGATCCAATTCGGTAACACCGATCGCTTCGATCACCGCCTGTAGCGCTTCCGTTTCTGTCGTTGCTAATTCCTGTAAGGCTTCGACTTCGGCCTGTAAGCTGAGGCGAGTTTCCTGGAATTCCGCAATTTCCTGTTCTGTCATGCGGACTTCGCGATTGGCTGCCTCCGTTTCGACGATTTCTACATCCATGGCGATCGAATCAAACCACTGGTTAAGAGGTTCCAGCAGAGCCTTTAACTCGGCAGCGACTGCCTGAAGATCTTCCGCTGTAAATTCCGTTGGTAAGTCTGCAACTTTTTCACGTGCCTGTAGAATCAAATCCTCCAATGCCAACGCTTCATCTGTGAAGAAAGTAAAGTCGTCGACTAGCGATTTGTCCACTTCGATCCCTAAGCTGGGAGGAAGACCGAGTTCATTGGTTTGGTATCGCTCGACCTGATTTTTGTAATTCACTTCCTGGTCAAGTAGAGTCGACTCGAGACGGGAAACGTTCTGACGCATACGGTCTACCTGAACGAGTACGACCAGACCTAAATCCAGGTACTCTTCAAATTGCTCCAGGTTTTGACGCTGCCGCTTCATGTTGATTTTCGTGTTTCGAATACGTTGTTGAGATTGCAAGAGGTCATAGAACCCGCCAACAAAGGTGTTCCCCGACCCGCTGCTAACAAAGGTCCCCGGCGTTCCCCGCCGAACATTGGCAACCGCTGATTCACCAATCGTAATCTGTGTATAAAACCCTTGTTGGTACTGGGAATAAGCTCGAATACTAGCTAGTAGATTTCGTTCTGATTGAGTGAGTTGCTCAAGAGCAATGTGTTTACCTGCACCTCGCAACAATGGCTGGACAAACGCAAAGTTTGCAATCGAAGATGTGAAGTCGGCATTATCGCCGGTGAATTCAAATACGAAAGAATTGGCAAATCCTGCAACCAGATCTCCGGCTGTATCAAAACGTCGCCTCAATTGAGCGGCAGGATTTTTCCCAACCGTAAGTCGATTCGATTCACGACCATGCGATGCCGGGTAAACAATCGTATTGCCTGTGGATGGATCCAAACCTAAACCGCCCGGATTCAACGTTCCACGGTGACGATAATTGGTGTCATACCCACCAAAATACTGAGTGTCCAAACGGAATCTCTCGGCCGTTACATCCAGAGCAGCTAAGTAAAGTGTTTCTTTTTGTCGCTGGTAATTCGGTGAATGAATGTAAGCTAACTTCAGTGCTGAATCGGCGTTCAGCTTGATATTACCCTCGTCGTCAAACTCGACGTAGCCGGCCAGTTTCTCTTGCCATTGTTCATTCGTATATTGTTCGGTAATGCCATCTTCATCCCAGTATTCCCAGCCTTCATAACCATCTACCTTATGCATGTACTCATTCGACTTTTCGTCATCGATCGGCCGTTTCACATCCGTGGATTTGGAGTCATCATAAAAACGGCTTCGTTCATCTAATCCGACGTTGTAATTTTCTAATTTCCAACGCTCGTCACCAGCTCGTTCAGCGATAACTTCCAGTGCCTGCTGATCCGCTTCACGCAAATAATTGCGGTCAGCGCATCCCGACATCACCATGATGACTAAAATGCCCGCAATCAGCTTTGGAGAGATCATTTTTGAATTGAAATAGTACATAGATGTGGTAGTGGGAGGGATTTGCGTGCTGCATTGTCCTACAATGAACGCAGCGCATATGGTTGGGAGACGATAGTGTCTGACAACTAAATCGCTTGAAAATAGTAGTTGTTTGAGTAAATCAGAGAATTTTTTCCAGCAATGCCATTTTTTTCAGCAGGCAAATTGAGAGTTCAATATGTGGAATTTTCATCGAGACCCGCAAGAAGTTTACTACCGAGCCGTTCAGGAGTCGAAAAATCGAATCCAGGCGGAAAAAGATGCTGCGTTTCAGCGTAGGCTCACGGAAAAAAGGCGTATTGCCCGGCTACCAAATTGCCCCAAATGCGGAGAAAAATGTGAATACAATCTTCCTCAATGCGAAAGCTGCGAGCAGGAATTAGTTTGGGCTGAATACCTGATCGGGATACCCGGCGACGAAAATCGACTCCATCAACAGCTTTCACTCGACGAACGGAAGTATCACAAGCGACGTACTAAACGCAGGGAAATCAGAAGGCGGTTTGCGGCCAGAGAATCCCGCTGGGCTTCGCAACGATTAATCGTTTTTATCGTCTTACTGGTAATTGCTGTCATCGGATTTGCCATGCTCTGGCCAAAAATGAAACTGTATTTACCCGACATCAGCTTCGATTAAGTTGAGGTCGACTATGGATGAGAGAAATCTGAGTTAGACATTCGATTAGATTCATCCGGCTTTCGAGATTTGCTGATTACTTTGGCGGCAGACTTCTTTGTTTTTCTCCGATAGGAATACTGGTACAATCAGTACCGACCCGTATATATCTATCTCCTCTGGAGCTTCGCCATGATCCGTAAGGTAGCTGCGCTCTTCAGCGTTCTCGCTGTTGTAGCAGTCATCTCCGGCACTACGTCCGCAGATGATAAAAAAGAAAACAAATACACAACCAAGAATTTTATGCAAGCCGTCAAAACCGGCGGCTTACATACCAAAATCATCAAAGGGGAAGCGACAGAAGCAGAAACCAAACTGTTTGTTGCCTACGTCAAAGCACTCCCAACCAACAAGCCTCCCAAAGGCTCAGCCGAAAGCTGGAAGAAACTCACGACAGCCTTGACCAAAGCCACAGAAACTCATCTGGCTGGTAAAGAAGGTAGTGCCGAAGCGTTAACCAAAGCGATGAGCTGTAAAGAATGCCATACACCTCACAAGGTGTACCCTCCCAAGAAATAGGACAGAACAAAATCTAAGCAACAAAGACGCTCGGTGAGTTCTCGCTTACCGAGCGTTTTTAAGGCGCCCGTTAATTGAATCATGAATTGTCGATCCACACTACCGAAACTTTGCCTACTGCTGCTATGCTTCACTTTGACTCTTGAAGCACAGGAATCTGTAAAAGGGAATCTACTTCCTCAAAAAGCGCCCTACGACCAACCGCTCAAAGGCTGGGCGCCCTACACCACAGCCGGAAAAATCAATCAACCCTACAGCATGGTCTTCCTATACAAGTCGTGGAAAGAACTGGAGCCTCAGGAAGGTGTCTATAAATTCGAACAATGGGAGCAAACTGATTGGCAACACCCTAATGCCGATGGCAAGCACATCATTTTCCGGATCTACATGGACTACCCGACCAAAGAAAGTGGAATCCCGGACTGGCTTCTCAGGAAGGGAGTGCAAACAACTCCCTACAAACAACATGGAGGTGGCATCACACCTAATTACAATCATCCGGAAATGCGGAAAGCGTTAGCGAAGTTCATTGCTGCGTTGGGGGCCAGATATAACACCAATCCACGCGTCGCCTTTATTCAGTTAGGACTGCTGGGACATTGGGGTGAATGGCATACCTACCCTCAGCCGGAGTTGTTTGCCGATAACATGACCACCAAAATCGTCGTCGACGCTTACCGAAAAGCGTTTCCCGACAAGATGCTGATGGCACGTTACCCTCGCGGATATGCCGCAGTACCTAAATGGCTAGGTTTTCACGATGATATGTTTCCGGCTGACACGCAAAACGGAGAAGACTGGGCATTTCTAACCAAGCTCAAAGTGTCCGGGCAGGATAAAAACTGGGCCATCGCTCCGATTGGCGGTGAGATGGAGCCCTTTCAGGCAGAAAAGTGGATGCTACACGAGTATGGGGTCACTCTAAAAAATCTACTCGATGGTCACTTTTCATGGGTCGGCCCCTACTGCCCCGCGTTGGTCGAAACGGATGACTCCGGATTCATCGGAAACAGCGAAGAACTCATTCGACGTATGGGTTACGATTTTCGGATTTTAACCTATCAACACTATAAGGTCGTGAAGAAGGGTGACCCATTACAGCTCTATCTGATTGGTGCCAATCACGGTGTTGCTCCTTTTTACTATCGTTGGCCTGTACAACTCGCTCTGATTGACGTTGACGGAAACATCGTGACAACTGAAACTGACCTGGACATCCGCCGTTGGCGGCCCGGAGAATTCCGCACGCTGTTGACAGCTCCTACCCAAAACATTCCCCCGGGATTGTATCGGCTGGCGATCGGAGTCATTGATCCCTGGACTAAAAAACCACGACTGCAGTTTTCCAGCAAGATGGAGTTACACAAGGATGGCTGGCAGATATTTAGTGGGATCGAAATAACAAACTAACCTAGCACCACAGAACCAAGCACTATCCATCTGTTGAATTATGGATTGACCTGATGAGCGAGCTAAAACGGATTTTCAGCCTCGACCTGCGATCGCTGGCTTTGATGCGCATCGGCGTGGGCACAGTCCTCATCTGGGACCTCATTGATCGCCTGCTCCAATTTCAGTTTTTTTATGCTGTCGATGGAGTCATTCCCTATGCCGCCTCTCAGGAATACTATGCCGGGATGCCAACCTGGTCATTACATTTACTGATTGAAAGTGATGTCTATCAGTACTTTCTGTTTTCGATACATCTACTCTTAGCAATTGCCTTATTACTTGGCTGGCGAGCTCGCGCCGTGGCATTCGGATGCTGGCTCTTATTTAGTTCGATGATTGCCCGCGCACCGGTACTACTCACCGGCGGTGATATGCTGATGGCTTCCATGTTGTTTTGGCTGATTTGGATTCCTTCCGGACGGTTTTTTAGCATCCGGAAACGAGACGAGCCGCCAATCAAACTCGACTTCTGCAGTTTTGCCACAGCCGGAATCCTCCTGCAATTCGTCGTCATGTATACACTTACCGGAATTTACAAATGGAATCCCGAATGGCACGATGGCACGGCCTTATTTGTGATCATGGATGACGAGGCATTAACCAAGCCACTGGGACTCTGGCTTACTCAATTCCCCGGAGTTCTCAAAGCTTTAACCTACAGTACGCTGGCGCTCGAACTTGCCGCGTCCGTGCTGTTACTAAGTCCACTGGCAACCGATAAATTTCGAATCGTCGGTGTGATTTCCTTTATCGGGCTACATGCCGGTATCTTTCTGACGATGGAAGTCCTCGGTTTCTCACCTATCAGTATTGCCGGATTACTGGCATTCATTCCAGCATTGGTTTGGCAATGCAAGCCACTCTCCAGACTATCCAACACAACGGGGGATCAGAGCGACACCGAGTCGTTGGCGGATCACTCCCAACCGCTCACAACAATTCGTAAACTGGAGGAATGCGGTGCCGGAATTGGATTGAGCTTTATGATGTTCTTCGCAATCTGGCAGATGTTATTACACGTCGGCATAGCGACAGCGAACTACAACGTGAATTGGGTTATCCATCAACTTCGTATGGACCAAACCTGGACGATGTTCCACGTACCGAGCAACCTCTGTTATCGATACCTTTTGGAAGGCCGTACCGCGGAAGGGAAATTTATCGATTTACTGCGTGGCAACAAGACCCGTGAGACCGTTGATGACATCCCGGAGATACCGAACGATCCGATTCGATTCGAATCTTCACGCTGGCTACTGCTTTATCGCCAAATGGGTACAACTCAATATGGCAATCAACAGTTACATACGATACGGCATTTACAAAAACACAACCCTGCCGCCAACGACCTGCCGACGGCGAGCGAGCTGGAGATAAAAGAAATCGTATTTCAAGGTGCCGCGGGAATTCGGGAATTTCGTAATCAGGGTCGACTTAGTTTATTGTCGCACGTCGACTTCCGGGCTCTGGGGGACTATCTGAGCGGACAACCTCACGGGATGTGGGAACACTATCGTGACAATGGAGCTCTTGATTCCAAAGGATCCTATCAGCAGGGTTTACGCCATGGAAACTGGGAATTTTATCACCCCAATGGTCAGTTAGCTTCTGAAGGCAATTTTGATTTAGGGCACGAGCATGGTTTATGGACGATGTATGATATCGACGGAAACAGAACAGCCCACGGCGAATTCATCGACGGTCAGAAAGAAGGAACCTGGACATTTTGGTACGACAACGGCGGTATGAGTACCGGTGATTTTAAAGATGATGAACTGGTGCAATAACAACTGCTACGGACCAAACCCGCCTAGGCGAATCCAAGCAGAATGACTAAACTTTCATCATTCATAAGAATATTCGCCGTCATAAACCATGTCACTACTCGCACATATTACACCCAACGCTGGATTTCTGCCAACACGAGCATCCTTCATGCTTGATGTTGTTTTTTTGGCGATGTTTCTGGTTGTTCCTGTGATGTTCTGGAGCATTCGACTCGCCAAACAGGGCAAACTGGCACTTCATAAAAAAGTACAGATTAATACCGCAATCGTACTATTACTCGCGGTAATCGCCTTTGAAGTCGACATGCGTCTTAATGGCTGGATCGAGTACACGCATGGCAGTGCCTACGTAAAATCAACGATCATGAAATTTCTGTTCATTCACTTGACGTTTGCGATTCCTACTCCGCTGCTCTGGATCGTAGTCATCGTTCTTGGTTTGAAACGATTTCCCAAGCCGCCCGTTCCCGGAACGCATAGCAAACTTCATAAACGACTGGGGTGGCTTGCCACCATCGGTATGTTTATGACCAGTGTCACAGGCTGGATTTTCTATTACGTGGCATTTATATCTTCGCTGGTTTAAACGAGATTGGGCTACTAACTGCCACTTCTTGTACGTCGTTTTCTTTCAATGCGAATACGACAACCAATCGCAATCGTTTCCTGTTTGGCAGGTAGCTTACCAGCCTGAGCAGCCTGAATTGCTAAGTCGACATAGCGAACTTTGACTTTGTCTGCATCGGGACTATCGTCCATAGCTCCCATGTAAATCACCTGGCGTTCTTTATTGAGCACAAAAAATTCCGGCGTGTAGCCCGCTCCGTACTTCTTAGCAATCTCCTGCGTTTCATCAAACAGGTAGGGGAAATTGAAGCCCTTCTCCTTTGCACGTTGCTTCATCGCAGGCAGCAAGTCTTCTTCGACTTTATTAACATTGATCGCGACAAATCCCACTTTGGAGTCTTTAATTTTTCGGGAAAACGCTATCAGACGATCTTCATAGTCCACTGCATAAGGACAACTGTTGCAGGTGAAGGCCACTACAAGAACATCCTTCTCTTTAAAATCATCAAAGGCATAACGCTTACCATCGGTTGCCGGCAGAGCTGCCCACTTGGGTGCGGGATCTTTGATATCCAGAACAGGATTAAACTCCCCGGCTGCCACATTCGACTGCAACAAACCAAGCGTGATTATTGATGCCAGCATAGTTCGTATGATCTTCATTTCCACATTTCCTTTGACAATCGTCGACTTGGCTTTGGGTCAGCTATACCAAGCTTAATTTAACTTGTCCGCAGAGACGATTCCACTAAGTCAATCCGGCATAACGCACAATCGTCTTAATCCCCTGAGGTTCACGATTGGAATAGTGCCACAGGCTATCTGACGGATCCACTTGCTCAGTGATCATCTGTGCGATGGTTTCACCATATTGCGAATATAGATTACTCAAATGATTGATAGCTGACTGCATATCCTGAGGAGCGTTATTAACCGTTCCCAAGTAGAGATGATTTCCCAGGATGGCATTCCGCATAATCTGATTCACATCAAATTCACGTACTTGGGGTAATCGAGAGGCTCCCAGCCAAACCATAATTCCACAGCCTGCCAGTAACCCGGCCGCCTGCATCATCACTCGGTCATTACCGGTACACTCTAAAACCAGTTCATAACCCTCCTGCTCCACATTGTCAGGAGAAAAACTCAATGTGTCTGCATTGACATACTGAGCATCAAATCCGCGCACAAGATTCGCGCGAAATGTATCCTCAGCATCTCGTCCATACACGGTCACATTCCAACCTCGAGCACGACAGCAGATCACCGCAGCAAAAGCGATCGGTCCCATTCCGGTTACCAACACACGTGGCGGGTTCTCAATCCATTCCGACGTACCTAAGCGAGCGGCCTGTGCCTGCTCCGCTTCCCGCACTGCTTTTTCGGAAACCGAGATTGGTTCCGAGAGAATCGCAATCTCTTCGATCCCTGCCGGAACCTGATATAGAAATTCGGGACGATCAATCCAGTGCGGTAAAGAAAACCCGTGTTCCCAAACAATCCCACGTTCAACATAAGCTCCCCAGGGCATCATATCCGGACGCCGATTGAGCTTAAACGCTTCTATACCTTCGGTCGTACTGCCAGTCGTTGGGCGGCGGACGGCCGGAACAACCAGGTCTCCAGGTTTTACCAAATCGACACCTGATCCCACTTCAAGCACACGTGCCAGGCATTCGTGTCCCAGAACAAGTTGGGATTCACCTTCCGGCACATGTGGAGTTGCGGCATGTAGGATTTCTCGATCTGTTCCGCACACTCCTAAATACACCGTCTCACACAACACTTCACCGTCTTGAGGCTGTCGTGCATCAAGAGGATCGACCAACTGAGGCTGCTGATTTCCTGGCGTCGCTGCAATGGACTTTAAGGACATCGGACTGTTTTCTCGTTTCTGGAGTTAATGAAGTAATTGATAGGGCCGGGATGGCACGTGCGTTGGCTCACCGGAAATCAATTCGCTAACGAGTTTTCCGGTTGCCGGCCCCATGGAAAGCCCCAGCATATTATGCCCGGTGGCTACCAACACGTTATCCATGCGGGGACTTGTATCAACAATCGGAATCCCATGATAAATCATCGGCCTCCAACCGAACCACTCCTCCTCGACATGATCGCCATAGGGTTCTCGCAAATAGGGTTCTGCTCCGGTCTTAAGGAGATTGATCCTACGTCGATTAATTCGTGAGTCGTATCCTGAGAATTCCATAGTGGATCCCAGTCGATACCCGGAAAGCATCGGAGTCATCACCACCCGGTGTTGAGGAAAGATCATTGGGATACGTGGGGAATACTGCGGGCGTGGAAATGTCAGTGAATATCCTTTGCCCGGTTGAATCGGAATATCAGCGCCGATTTCTTTTTCCCACTGTGGAGAAATCGCTCCGACTGCCAAAACAAATTTGTCGGCTTCGATGATCCCGTCACGTGTCAACACGCCCGTCGCTTTGATACCCTTGCGTTTGAATTTAAACACTTCCGTCTCTTCCCGGATTTCAACATCCTGCTCCAATAAGACTCGCTTCCATTCGGCCATCAAACGATCAGGACGCAAATGAGCGTCGTCTTCGTAGTACCAACCTCCGGCGACCTCGTCCGCAATGGCCGGTTCTAACTCATAAAGCCCGCAGGCATCAAAGCGTTCGGCTGCCAATGAGAAGTGCTCTGTCAAAAACTGGTCTGTCGCTGCATATCCTTCCATGGCGTCTGCATCTTTATAAACATACAAGAGACCATTTTTTTGCCACTCACACTCCATCTGCTCAGCTTCCAGTATTTTCTGGTATAGATGAAGCGATGATTCCAGCAGTGGCATCCGGGCCGAAGCTGCTTGTAACATGTGTCGCTGATTGCACCGCAACGCGAACTTGGCGAGCCAAAACCACAGCCGCATACTGACTCGAGGTTTAATATAGAGTGGATTGTGGCGTTTAAAAAGCGTCTTGAGCGTTTTACCAATAGCGCCCGGACTGGCCAATGGCAAGGCATCGCTGGGGCAAATCAGACCACAATTTCCATGAGAGCAGCCGCTGCCAAAGGTCGCTTTTTCAATCAGCGTGACTCGGAAACCTGCTTCCCTTAAGAAGTAGGCACTCGAAGCACCAATGACGCCTCCGCCGATAACTACAATTCGTGATTGGTTGGTATTCAAGTCGACTTCCCAATTCCAAATCGCAAACGGTCATTCTGCTGCAGAATGAGTTGAGCATCCGCTGTAATGTAGGCCGTTCCGCGGATGGTCGGAATACAACGAGTATGATCTTCCACCCATACGGCTGAACCCTCGAAGACGCTTCCCACAATACTTTCCTGTTTCCATCGCTCACCCGGCTCGATCACACCGTCTGCCAATAAGCAGGCAATCTTGGCACTCGTACCCGTTCCACAGGGTGAGCGGTCATATTGCAGCCCGGGGCAGAGGACAAAATTACGCGAATCAGCTGCGGGATTCTCCGAAGGTGCAAACAACTCGATGTGGTCGATCTCCTTACCGTCTTCTCCCACAATCCCCCGCTCCTTCAGCGTATCGCTAACGGCTGTGCAGTAGCGTGTTAATGCGGCGACGTTTTCATAGCTGAGTTCCTGTCCGTGGTCTCCCATTAAAAAAAACCAATTGCCACCCCAGGCTATATCTCCGGAAGCCGATCCGTAACCCGGAACTTCAATTTCAACCGACTTACGATAACGGTAGCTTGGGACGTTGGTAAGTTCCACGGTGTGATCGTCCAATAGTTCAAATTCGATGACACCGACAGGCGATTCTACTTTATGCCTTCCCGGTTCAGCCCATCCCAGATGCTTAAGCGTCACTCCCAAACCGATCGTGCCGTGTCCACACATCCAAAGTGACCCGACATTATTGAAGAAAATAATACCGTGCTCACATTCGGGATGTTCCGAAGGAACCAATAGTGCTCCGACCATCGCATCCCAGCCCCGGGGTTCATTCACAACTGCGCTGCGAAAATCGTCATACTCACGATTGAATCGCTCCATTTTCTCCAGCACAGTTCCGTTCCCGAGTGGTGGTCCGCCTGAGATCACGATACGAGTTGGTTCGCCGCCGGTGTGGGAGTCAATAACTCGGATTGGGTCGCCCATGAGATTATCTGATTTCCAAAACAGGTTCGCCGAGTACATCCATGCGCGGAGAACATCCCATACCGGGTTCGGTTGATGCGTTCATCCTTCCGTTAACTCGCTGCGGAGCGTTTTCGGCAATGCTAACTGGTCCATAGCTATTAAAGTCTGTCGAGGTGAAAAGCAAATCGGTCGGCGTGCTGTGAGCCAGGTGGGCGATAGCAGCGGTGGTGATATCGCCACCCCAGCTATCTTCGATGGTCATGGCAACACCGATTGACGCGCACAATTCACGCGCTTGATGTGCCTTGGTGAGTCCACCGAATTTACTGATTTTGATATTCACGACATCCATGGCCTGATCGGCATAGCCTTTCATGAGCACGTCGAGCGAATCTATGCACTCATCCATCACAAACGGGTGGTTGGTACGGCGACGTATCGAAAGACATTCTTCATAGCTAAAACAGGGTTGCTCTATATACACATCGACGTCTGCCACGCCACGTACCACGCGAGCGGCTTCATGCATTAGCCATCCTGTGTTTGCGTCAGCCACTAGTTTGTCACCTGTTTCAAGACTTTCGGCTACTTTATGAATTCGCTGAATATCAACATCCGGGTCGCCTCCGACTTTAAGTTGGAATCGTCGATAGCCTTCATCGCGGTAACCCTGAACATTATCAGCCATCGCCTCAGGCTCCTGTTGAGAAATCGCTCGGTACAACACAAAGTCATCACCGTAGCGTCCGCCCAATAGTTCGCAGATGGGTAAGCCGGCAACCTGCCCTTTAATATCCCAACAGGCAATATCGATTGGAGACTTTACGTAGGGGTGGCCTTTGAGAGCACGATCCATCATCCGGTTGAGAGGCCCCAGTTTAAGTGGATCCTGCCCGATCAGGTGAGGACCAAGTTCGCGGATTCCGCTACGTACACCTTCGGCGTAGGCAGGCAGATAGAACGGTCCAAGTGGACAGCATTCCCCATAGCCAGCCAGACCTGTGTCAGTGATCACTTCAATGACATTACTATCAAACACATCGACCGATTTTCCTCCCGACCACTTATAGGTGGATTCATGAAGAGGCAGGTCGACTTGATAAACTCGTATGGCTTCGATTTTCATCTAACACTATCTCCAGGTGATTTTGTCTTGGACAGGTTTGGGAGCACCTCGTTTGCGTTCAGGCCAGTCGTTTTTGGGGTATCCAATGTAGAAGATTCCCAGGCAGCGGTCGTCTTCGCCGGCAAATCCAAAATGGACTCGAGTCGTGGGCAGGTCGTATATGGGAGCTGTGGACCAGAATCCTCCCAGGCCGGCTGCTGCTGCGGACAGGTGTAGGTTTTGAACAGCACAGGCGACGGCGATCACTTCTTCTTCGGCAGGAATTTTACCGGGATGACGTTCCATTCCTAACACGATCGCCACCTGCGTGTTTTCGGCGTAGGAGGCCATTTTGTCACGTTTGGCTTCCTTGAATAGCTCTTCCGGTGTGTGTTCCGTGTAGGTTTGGCGGAGGAACTGAGCGAGTTCGGTGAGTGATTCTCCCTGATAGACCGTAAATCGCCAGGGTTCGGTAAGGCCGTGGGTTGGCGCCCAATTGGCGTTACTCAGTAGTTGCTCAATGGTTGCTTGCGACACTAGCTGGTCTGAGTAATTGGGTTGTCCGTCCATATCAATGGGCTTCACCGTGCGGCGAAATTCAATCAGTTTCGTGGCTTCATTAAGGTTCATCAGGAAATCTATCTTGTGGGGATTCGTTTGTGGTTGAGGAAATAGAATTCGGCAAAAGTCGTTGCCTGTTATGAGTTGATTGTACCGGTCGCCAATTGGAGTGTTAACCATGAGCGAGGTGAAAATAGTATGGGTAAAGGGCGAGATGTCGGTTGCGAATTGAGTTGATATACTGTTGTTACGATTCTGATTTTTAGTTTGACTGGTGATGGCATTGATGTCAGAAGACAATCGAGACATTGAAGATATTTATCAGCAGGAGATGCTTAAGCTGACTCCCAGTGAAAAACTGGAGCGGTCTTTTGCGATGCTGCAAATTCATGTGCAGAATATCGCTCGTCAGATTACAGAACGTGAGGGCGAGATGTCGGAGGAAGAATTACGCTGGAAGGTCGCTGAAGTGCTCTATCAGGACGACCCTGGTGCCATTGAGTTAATGAATCAGAGGCACCGGTAATATGTTTACCTTAGACGCCTTTCAAAAAACACTGGATAAACTCATTGCTGTACTCTCCAAATATCAGGTTCGCTTTCATCTTACTGGTGGAATCACCTCATCCATATACGGCATTCCGCGAATGACACAGGATGTTGATTTAGTCATCGACAATGAAGCGACAACCAGACATATGGCTGAAATCTGTTCTGAACTCGAAGTCCTAGGATATCTGGTTAATCGCGAAAGTATATCCAAGTCGCTTGAAAACAAATCGATGTTTCAACTTTACGATACTCATGAATCGTTGAAGCTTGATGTTTACCCGCGCGAATTGATCGCTGGTGAGTTAAGTCGATCAGTAGAGGTTGAGTTGTTTCCAGGAATGGCTTATCCAGTCGTATCTCTTGAAGATGCTGCCATCTCGAAACTCGTCTGGGTTAACTTAGGTAGTCATAAGAGCCGTAGCGACATCAAGTCCATCTTCCGGTCAGCCAATGAGCAACAGCAGGTCAGGATCCGTGAATTAGCGGAGGAAGCAGGATTAGCTTCACTATTGGACGAGATCTTAACAACTCCGGACGAAATCCGTTGACTTTGCGCGAGGGCTTAGCTGAAAAGTCAGTAGTTGTTATACTTAGGCATTCTAACGACGCGCCCATAGCTCAGCTGGATAGAGCAACGGACTTCTAATCCGTAGGTCGCAGGTTCGAATCCTGCTGGGCGTGCTTTTTTGAATACGCAAAATCGGAGTAACATTCGAGTTAGCTCCGAGGGAAGAAACGACGGTCGTCGAAGGTCTCGGAAATAACCCTTATCGTTTCAAGACGACGCCCTTCTCTGATGCTAAACTGATTACCTAGGACTAGATTTTCAAGAACAATTTGTCTGGGAATGTTCGCTGGCGGACTTGGTGCCAGGAGTTGTATGAATGGGAATCCCTGATTCAGCAGCTATGTTTAACCCTTTTACCAGCACAAAAAAGCATTAGCACGATGTGTCAATCCACTAAAATTCTAGTCGAAAACAATACAGCAGTATGAATAGACGACGCACATCGATCTCCTCTGTTTTCTTGATCGCGATTTCTGTGCTGACGACAATTGCGACGGGTGCTGAACCTGCGCGAAAACCCAACGTCGTGTTGATTCTTGCTGATGATCTCGGTTGGAGCGACACAACGCTGTTCGGTACGAGCAAATTCTATAAAACCCCAAACATCGAACGTCTTGCGGCGCGAGGGATGACATTTACACGGGCATATTCAGCCAGTCCACTCTGTTCACCAACGCGTGCCAGCATATTGACCGGCCTGAATCCTGCACGGCACGGCATTACCTCGCCAAGCTGTCATCTGCCAACAATCACCTTGACGGCAACACCTAAAACGACCGGTCCGCCTGATGCTAAAGCAACCGTACTCACGTCGGTCTCACGGCTCGACACGAAGTACGACACGCTTGCGGAAACATTAAACGACGAGGGCTATGCAACCGGCCACTTCGGTAAATGGCACCTCGGCGCCGAACCCTATTCGCCTCTGCAACATGGTTTTGACGTTGACGTACCGCATCATCACGGACCCGGCCCGGCAGGAAGTTATGTGGCTCCATGGAAGTTCAAAGACTTCGATCACGATCCCGATATTCCCGATGAACACATTGAAGACCGGATGGCCAAAGAAGCTATCGCGTTTATGGAAAAACACCGCAACAAGCCGTTCTTTCTAAATTACTGGATGTTTAGCGTTCACGCTCCATTCGATGCCAAGCGAACGTTGATCGACAAGTATCGCAAACAAGTCGATAAGACGAATCCACAACGCTCGCCGACGTACGCCGCAATGATCGAAAGCATGGACGACGCAATCGGCATGCTGCTAGATACGCTCGATCGACTGAACATTTCCGAAAACACGATCGTTGTCTTTGCTTCTGACAACGGCGGAAACATGTACAGCCAAGTCGACGGCACAGTGCCTACCAGCAACACACCGTTACGCGGAGGGAAAGCGACGATGTGGGAAGGTGGCGTTCGCGGTCCAGCGATTGTCGTTTATCCCGACTACGTTAAGGCTGGTACTCGCAGCGATCAAATCATTCAGAGCTGCGATTTCTATCCGACCGTGCTACAACTACTCGGGATCGAATCTCAGCAAACATTCGATGGCATCAGCATCGTTCCGGCTCTTCAAGGTGGAATGCTAAAACGGGAAGCAATCTTCACGTACTTTCCCCACCAAACGCGTGTGCCGGACTGGCTGCCACCATCGGTCAGCGTTCACGTCGGAGACTGGAAGCTGATCCGCGTCTTTCATGGCGAATCTCCCGGCAAGCACAGTTACAAACTCTTCGACTTAAAACACGACATTGCTGAACAAACAAACCTCGCGGCCGAAAATCCCAGGCGAGTGGAGGAACTCGACAAGCTGATCGCGGATTTTCTAACAGAGACAAATGCTGTTGTTCCGTTGCCGAACCCCAGATTCGATCTTACAAAATACGACCCTAAGATGATTGGGAAGGCTAAACCCAAATCGAATACCAGACCTAAAGGAACAGGCTCGAACACGCCGCGGATGAAAGCAAATCCGGTCGCAGGATGGCAACCTGGTGGCACCTGTAAGCTTGCATTGAAAGACAGTTCAATTATTGTCACCAGCAGTGGTGGAGATCCCCATTTGAGTTTTAAACTTCCGATCGAGCTGACTCAGCAAGAACTGGTGTTGAAAATGACGATGGCGTCCGATTCCAGAGGCTCCGGACAGATCTTCTGGCAGGAAAAAGGAGTTACCCCCGTATTCTTTCGCGACCGTAGCCGTGGTTTTGAAATTCAGCACGACGGCCAACCGCACGAATACAGCATTTCATGGTCCGCCAAGCATCCTGTCGTCGCTGTACGCATCGATCCTTCAAAAGCGGCCGGGGAAATCACAATCTTCGGAATCCGATTGATCGATGGAGATGGTAATGAGGTTTATCGATGGAAATTCTAAATCGCGTAGACGCAACTGAATTCCCAATGCGACCGGCGTGTGAAAGTCATGAAGTCAGGAATCAAACGAACAGTCAATTCATCAAACCCATCTCACTGTTGATCGTTCTGCTGGTAACGAACCTCGCCCAGGCGGATAATCGCCCCAATATCATCGTGCTCTACACCGACGACCACGGTTATGCTGATCTGTCCTGCCAAGGTGTGTTTGATGACATCAGTACGCCGAATGTTGATGCTCTTGCCAAAAACGGTGTACTGGCACGAAATGGTTACAGTACCGCCCCACAGTGTGTTCCGTCACGCGCCGGATTAATGATTGGAAAATTTCAGTCGCGATTCGGTGTGGAAACCAATGGCAATTCACTGGACGGCTTCAACAGGGAACAGACGATCACCGAGTCGATCCTGACGAGTGGACTAATCTGGCCAGCAGACCTGAGCACAGTGAAACGAAGAGACGATTAGCAGAAAAGATTCCAACAAAGCAGCATCCTGGACTAAAAGTCCAGAACTGGTTAGACATACATCAAAAATAACGTCGCATCTGCTTAAACAAATTTTTCTGACTGCGAATTGCCGTTGCTGTCCTTCGTTTTTATACGAAAGCCAACGCTAGAGAGAGTCATTACGAAGAGCGTTGTTTAAGGTGTGTTTTTCTATTTCTGCCAACTCTATTGCCGAGAAGTAAACGATCTATTCTAAGAAGATCTTTTTAGCGTATTGAAATTATGATAAAAAAAGCAGGCTGCCTCAAAATTGAAACAGCCTGCTTTCTATATTTAGCAGGTTAATAACAAGCTCAGCACAAATATCTTTATGAAAGAGTATTTGCATTCACTTGAATAAAACTAACCTTTTTTATCTTTCTTGACTTTGACAAATTTACCTTTTTTGAACGCAGCGGTTCCAAAAAGAGCATTAATTTGATCGTCAATTTCCATTGCCTTCAACGATGCCACTTCTTTGGCACTGGCAACGTGCACTTCTACTGCACCTAAAACACCACCATCCACTTTGAACTTAGGTGAATCGTCTGTTAGTTCAGAACCAGTAATAGGGCATAGAGTCTGCTTATACTGACCAGTGTAAACAAGTTGGTGATTAGCCTTACCCTCATACTTCTCAGGGTATTTCTTTACTCGGGATACACAAGCAGAGCAGCATACATAAAGTTTAGCATCTTTGTACTCAACTATTTTCTTACCCGCTACAGGGCGTGTCTTCATGATAAAACACTTCAAACTGCTCACCTTCTTATCGATGGTGGCTACAGGTTCGTCAGCGCTTAGAAAAGAGAAAGATAATAGAAGAGTAAGGCTTAGAGTGAAGCAAAAGGAGCGTTTGGAGATCATATTAGAAACTTTCCACATAAGCTAAGTAATTTAAACAAAAGGATAAAGTAAAAGCATACAGCGATCGTTACAGGAAATTGTAGTCCGCTGAATATTAAGAATAAAGAGGGTTGATAATAATTTCATTAATAATCCAAAAAAAACAGCTTCCAGCAAGAAAAAAATGGGATCGTGCAGAGCATAAAGCCCACAGGCCAGAAAGAAGGGCTTGTCATGTTTCTTCTATAATTGTTCAACGGCCCAGTTAGCCCGGAATCGTATCGGTGATCTCTTCTTCTCTATCGTACTCAACAGCCCCCCATTCGAGGATCAACCCTCCGTTGAATTGCTTGCCACGGTTGTAAACACCGTTCGGAAACGGCAGTGGCACAGGCATCCCACTGCTCCAGGATTCCATTGGGCATCCGCGTTCACGCTAAAATTGGTTACGCAAATAAAAGTGTGTCTAACCCCGCTGATCGATAGCACCGGTTGGATGATGATACAACTTGCCGGTACCCAGAGTTGTGTAACCAGCCTTGGTAAAACTCGTTTACAAAGACTCGATTCCATGATTTGCAAACGATTAATTAGGAGTGGTATAGCAACCGGTGGTCGAGGCATATAAACCAGAACAAATTGCCGCGCGGCTAGGAGCACAAAATACGCCCATCGTATGCCCATTGTTAAAACAAACTTCCTGTGCGGCAAGCCGATCAAGATTGGAAGTAAATGCATGAGGCATCGATTCCAAACAACCAATCCAGTCATTCATATCATCTACAGCCAAAAATTATACGTTGGGTCTGAAATCCTGCCTTCAGTGAAGCAGAACATACTGCCAGAGCAAACGCTAATATCAATATGCTATTCAACACTCGCCGTTTTCTTAGAGTTCTCCAATTTAATTGATCTGTGGCAATTAACAATTTAACGCCAATAAGATGACTCCCAAAAGTGTTGAAATTGAGATTGATAACACGCTCGTCACCCTAGCCAGTAGAATGTACCTAAAAACATTTAATTCAAGAATAAAATCTGATACAGAATTATGATCGCTTTACAGCAATGATCAGGTCATCGTTCGACTCATCACACAACGGACCAAAGTCGCAGTAAAATATCTAGAAGCTCAAAGATGAACGTTATTGATATCACGGAAAAACTGAACAGTTTCAATCAATACTGGTCACCTAAAGTGATTGCTGAACTGAACGGCCAACATGTCAAAGTCGTTAAACTTCTGGGGGAATTTGAGTGGCATTTCCACGAACATGAAGATGAATTGTTCTGGGTCATTCGGGGAACACTGGTGCTGCATTTTCGAGACAAGTCGGTGGAATTAAAATCGGGACAAATGTGCGTGATACCCAAGACCGTCGAACATAAACCGGTCGCAAAAGAAGAATGTGAAGTCATCCTCTTTGAACCGGCTGGAACTCTCAATACCGGAAATCTTAACAACGAACGTACGGTTTCAAAACTCGAAGAAATTTAATACCCGCCGCCTGTTAGGAAATCCATGCATAATATCTCAATAGCCCGTATCACTTTTGCAGTATTGGTTCTTTGGACTGC
>DEAW01000179.1:6398-8719 GCA_002348315.1 Planctomycetaceae bacterium UBA2972 | reverse complement strand
GCAGGCTATGCGGATTCCGAAGGCGCGACCAACAGCGATGTGAATCGGCTATGGGCATACAAATACCGGGACTGGGTGATTCGTGCGATCGGTGAAGATATGCCATTTGACCAGTTTATTACCTGGCAATTGGCCGGAGATGAATTGGTGGATCCGCCGTACAAAAATATGACGGACCAGGAGATCGATAAGCTCACTGCAACAGGTTATTTGCGAATGGCTGCCGACGGTACGGGGCAGGTAAATGATGTGGCGAGTCGTAATCAGGTAGTCATCGATACGGTCAAAATTGTCTCGACAGGCTTACTGGGAATGTCGGTTGGTTGTGCCCAATGTCATGACCATCGATATGATCCGATTTCTCAAAAAGACTATTACCGATTACGGGCGGTGTTTGAACCGGCATTGAATCCCAAACGCTGGAAAGTGCCGGGAAATCGAGCTGTCTCGCTCTATACCGATGAGGATCATGCCAAAGCGGCGGAGATCGAAGCGAAAGCACAGGAGCAGGTAGCAGCAAGGAATGCCAAGCAAAAGGAATATATGGACCTGGCTTTAGCTGCTGAACTTGAGAAAGTAGATGAAGCTTTGCGCGAACCGCTCGAAACAGCTTACCGTACCGCAGGTGATAAGCGTACGGATGAACAGAAGGAACTGTTGGCCAAGAATCCTAATATCGGGAATCTCAGTACGGGCGTGCTCTATCAATACAATCAGGGTCACGCCGATGAACTGAAGAAGCTTGATGGTGAGATTGCGACATTGCGAGCCACCAAACCGGTTCATGAATATGTCCGGGCGTTAACGAAACAGGGATCTGAAGTCGACCCGACATTCCTGTTCTACCGAGGCGATTATCGCCAGCCACAGGAAGAGGTGAAGCCTGGCGGTTTGACGGTCGCAGCTCCTGGAGACAGTCCGTTTGAAATCAAAGATAATCCGGAAGGTTCACCAACCACCGGCCGCCGCCTGCAGTACGCTCGCTGGTTGACCAGTGGACGCCATCCCTTAGTCGCCCGAGTCCTGGTCAATCGTTTTTGGATGCATCACTTCGGAACAGGGATTGTTGATACACCCGGAGAATTTGGTCGTCTTGGTTCTCTGCCTACACAACCTGAAGTGTTGGACTGGCTTTCGGATGAATTCATGGCCAAAGGCTGGAGCCTGAAACATCTGCATCGAATTCTGATGACGTCGGCTGTGTATATGCAACAATCTAAACGAACCCCGGAAGCTGACCAGATTGATGGCGGTAACCAGCTTTACTCTCACTTTCCCGTCAAGAGACTGGATGCCGAAGCAATTCGTGATTCAATTTTATCGGTAAGCGGCAAGCTGGATTCCACGCCCCATGGTGCTCCTGTGATGGTTGATAAGGATACATCCGGTCAGGTTATTATCAGTGGTGATGTCCAACGCCGAAGCGTTTATTTACAAATGAAGCGGACGGAACCGGTTGCCTTACTGAAAGCATTTGATGCCCCGGCGATGGAAATCAACTGCACAATCCGAGATAACTCGACGGTGGCGACGCAGTCTTTAATGATGATGAACAGTGACTTCATCCTGAAATCAGCAGATTTCTTTGCCTCGCGGATCAATCAGGAAGCTCAGGGGAAGGTGGAGTCTTCGATTATTGAAGGGCTGGCCCTAACGCTCCCGGAAAATGCACTCGCCAATCGCTCTCCCTGGTCCTATGGATACGGATTTATAGAAGATGCCGCTGAGGGAGAGATTGCTCCGGTCAAATTTACACCCTATCCCTTCTTTGGTGGAAAATACTGGAAAGGCGGTGAGAAGATTCCCGACGAGACCATTGGCTTCTCATTCCTCGGAGATACTGCCGGCCATACGGCCGACAAAGAATTCAATCCGATTCGTCGCTGGACGGCACCGATCGATGCAAAAATCCAAATTACAGGAAAGCTTCATCACTCATCAGAAAACGGTGATGGTGTACGACTGACGATGTACAGTAGTAGTCAGGGGCAGCTTGGCCAATGGAGTGCGAAGGCAGGTGCAACGCCATACGATATCACGTTGGAAGTCAAAGCAGGTGATACCGTGGATGCGATTGTAGATATGATTGAGAATTATACATCGGACTCGTTTTCCAACTACTTCACAATCAAAGTATTGGAGTCAGAATCAAAACTAGCATGGGATTCAAAGGCTGAATTCCAGGGTCCACAGGATCAAAGTGCTTATGAGTTGAAAGCAACGATTGCCGAGCAAGTTGCGTACGGATGGAAGCTGGCCTATGGCAGAAATCCAACAAGAGAAGAGGTACAGTTGTCACTGGAGTTTATTCAGCAACAGGT
>DEAW01000179.1:5701-6073 GCA_002348315.1 Planctomycetaceae bacterium UBA2972 | reverse complement strand
TTACTCTTAATTGAAGCGAAAAATGAATCACCTTTTGAACAGGCAATGACGAATTACTGTCAGGCATTGCTAACGTCAAATCAATTCCTCTACATGGAATAATCCTATGTCGAATGTTAATCATCAATCAGAGTTCTCACGACGTTCTTTTTTGCGTGAAAACGCAATGGGTGTCGGTATGGTGGCACTGGCGACTCTTCTGCAGGAAGAGAATTTACTGGGCGTGCCTCGTAATGTGAAATTAGAACCTCAAAAGTTTGATCTGACGGCCAAGCAGCCCGACTTTGAACCCACAGCCAAGGCGATGATTTCGTTGTTCCAGCATGGCGGTCCGGCGCATATGGACTTGTTCGATCCTAAGCCTGAACTGAC
>DEAW01000179.1:1566-5299 GCA_002348315.1 Planctomycetaceae bacterium UBA2972 | reverse complement strand
ACACCGTTTAAATTCAGTAAGCATGGTGAATGTGGAACAGAGATGTCTGAGTTGGTACCTCATATGGGATCCATTGCGGATGACATCTGTCTAATCCGTTCCATGCATACCGGCCATAATGGGCATGAAGTATCGATTCGATATATGAACGCCGGCATTGCCGGAGTTACCGGTCGTCCAGCTTTGGGTAGCTGGCTGACGTATGCTTTGGGTAGCGAGTCACAGAACCTTCCGGCTTATATGGTACTTACGGATCCCGGCGGCCACCCGGTGGATTCGACACACAACTGGTCGAACGGCTGGATGCCATCCATTTATCAGGGAACGGTTTTACGACCCAAGGAACCGCGGATCCTGAATTTGGATGCCCCGGAGCATCTTCGTGGCGGAGTGCAGGAATCTAACTTAGGATTCCTGGGTAAATTGAATCGACGCCATGCTGAAAAGCACCCGGGTGAACATGAGCTGGAGGCGCGTATTGCTAGTTATGAACTTGCTGCTCGCATGCAAGATGCAGCTCGTGAAGCACTGGATATCTCACAGGAAACAGAAGCCACTCATAAACTATATGGCATTGATGAAGATGCAACGCGAGAATACGGTACACGCTGCCTGATTGCCAGGCGTTTAGTCGAACGTGGCGTTCGGTTCGTACAGCTGTTTCATGCAAATCAACCCTGGGACAATCATAATTCACTTCATACCGCCCTACCCTCGGCTTGTAGAAAAACGGACAAACCATCAGCAGGTCTTGTGAAAGACCTAAAGCAGCGCGGAATGCTGGATGAAGTTCTTGTGCATTGGGGTGGAGAAATCGGACGTTTACCAGTGGTCGAAGGTGACCCTAAAACAGGTGGTCGCGATCATAACGGACAAGGCTTTAGTACCTGGTTAGCAGGCGGTGGAGTCAAAGGCGGATTCACCTACGGGGAATCGGATGAGGTTGGACACAAAGCGGCAGAGAATATTGTTAATCCAAATGATTATCAGGCAACCGTTTTTAGGCTATTTGGTATCGACCACAAAGATCTGTATTATCTTCACAATGGTCAGGAGCAAAAGCTGACCGTTAGCGCGGATGCAAAAGTTGTTGAGGACATCATCGCCTAATGCGTGTCCTGTTGATACTAGCAGCAAGTGTATACAGTCTGACAGGATGGAGCCAACTGGGATTGGCTCAGGAGCTGCCAGAAGTCTCAGGTGAACATCTTCATTTAAGAGGATCGCTTACAAACAGTAAGCTCGTCTTTGAAAACTCAGGTAAGGGGCATGTTGCATTTATCGGTGGCAGCATTACGGCGATGAACGGTTATCGCCCCATGGTCTCAAACTTCCTACAAAAACGATTCCCGCAAACCAAATTTACATTTACTGATGCGGGGTTGTCATCAACCTGTTCGATGACGGGTGCTCACCGACTTACACGTGACGTTCTTTCCAGGGGTAACGTCGATCTGATTTTTATAGAGTTCGCGGTGAATGATGATCAGGATGCCGGCCATGATGCTATCCATGCAAGGCGTGGTATGGAAGGGCTCCTTGCTCAGGTACGTCGGCACAATCCTTACGCCGATATTGTCGTCACGCATTTTGCGAATCAGGGCATGATGAATACGATCCGAGCCGGCGAAGTCCCGATTCCCATCCTGGCTCACAATCAAGTATGTGAGCATTATCAAGTTTCCACCAATGATCTTTGCTCGGAACTAACAGACTTAATCGATGCTCGTAAGACGACATGGGAGCTATATGGTGGAGTACACCCGAAGCCGTATGGAAATTCGATCTGTACCATACTGATAAAGCAGCTATTGGAAAGAGGATGGAAGTCGGAGGTCACGGAAATTGTCAAACACCCTGTTCCCATACAGCCAATTGATGAACAGAGTTATATGAACGGCCGACTAGTGGCTCCGGACAGAGCAGTCTACGACAAATCGTGGAAGG
This sequence comes from Planctomycetaceae bacterium UBA2972, assembly GCA_002348315.1. Lineage (GTDB taxonomy): Bacteria > Planctomycetota > Planctomycetia > Pirellulales > Pirellulaceae > UBA721. The sequence goes on along the minus strand of DEAW01000179.1, from coordinate 3,352 downwards.
TATCGGTACCAGTTTGGCAAGAGCTAAAGGGTAGTTTCCGATCGACTTATGCAGGTCAGAAAGCTCTACATGGGAAGACAGTGGGAAGTGAGTTTAGCATTACCTTTACGGGGCGATCATTGGGCGCATTTGTGTTAGCAGGACCCGATGCAGGTGCACTCGAAATCACAGTCGATGATGTTAAATTACAACGTGGCGTGAATCTTTATCATCGCCATAGTTTTTCGCTGCACTATCCCCGCACAGTGATGTTAGCGGAGGGGCTGGAGCACGGCAAACATACGGTAACCGTGCGAATCAGTCCGGCGCGTGACGCACAAAGTCACGGGTCCTACGCCCGCATTTTAAACTTCACAGCAAATTAGTCTGACAACCGTTCGAGCTCCGCACCGCTTTAAAAGATTTGAATTGGTTGCCCGTCTTTATAATCGAGCAGATTCTTCCAGAAGTCATTATCCCTGGATAGAGGAAGATCCAGGACAGATCCATCAGCCATACCTTACAGTGATCGTTTTCTTTAGATCCCTGATTTACCGCAAAATCCTGCGGATACCTATGACACCGAACTCGACGATCCCGGCCCCGAAGAGGATTTGGAGGTCATCGAAGGCGACTTTGCAATTCTCGAGGACGAGCCCAAAGATAACTCCGGAAACTGAGAGCATAAAAAACCACAGCACGAAGATGGCCGCAGTTTAATTATTGATAGTTTTTAAGAGATTTCAAACCCTGCACGTTGCTTTCTGGAAAGCATTCCATTGGCTTCGTCGTCGGACTTAAATTGTTGCTTATCAGGGTCAAAATCCAGCTTGCGTCCTAATTGCATGGCAATATTTGCGAGGTGACAGACGCTGACACTGCGATGATGGGTAAATACATCTGAGATTGGCAGATCGCGGCTTTTTACACAATTGAAGAAATTAACCATATGAGGAGTCACCTTACCTCGATACACCTCTTCAATCTTGGCATTTAGTTGTTCCTGTAGAGATTTATCAGCGTTGATGTCATCGACGATCTTACCGGTAATCCCGCCACGGTTTACGCGGAGCTTTCCTTTAGTACCTTCAATGATGAGTTCGTTCTTACCACTGGTGAGATTAATCGAACTACCGTTTTTGAATTTCATCATCGTGTCGAATGTATGTGCGACGTTGTAGCAGTTCGGACGGGTATCAAAAGCACCCACGCCTTCGATGGATGTGGGTCCTGTTTCGTGTAGCCCCAATGCCCACATGGCAATATCGGTATGATGCACACCCCAATCGGTGACTTGTCCGCCCGAGTACTCGAGCCACCACCGGAATTGGTAGTGAGTCCGTTCTTTGATATAATCTGTCTCTGCAGTTTGCCCCTGCCACATATTCCAATCAAGATTGGCAGGCGGCTCCGAGGTCTTAAATGGGCCACCTTTTTGGGCTGTCCCGACAGAAGAGAGGGCCTGAAGGTTGTCTCCTAACCAGCCAAGGTGACAGATTGCGACGGCTTTCAGAAACGACCCGCCATACTCGGAACGCTGCTGAGTTCCCACCTGGAAAACCTTCCCCGTTTCTTTCACAGCGTCGCAGATTTTGATTCCTTCGTCGACCGTTAGTGTCAGGGGCTTTTCACAATAGACGTCTTTACCCGCGCGCATGGCATCGATGGCGATTTTAGAGTGCCAGTGGTCGGGTGTACCGATAGTGACGACATCAACATCTTTGTTGTCCAATACATGTCGGTAGTCCTGAACAGCGGGACAGTTATTGCCCGAGCCTTTAGCAAATCCATCAGCTCGGTTTTGATC
>DEAW01000179.1:0-1188 GCA_002348315.1 Planctomycetaceae bacterium UBA2972 | reverse complement strand
CCTGATCCTCGACCACCCAGACCGATACAACCAACGCCGAGTTTATCGTTGGCCGATTTATTCTCCTGAGCGAACGTATCGGTGGACTGGAATAGATAAGGAGCTGCGGCCAATGCGCCGCTGTTCGCAAGAAAAGATCGTCGAGTTTGGCGACTCATCGTCATTCTCCGCCGTGAAATATAAATGGTTTTTAGTTGGTAGTCAGGATGCATCGCAGGCCCACCGCATCATCTTTAAGATCGGCGGGAACGTTAAACCGAAATGTGCTGGTAAGCTTGTTAGCTTTATCTTTCCAGCTCCCACCTCGCAGCACTCGGGATTTAGACTTTGCATCAATCCGGGCTGATCCGTCGGTAGGAGCATTTTTGTAGGATTCGCTGCCGGTATCCGTACACCATTCCCAAAGGTAGCCGTGAATATCGTACAGGCCCCAGGCGTTTGGCTTCTTAACACCCACCGGAGGGTCATTGCCGGCTGCATTTCCGGTGAACCAACCGTAATCACCTAAGAGCTCGACATCATCGCCAAAACTATAGGCTGTGGAAGTTCCGGCTCGAGCAAAGTACTCCCATTCCGCTTCCGATGGCAAACGGACGATCTGATCTTTTTCAATGAGCTTTGCCACTCGCATCATTTCAGTGGCCTTCTTACAGAATGCCTGAGCATCGGCAAAATCCAGCTCCTCTACGGAGTTGCGTGGGCCTTTCCAACGAGAGGGATTGCTTCCCATAACGGCTTCCCAGAGATTCTGTGGGACTTCGTATTTAGCCACTAGAAAAGAGTAGTCGAATGAAACCTTGTGTCGAGGCGATTCGGTAGTTTCATCGCTTCCCATTTCAAAAGATTTGGGAAACTTGCCTTTGCCGGGAGTGATCAGAACAAATTCGCTATGAAATGTCTTCAGTAGTTTTTCCTGCGTCGCAGTTAAGTCATCAGCCTGAGTCATGGGGGCAGCGAATATGGTGAGACAAAGAGAAAGAAGAATCGTTTGCGTGGTGTCCATCCTGTTAACCTTTTGTATCAATATTACCTGTGCGGAATGCATTCGCCATGGCCTTGGGAACTTCAGCTTCAGCCTGAATCAGAGCAGCCTGATTTCCGACCACTTCCGCTTTTTGTTCCTGTTCAACGGCAATGGCTTCGGCTCGGCGCTGTTCAGCTTTAGCGCGGGCCACTCGAGTATCTGCT
>DEAW01000080.1 GCA_002348315.1 Planctomycetaceae bacterium UBA2972 | reverse complement strand
CGCGGATATTATGGTGATGGCGAATCCCTATATGGCGGATGTGCCGCCCTGGGCCATTGCTCTGTTAATGGCTGGTTGTATCGCTGCTGCCTTGTCGACAGCAGCGGGGTTGTTGCTTGTGCTGTCGACGTCCCTGTCACATGACTTGTTAAAGAAAATCGTCCTGCCTGAAATTACGGACCGACAGGAAGTGAATTATGCTCGTCTGGCCTCATTTGTTTCACTTGCCATTGCAACCTACTTTGGAATCAATCCTCCGTCGGCGTTTATTGCCAAGACAGTCGCTTTTGCTTTCGGCCTGGCTGCGTCTTCATTCTTTCCCACTCTTTTGATCGGGATTTTCTCCAGGAAAATGAGTCGTGAAGGCGCTATTGCTGGCATGATCTGTGGCATCGGATTCACTTTGAGCTACATTATTTACTTCCAGTTTATGGGTGGAGATGCGGCTGATTATCTCTTCGGTATTTCTCCGGAAGGGATTGGGGCTATCGGAATGCTCATTAACTTCGCCGTTTCTTTTACGGTGAATGCATTTAGCCCGGATCCGCCTGCCGAAGTTCAGGCGATGGTCGAGAACATTCACATTCCGAGCGACTCAGGGGACGCGATCGATCATTAATGATTGATCATGATGTCCAGGGTGATAATAACAATCCAGAGGATGGTTGGAATGGCGGCCAGCATGCAGAGCCAAAAGATCTTCCTGTTGTGTACGCCTTTGGCATTTTTGTGAAGATGGGCATACTGCGGCGGCAGAGACTTGAGCCCCGGGCCGTTGTTGCCGAACGGTGTGGCAGCGTTGGGTGGCGTGTGCATTGTCTGGGGCGTAACTTCAATCACAGGGACGTTGAAGATCTGGTTACAGCTAGGGCAAGAGGCGTCTTGTCCGGCTAGCTCCGCAATGTATTGCATCTGCTGATTGCAGTGAGGGCAGTGAAGCGAAGGTGCAGTTGACATAGTTCGGATTTACTTCGAATGGGTCAAACGTGGAAGTTACGGGTCTTGTACTATTGTTCTTTTTGGTGGTCTGGCTGTCAAAACTAAAAGTCCTGCTAGCATCGGTAAAATGAAAAATCCGACCAGTGCGGGCATGGTGGAGCCTAAGAAATCGGAAGAGATGGCAAGTGGTAACGGCCCCAAAGCCGAACCGATGACGGCCAGGCTTAAGGCCGCCCCGCTGATGGCACCCTGATTCTTACGGCCGTAATAATTCACCCAAACGACGCTGCCGACCGTACGTATGATTCCGCCTTGTGTACCAAGTAAGATGGCAACCACAATGGCCATCCACGGGCTCGTCATGGTCAGCAGAATTAACATGGCGCCGCTTAACAGAAACATTGCCGTTGCCATTAGATAACGCGCCTGGATACGCGTGGTTAAATGTCCCGCAGTGAGACACGTACCAATTGCGACACAGGCCTGTAGAGCCAGTACATAGTAAGGCTTGTCATCAGGTACTCCCACTGCCTGAAATATCGTCTTTTGATAAATGACGACCCCTGTACCCACTAGTGAGGTCGAGGCCCAGCACAGTACGAGTTTCCAAAATGTCGAATCCCGTAAAGCTTCACGACGTTCCCAGTTGTCCCGGGTGATGTGCGGTGAGTATTCCGTTTTTTCATCGGCAACGTCTTCAGGCGGTTCGAATCGGCAATCAGGGAATAAGCCTTCCAATTCGGGGCGATTTCTGACTAACAGAAAAGGGGGGATGACAAAGCACAATCCGACTACACATGCATGAATGAGCCAGGTATTCTCCCAGCCATTTGCTTCAATTAACCAGGCATTGGCCAGCGGAACGGTTGCCACGCTTAATGCGCCGCCTATGCCAATCACTCCCATTGCAAAACCCCGGTTTTTTTCAAACCACTCGCCAACCAGCCAGGCGCCTAATAAACACATCAGCCCCTGACCGAAGATACGCAGGAGCGACAAGCCAACGTAGAGTTCAGGGATGTGTTCGACGTGAGCCATGAAGAAACAGGTTAGTGCCAGACAGAGCGAAGTGATGGGTAGAAATATGCGAGCCCCGTAGCGATCTACGTAAGGCCCGATTAATGGAATGGCGATTCCACTTAAGATGGTGGCAAACATATAGGCCAGCATAAAATCGGTGTCGAGCACTTCGGGGGCGAGCACTTGCATCGACTCGATCATGCCGGCACGAAAAACTCCGATTGAATGCGATTGCCCCGGACTCGACATGTAAATGGTCAGAAAGGCAATCAGCAGTACCCACCAGCCGCGATGTACTCGAGATCGTGATTTTGATTGCAGCAGTGTGGGGTTTGAATTCAATGTGTTCATGTCAGTGGCTTAGCCGAAGTAAGTTTCGTATTGTATCGGAAGAATGTGAATCTGTAGCGGCGTGAATTGCGAAACTAAGGCAAAATACAAGTGATTCTTTAGATCACCGGATCGGCATAGTGACGTGTTAGCCCGGACTCAATTCGTGCTATAACAAGTGAATGCTTACCTTCACCGAGTTTCATCGCAATTCCCATATCAACCGACGTCAGGCCCTGTCGCTTGCCAGCGCGACGATGCTTGGTAGCCAAATCGGAATTGCCAGAGACGAGTCGAAGCAGTTTGCCGGTTTCGGAAAAGCTAAAAGCGTGCTGACAATCTTCGCTCATGGTGGCCAAAGCCAAATTGATATGTGGGATCCTAAACCGAATGCTCCGGAGCACGTGCGCGGAGTATTTCAGCCAATCCAGACAGCGTTGCCGGGGGTTCACTTCACCGAAAATATGCCGGGAATTGCTTCCATTGCCGATCGGATGACTTTGGTTCGTAGCATGGCGCATGACGACCTGGATCATGGAAGTGCAACCTACCTTTCATTCACGGGGCGGTATCACAAGGTAATCAGTTCCAACCCCCTGCCCGATCCGTCAGATATACCATCAATGGGGTCTGTGTTGGAATACCTTCCATTGGATCGCGAATTCCCTTATTCGTCTGTCTATGTCAACGGGCCGGCCCTGGTGCCGGAAGAACCATCAGCCGGACAGTATGGGGGACTCCTGGGAAAGAAGTATGACCCATTAATGGTGGGCGATCCGACCGTCGATCAAATCTCGATCCCGGGGTTGTCTTACCAAACAGTGCTTTCAGAACCCAGGATGCGTGAGCGTTTGAAATTGCGTAGTCGACTCAATGCAGACGCTCAATTGCTGCGTGGGTTGCAACAGGTCAAAGACAACGAGCGTTTATATGGCGAGGCCGTTAATTTGCTCTCTTCGCCGGATGTCATTTCGGCCTTTGATTTAAGTCGCGAGTCGGATCAGACGCGAGCAGCCTACGGGAATTATCGTTCCGGACAGGCTTGTCTTCTGGGACGTCGATTGGTGGAAGCGGGCGTTCCTTATATTAATGTGATTTTTAATCACACCAATCGGGGACAGGATAATGCACCTGACGAAATCGAAGAGTACGGTTGGGATACGCATAACGACATTTTCAGCGCGTTACAGAAATATCTGCTCCCTCGGTTTGATAAGACTATCACCACTTTGGTGAAGGACCTTGACGACCGGGGGCTGCTTGACACGACATTGCTGGTCATTATGAGTGAATTTGGCCGCGCGCCGCTGGTGGCACTCGAACCCAGATTTAAAGGAAGTACTGCCGGGCGTAAACACTGGGCAGGAGCTTATTCCATTGCGTTGGCCGGTGCCGGTGTCAAACGAGGCGCTGTTATCGGGGAATCCGACAGGTTGGGGGGCGAAGTTGTCAGTGACCGTTATGCTCCCTGGGATCTAACGGCTACCGTCTTTAACGCTTTGGGAGTTTCAGCAGGTACCCATTATCAAGATCCGGTTGACCGCCCTTTTCCTGTGACGGTAGGAAAACCGATCGAAGCCGTCTATAACGTCTGATGACTCTGCGTGGACCTATTTAGATTAGCTCAGCAATAGGTTCCCCATCTTCGATCATGTAAGTCGGCCGACCTTGATTGCTCATGAATTGCAATTTGTGATCCAGACCATACATGTGAAAGATAGTCGCCATTAAATCCTGAGGCGAAATCGGATGCGTCGCAGGTGTCTCTAGCTTTTCCGAAGATTGACCGATCACCTGACCCATGTTGAGTCCTCCACCGGCTAACGCCAATGTGCAGAGGCGTCCCCAGTGATCTCTTCCGGCATTTTTATTGATTTTGGGAGTACGACCAAATTCACCGGTGATGACGACCAGGGTATCTTCGAGTTTGCCTTGCTCTTCGAGGTCCTGAATCAATGCCGAGATACCCTGGTCCATTTGCTGAGCCCGAGGCTTGAGTCCTTTGACAATACCACCATGCATGTCCCAGCCACCATAAGAGACCGTGACGAAACGACAACCTGCATCGACTAGTCTGCGAGCTTTTAACAACGTCTCGCCAAGTCCTTTGCCGTAACGTTGTCGTATTTTTGGATCTGCTTTATTGATGTCAAAAGCATCCTGGCTGGAGCCAACGATTAACTCGAAAGCCTGCTGTTCAAAGGCATCGATCCCATCCATTTTGCCGGACCGATCGGCTTCACGGTTGATGCTGTCGAGACTATTGAGTAATCCCCGGCGGCTTGCAAATCGCTCTTCAGCAACCGAGATTTGCATGTTTTTAACGGCTGGACCATTCGGATTGAAAGGATTGTAGCCAGTGCCCAACCATCCTGCGCCATCGCCCTGAATTCCATTCATGCGGATATAGGTTGGGATTCCTGTGTGCGGATTCGTGGTTCCAAAGTTACGAGCCATGATGGACCCGATTGAGGGTTTGGTTCCCTGACGGTCATCGTAACCAGTCATGACCCAGCGAGTGGCATTACCGTGACTACTGTTGCCATGTGCGAATGAGCGAACGATTGCCATTTTGTCAACACAGGACGCGATTTGAGGAAACGTGCCGCCAATCGTGACGCCTGGAATAGGTGTGTTAACTTCCCCCGTGATACTACGGTACTCAACCGGAGCTGTCATTTTGGGGTCGAAGGTCTCCACATGGGTGGGGCCTCCGGCAAGCCAAATCCAAATGACCGATTTTGCGTTGACACTGCCGTTGGCATTCGCTCGTAATAGATTGGGAAGCGTCAGCATGCTTCCACCCAGAGCACCTACTCGAAGGAAATCACGACGGCTTGTTCCTTCACAATTCTTACCATCCGGTTTTGAATAAACAGTCAGCATCACATCGTCTCCTAAGAGGAATATTGATTCTTCACGCTCTGTCTATAATTATCGGAATCCGTATCTGAAATGACAATCAAAATTTGTTTTATCTCCTTCCGAATCCCTACCATTGGGCTATAGACGCCAGTGGACTAGGGTGACTTCGTAATCTGGGTTATCCAGGTTGTCGATGCGTCGGTTTGTCAAGGACAAGTAATTAGTAATAGAGTTTCGAATTACAGTGCCTCATAATGAAACGCCGAACTTTTGGGTATTCAGATAAGCGATCATGGAATCATATTTCAAAAACGAATTCTCCCGCAGTATTACTTCTCTTTCTGGCAATTTCAGTTTTCGCACAATAGCGTGAAGGCGATCGACCTCGGGTTAGTCCGGAAGGTGACAGGTCCAGAGTTAGCCCGGAATGACAACGCAATCCAGCCAATCAACTGGAGAAGTAATTTCGTAATCATGATTTGAATCGTGATGGAGTTGTAAGTGGTCAGGAATTTATGAAAATGAGAGGGAAGTTGACCTCCCAACGTACTCAGCAGTACTGGGTGAATTTATTCAAGGAATTTGATGCGGATCGTAACGGCGTGTGGAGTGGCCAGGAATTTATTCGTGCCGCTCGTTCTAAAATGCGTGAGCGAGCGGGAGATCGCTCCGCGCCGCGTGAAGCCGAAGGGGTTGCTAAACCGGGGCCTCGCGATGGCGACGGAGCTCCGAAGGCTGGACCTAAAGATCAGTAAGGTATAGAGTCAGGGACAGACGGAATCCAGGGGCATTCAGTTAGGAGCAAGAGAATGAATGATTCAGAGAATGGCGCAGGCAGTCAGAGTGACTGCGAGCAGTGCGTTGAATTAAGAAGTGAAATTGAAGAATTGAAAGCCCGGCTTGGACAGTACGAGCAGTCCATTGCAAACCATCGGCGGCTACTGCTCAATCAACTCGAGCAACTCAATCGACTCGAGTAATCCTTTGCAGCCGTAGAGAAGTTTTGCTCTAGGATGCGTACTTTACAGGCGTGGGGAATTTCTCCCCTGATTGATTAGCGAATGGCCAGTTGCCCGGCTTATAACGAATTGCCAGTTCGGGCGTATTATATTTCTTGCCGTTTGCATAATGGCTGTGAAGCGCACGATCAAGAATTCCGGTCGTCAGCAATGTCCGTTCGACAGGTGTGTGGACTTTGCCTGTGTGAAAGAACTTGTCGATCCCTCGCACTAACTTCTCAAAATGTCGAAACGGGTAGATTTCTTCCAGCTTAAACCATTGCCCTAAGAGTGGCTGCTGGTCCGCGAATTCGATCGCAACCGACATCTGAGCCGTGATTCCGTTGAACATGCAACAGACTGCCCTACTCCCGTCGATATATTCGATGACGTAGATGGAACTGTTGTCCTGATGCATCCGTTCTTCCAGATTGTCAGCCGACTCCCCGGTGGCGGCTAATGCCGTGGCTACCGCATTACGCGACCAGACGCCGGCCTTTTCAGCTGCCCACATTTTGTCATAGGGAATTGCTTCCACGCTGCGCACGCCGGTCTCGCCGCCCTGCCGTCTTTCCATTAAACACTGAATCGATTCTAACGCATGGAATCCATACGATTCCAATCCGCCGTAAGCGACTCCGGTGATCGTCTTGATCTTCGCTCCGGTGGGAATCGTCCTGGCAGGATATCTCCAGGTGAACGGGAGGGACGAACCTGCCTGGAATGGGATATTCAGTTGGCAGGCTCGGTCGTACATGGCCTTGGCGTCTTTCCAGTTCCAACTGAGATGTTTGTCGTTGAAAACGGGAACAACCTTGCCGGTTTGCTCAAAAGTATCTGCAATGGCATCGAAGAAGCGACGGCGAGGATATTTGCGTTGAGCCGTGTCAGGCGTGTCCTCGTAACTGCCGTGTTCGGCAATGCTAAGTACGGCATCACATTGAAGCTCGTCGGTCCCCAACGTCAATGCATCTGAAATCGAGTCGAACATCGGCACACCATGGGCTTTGCTCTTTTGCAGCGAAATGTCATTACCAGCTTTTTGTTCGACATACATCGACACCAATTCCAGATTGGGGCCATCTCCGCCAAGATGGTTCCAGCCTTCCATAAGTTTGGTGAAGACCACATCGCAATGAGAATTTCGGAAGTATTGTGTGCCAATACCTGCGACACGCAACGTTTTGCGGCGTGGCGCCGCTACGGCCAAACCTGACGATAAGACCGTCGGGGCAAGGGGGAGTGTTTTTAGAATGTGTCGTCTGGTGAGCCTGGTTGCCATCGTCTTATTGCTCCTGAATCCAAATCATAAAACTGTTGACCCATTTGTTGATCGGGTTCCCCTGATCGCGAATGCCATATCCATGTCCACCGGTATCCCGGAAAAAACAGCGAACCCTGGCACCGGCTTTCTTGTAAGCTGCTTCGAGTCTCAACGAGTTTTCAGCTATGACGCCTTTGTCGTCCAATGCATGTGCTAAGAATGCCGGGGGCATGTTTTTTGTGACATGAAGTTCGGCTGAGTATTTGTCGATTTGCTGCTGAGTCGGTTGGTCTCCAAAAAGCAATTGTTGGTAGGCCACTCCGGCGACTTCTGTTTGCATGGAAAGCAGCGGATAGGCTCCGGCGAAAAAGGCAACCTTGCTACTCTGCTTCTCTATTCGATCCTGTTCGTCCGGTCGCTCGCCCTGAGGGTGTATTAGTGGAGTAACGGCAACGATTCCACCGGCCGAAAAGCCAAACGTACCGATACGCTTTGGATTGATATTCCACTGGTCAGCATGGAACCGAGTGAGTCGTATGGCGCGACGGATGTCCGCCTCCATGATCTCAATGCCATTAAACGTGGTGGATGTTTTTGCATTGCGAAACTTCAGGACAATCCCGGCGACACCGGCCCGGACTAACACACGAGCGAGGTCATTCCCTTCCTTGTCGATGACTGCACGAGTCAAACCGCCACCTGGAACGATCACAACTGCTGCCGTTGCCTGTTTCGCTTTTTCCGGAAGATGCACTGTGATCGTTGGTGTGACCGTGTCAGAAATACTGCGGTCAATTAAAGTCTTACCGTCACCACGTTCCACCACTTTTTCTTTATCTGTTACGCCTTCACTGCCAGGGGCAACACCCTCCCATAATCGCAATTCAAATGGTGCTTTGGCCAGTAGGGGGTGCATGGGTAATAGTGCAGCAAGCAGGAGCAGGTGGATCGAAGTGGTTCGCATAATGTTTACAGAGGGAGTGGTTGATGGTTTGTTATTACGCCAATATACCGACTCGGCGAGGGGAAAGTCGAACGCATTGTCGAGTGTGATTTCTTGCAGGACTCGTAATGGTATGATAGAGACTCCGTCGCTGTCAGCTAATCACACATAAACCTTAGGCAATTAACAGGTTCCATCTAATGCTGAAGTATCTTGCTCTTGCCTTCCCCGCATTGTTCCTCTGCATATCGGCTCAGGCCGGAAATCGTCCTAATGTGGTCTTAATCATGGCCGATGATTTAGGGATTGATAGCGTCGAAGATTATGGTGGGCGTCAATATAAGACGCCTGTAATGAGTCAATTGGCCAACGAGGGTATGCGGTTTACACATGCGTATGCCCAACCGCTCTGTACGAATACCCGAATTCAACTCATGACAGGGATCTATAACCATCGTAATTGGTTGGCGTTCGGGATTCTTGATCCTAAAGCTCGTACCTTTGGACACTATATGCAGGATGCCGGTTACAAAACGGCGATTGTTGGGAAATGGCAATTGCAAAGTTATGACCCGCCGGATTATCCGGGAGCCGTTAAGCGGCGAGATAAGGGAATGCACGTCCATAAAGCGGGTTTCGATGACTATTGCCTTTGGCACACTCACCATACCGAGGATAAAGGCTCGCGTTACCCGGACCCAAAGATCAATTTGAATGGCGAGTACATTAAAAACACCAGGGGGAAGTATGGCCCCGATGTCTGGGCGGATTTTATATGTGACTATGTGAGCCAGCAACATGAGAAACCATTCTTTCTGTATTACCCAATGGCGTTACCACATAATCCATTTTCGCCTACACCGGATTCCCCTGAATGGCAGGATGCATCCAGACGGTTTGATGAAGAGAATCATTTTTACGGCGATATGGTGGAATACACAGATAAAGTTCTCGGACGTATAGTGAATGCGATTGACGACGCCGGTATTGCCGAAAACACGTTGCTCATTTTCTATAGTGACAACGGCACGAATCAGAAGATTGTGACCGAGACCGAATGGGGTCCAAGTCAGGGAGGAAAGGGGCTTTCGATTGATGCCGGTGTCCATGTCCCGTTGTATGTCCGCTGGCCGGGGACGGTTAAAGCCGGAACGCTGAATGACAATCTTGTTGATTCAACGGATTTTCTACCAACGATCATGGAAGCAGCCGGTGCTGCGATTCCCGATCCAACCGAGCTTGATGGGATCAGTTTCTATCAGCAACTACTCGGCAAAAAAGGTCCGGAACGTCCCTGGGTGTTCTATCACTACGATCCACGGCCCGGTTGGGATAAACATAAATTCACTCTGCATCGCTTTATTCAAAATCATCAATACAAACTTTATGACAATGGCATCATGATCGATGTGAAGAATGATCCATTGGAGCAACACCTCATCTACCCGGAAGATGATACTCGGGAAACGGCTAGTTTGCGTAAGACGTTTGCGAGTGTGTTGGAACAGAAACATGCCGAGTGGGTTGAGGCCCGCGTTCGCAATAATCGACGCGTGAAGTAATCGGTAGCCGGAAGGAAAGAGATATGAAAAACTCCCTGTTGTTAACTCTCTGGGCGGTGTTATGCTTGGCGAGTCAGGTTGCCGCTGATGAGCAACGTCCAAATATTCTATTTGCGTTTGCCGATGATTGGGGGAAGTACGCCAGTTGTTATGCCCGGGTGGATGGTTCGGATTCCATCAATGCCACGTTTGAAACTCCCACCATTGACTCCATTGCCAATCAGGGGACGCTATTTAAACATGCGTTTGTAACGGCACCTTCATGTACTCCCTGTCGAAGTTCACTGCTTTCAGGACAGTACTTCTATCGCACAGGGCGTGGAGCCATTCTTCAGGGAGCTATCTGGGATCCGGAAATTCCAACCTATCCCCTACTCTTGCAAAAAGCCGGATATCACATTGGACAAACGTATAAAGTTTGGTCTCCGGGCACTCCCAGCGATGCCCCCTATGGTGGAAGAGCAACTGCCTTTGAGTCAGCCGGTGGAAGCTTCAACCGGTTTTCACAACAGGTAAGCGGGCAGAATAAATCGGTTGAGGATGCGAAAGAGGTGTTACTGGAAGAAGTTCGTAACAATGTTCGCTCCTTTCTGAAGGCCCGTCCGGAAGCCGCTCCATTCTGTTATTGGTGGGGACCCACCAATGTCCATCGAAAATGGATTAAAGGGAGTGGGAAGGAGTTATGGGGTATTGACCCTGACGAGTTAAGAGGGAAGTTGCCGAAGTTTCTTCCGGACGTGCATGAAGTTCGGCAGGACTTTGCAGATTATCTGGGGGAAGCACGCGCCTTTGACGCAGGCTTAAAGGCTGTGCTGGAGGTGTTGGGAGAAACCGGTGAATTGGATAATACGGTTTTCGTTATTAGCGGTGATCATGGTGCACCCGGGTTTCCTCGAGGAAAATGTAATCTCTATGATTTCGGTACGCAGGTGCCTTTGATCGTGTCGATGCCAGGTCAGCCGCAGCCTCGGGTGGTTGATGACTTTGTCAATTTGATGGATCTCGCTCCTACATTTCTCGAAATTGGAGGCGTTCAACCACCTCAGGTAATGACAGGGAAAAGTCTGCTGCCCGTTTTGGAATCGGATAAAAATGGTCAGGTCGACCCACAACGAGACTGGGTCGTGATGGGGCGTGAGCGTCATGTTGCCGGCGTTCGCGAAGGCTTCCTGCCCTACCCTCAACGTGCGATCCGAACTAAAGAATACCTGTACATTATTAATTTCAAGCCTGATCGCTGGCCGATGGGTGCTCCGCTGGCAGTGACTAAGGACTCGATTCCAACAACTCAGGAGCTGGAAAACAATACGTTCATTTGCTTTGGAGACTTAGACGCCAGCCCGACCAAAGCATGGTTGATTGAAAATCGCCATAACACAAAATGGCAGCAGCATTATGACTGGGCCTTTGGTAAACGTCCCATGGAAGAATTATACGTTCTTGCGGAAGATCCTGATCAAGTTAACAATGTGGCTAAGAAACTGAAATACAGCAAAGTGAAAACAGAATTGAAAGAACGATTAATGAATGAATTGAAGTCGACGGGGGACCCACGAGTCACGGGAGACGGATCAACATTCGATAAGCCTCCGTTTACGGATCCTTTCAAACGAAATTAATTTGTCGAACCTGCCGTTATAGCGGGAGCCATCGGCAATCCAGATATATTAGGAATTCAACAATGAGAAGAAGCATACTGGCATTGATGTTTGCGGTCACGATTTTGGCAAGGACTGACGCCGCTGAACAACCAAATATCCTTTGGCTGACGAGCGAAGATCATGGTCCGGAAATGGGGTGCTATGGTGACGAACTCGCAGTCACTCCTAATGTCGACGCCCTGGCGAGCAAAGGGATGTTGTTTGATCTTGCCTGGTCTTGTGCCCCGGTTTGTGCCCCGGCTCGGACGACGATTATTACAGGTATGTATCCTCCTTCGATCGGTGGTCAGCATATGCGAAGTATGGTGTCGCTGCCGGATCACGTGCAATTCTACCCCTGGTACTTGAAACAGGCCGGATACTATACGACCAATAATTCCAAGCAGGATTACAACGTCAGGAAACAGAATCAGGGATGGGATGTTTCTTCTAATAAAGCTCATTACCGCAATCGCGGAAAGGGGCAGCCGTTTTTTGCAATTTTCAATGTGACGATCAGTCACGAAAGCAAAATTAGAAGGCGGCCCCATGAAAAAGTTCTGGATCCGGCAAAGGTACGCGTGCCAGCGTATCATCCGGATAATGCAGAATCTCGCCAGGACTGGGCTCAGTATTATGATATCGTAAGTCAGGCAGATGCCATGGCTGGACAACGTCTGGCGGAACTTGATAAGTCAGGGTTGTCCGAGGATACGATTGTCTTTTATTACGGAGACCATGGAAGCGGAATGTCGCGTTCGAAACGGTGGCCTTATAACTCAGGGTTGTCTGTTCCTATGGTGGTTTACTTTCCCAAAAAATGGAAACATCTGGCGCCAAAAGAATATAAGGCCGGGGGGACTAGCGATCGTTTAGTCAATTTTGTCGACCTTGCACCTACGGTCTTAAGCCTGGCCGGCGTCAAACCGCCGGAACATATGCAGGGGCATGCGTTTGCTGGGAAGTTTCAGCAGAAGAAGCCCGATTATATGTTTGGCTTTCGGGATCGGATGGACGAGCGATATGACTTTATTCGCACGGTGACCGACGGTCGGTATCATTACATCCGCAACTTCAACCCACACTTCATTTACGGTCAGTATGTTGCCTACAATTTTGTGACTCCCTCGACAGCTGCCTGGAAACGGGATTACCTGGCAGGCAAACTAAACGACGCGCAGTCGGCCTATTGGAAATTGAAGCCCACCGAGGAGCTTTATGATTTACAGGCCGATCCCGATGAAGTGAATAATCTGGTGGATTCGCAAGAACATCAAAAGATCCTCGCTGAACTGCGAGGAGCCCTTTACCAGTGGTGCGCTGAAATTCGGGATGTTGGATTTTTGCCTGAAGGTGAGATTCATAGCCGCAGTGCAGGAATGTCGCCCTTTGAAATGGGGCACGATGACGAGTTGTACCCATTTGCACGAATCTTCGCGGCTGCAGATCGGGCGACTCACCGGGATGAACAGAGTCTCAGTGCGATGGTTGAATATCTTGCCGATGACGATAGTGCCGTTAGATACTGGGGTGCCGTTGGATTACTAAATCGCGGGGCAGTCGCATATGAAAATCATGCTGATTCTCTACGTGATTGCCTGAAAGATAAATCGCCCTACGTTCAGATTGCCGGAGCTTATGCGTTGGCGAAATACGGTAAGGGTGACGACGTACGT
Source organism: Planctomycetaceae bacterium UBA2972 (assembly GCA_002348315.1). Classification (GTDB taxonomy): domain Bacteria; phylum Planctomycetota; class Planctomycetia; order Pirellulales; family Pirellulaceae; genus UBA721. The sequence continues at coordinate 32,840 of DEAW01000080.1, read as the reverse complement.
GCGGCCACCGATCATCTGCTGACCCTTACCGCATGGACTGAAGAGAGGCCGGTATTTGTGTCACTTACGGCACTTAATGCCGTCGACAAACTGGACGGTAAAGCGAGTCATGCTCTGGACCAAATCAAGGCATTGCCGCGAAAAAACGGAGCGTCACCGGACGGTCGATATAACGGTTATGTAAATCAGGTGTTGGGTAAAGTCATTGAAGACCTGGAAGAGTAACCGGAAAACGAAGCCAGGTATTCTTACGGCTGAAGGGAAATGAAATGGCGATGCGCGCTTTAATAGTGTTTACGATGATCCTGGTCTTTACCGGTTCCGCTCATGCTCGGCCTAATGTGCTAATCATTACGGTTGACGATATGAGTGCGGACTCGATTGGTAGTTATGGTTGTCCGATCGAAGGTATCTCGCCGCACATGGATTCACTGGTGCGGTCAGGAATGCGTTTTCAATATGCCCATGTGCAGGTCGGTAATTGCATGCCTGGTCGCAATGTGATGTGGTCCGGCCTGTATCCCCATAACAATCAGGTGGAAGGTTTCTATCAGGTGAAACAGCCCAATCATCAGCACCTCGTCGATATGATGAAAGAAGCGGGCTATTTCACAGCCATTATGGGTAAGACTACTCACTCAACCCCCTACCATCCCTACCCCTGGGATGCGATTCTGGATACTGCCGAAGATGGTTCGAATTACGATAAGAAGAACCCATTGCACTTTGGTGAAGCAACAGCACGTGGAATCAAGGCTGCAGAGGAAGCGGATAAACCGTTTTGCCTGATGGTCAACGTGTCAGATCCTCATAAGCCGTTCTATTCGGGCGAGGGTGATAGGAATCAACCATCGCTAGTCGTTGGACCTAAAGATGTTCCTGTGCCGGGGTTTCTCTTCGATGATCCGGTGGTTCGCCAGGAGCTCGCGTTGTACTACAGTTCGGTTAGTCGAGCAGACGATTGTGTAGGGAGCATCCTTGAATCATTAGAAGAATCCGGAAAAGAGGATGACACAGTCGTAGTCTTTCTTTCCGATCATGGAATGCCGTTGCCGTTTGCCAAAACGCAGCTCTATCATCACAGTACTCATACGCCGCTGGCTATTCGTTGGCCGGGAGTGACCAAAGCGAACACGATGGATTCTGAACATATGGTTTCCGCTGTTGATTTGACTCCAACGATTTTAGAAATTGTTGATGCCAAAGGCCCGGCCATGGATGGACGCTCGTTCGCACCAGTGTTGCAGGGTAAACGCCAGCACGGTCGCGAGTTTGTGATTAAAGAGTACAACGAGAATTCCGGCAGGTCACGCGATCCTATTCGTGCTGTGCAGACCAGAAAGTATCTCTATCTTGCCAATGCCTGGTCTAACGGAACACGGGTCTTCGCCACGGCTACGACCGGGACGCAAACCTATCGTCGACTGGCGGCATTGGCTGAGCAGGATGAGACGATGGCAGCGCGTCTGGCAATGTATCGGCATCGAGTCCCGGAGGAGTTTTATGATGTTGAAGCCGATCCGGATTGTCTGCATAACCTGATTGATAACCCGGATCACCAGAAGGTGATCGAGCAACAACGGAGGCGGTTGCTTAACTGGATGCAGGAAACAAATGATCATATGCTCGATTGCTTTAAAAACTTTGACGATGCGAAAGCAAGGGAAGCTTATGTGTTGGCGAAAGAAGCAGAAGCCGGGGCTCGCAAAACAAAAAACTCGAATCCTGCAGGAAACAAATCAGGCCAACGTTCGGCCAAACAAAAAGTCTTTACCGTTAAGTTGCCGGTGCCGATATCTGCGGGCACTACGGTTAAATACGTTGTGGATTATGACGTACCGGCGAAATTAGGCAGTCAGGGTATTACGATCACACTCAAGCAGGGAAAAGCTGGTGAACGTGTTGATCGCAAAGAAACCAGGATTCAGGGGAAGGGACAATTAGTCGTTGAGTTTGATATTCCACCGGATCCTAAAGACGGTAAAGTTGCATTTGCCACCTGGGTTGGCTCTGAATATGCGAAGAATATCCAGTTCTATCACACGGAATCGATCCTGGTGAAATCTAAGAATGATTAACTAAGAGCTTTCGAAATCACCTTGCCGTGTACATCAGTCAGACGAAAGTCCCGGCCAGCATGGTGGTAAGTTAAACGCTCGTGATCCAGACCCATTTGATGAAGAATGGTTGCCTGAATGTCGTGGACATGCACAGCGTCTTCGGTTGGATGAAATCCGAAATCATCTGTTTGCCCCATGGCAAAACCCGGTTTCATGCTCCCACCGGCCATCCATATGGTATAAGCCTGGGGGTGATGGTCCCGGCCATTGCTGCGACCTAAGGTGGGATTCTGTTCCACCATCGGAGTTCTGCCGAATTCGCCGCCCCAGACAACCAAAGTGTCATTCAGCATGCCTAGTCGTTTCAGGTCTTGCACTAAACCGACTGACGCCTGGTCTGTCTGAGTTGCTTTACTCGAACATGTGCCTTTTACGTTGGAGTGAGCATCCCAACCGCTATGGAAAATGTTGATGTAGCGTACCCCACGCTGGACCATTCGTCGCGCCAGTAAACAGGCTCGTGCAAAAGATGCTTGCTCTGGTTTACAGCCATACAAATCCAGCGTCTCCTGAGATTCCTGACTAAGATCCATTAATTCCGGTGCCGACACCTGAAGACGGGCAGCCATCTCAAACGAAGCGATTCGAGTTTGTATTTCAGGGTCTTTCAGTTGAGTGAATTGCTTTTGGTTGAGACGTTTGATGAGATCAAACGTGCCTTGCTGAATAGCTTCTGACAGGCCGTCTGGTGTCGAGACGTTCAGGATCGGTGGCCCCTGATTCCTAAACATGACTCCGGTATTGACGGTCGGTAAAAAACCACTGGAATAGAGCCCTGCTCCGCCACTCAAGCCTCCACCAGTATTCATAACCACGTAAGCCGGGAGTTCCTGAGTCTCTGCTCCCAAAGCGTACATTGTCCAGGATCCAATACTGGGTCGTCCGGGTTGACCAAATCCTGTATTGAAAAAGAGTTGTCCGGGCGCGTGGTTAAACTGGTCGGAATGCACGGCACGGAACATACAAATGTCATCCGCAATGGTATGAAGATGAGGTAATACCTCTGAAATCTCCTGTCCGCTTTCACCATGCTTTCCAAAATTAAATTGTGGGCCCAGCACACCTGCATTGGCCTGAATGAAAGCATAACGCTGGTCACCCAATACCGAATCAGGTAATGGTTGCCCTTCTAATTCCCGCAGTAAAGGCTTTTCTGTAAATAGCTCCAACTGACTAGGCGCCCCGGCCATAAACAAATGAATGACGGCTTTAACGCTGGGGACATGGTGTGGCTTAACGTGTCCCGGTAAATGGGTTTCAGGAGCACTTGCTTTTGCAGACGTCGAAGCGGCAAGTAATGAGGCTAATGCCATCTTGCCCGTGCCAACGCCACAATCCTGAAGAAATGTGCGTCGCGTCAAACCTAGCTGTGGGGAAATTGGATTCATTGCGTTTCTAATTCCTGGTGACCACTTCATCGGTGGAAAATAATGCTCTTACGACAACGGCCCAGGATGCGGATTCGATGCCCTCTACGCCATCCAGCCCGGTAAACACATTGGCAAGTTCGGGGTTCGAGCGGTAATGATCCTTTGCCGAATGATAAAAGTCCAACACTTCAGACATTTCGTCAACGGTGGGTGGTCGCGAAAAAATGCGTTTGTAGGCCAATGACAGGGTCTCTGCGGCGGAAGACTTCTGTTCAGCCAATTCCTTGCCGAATTGTTTAGCGATATCAAGGAACATCACATCATTTAACATGGTCAAGGCCTGTAAGGCGGTGTTGGAACGATCTCGCTTTGCCGTACAGAATTCACCACTTGGTCCGTCGAAGGTGTTAAACATTGCAAAAGGCGCTGTTCGCTTTGTATATGTGTAAATGCTACGTCGGTATCGATCCTCGCCGATGCTGGCAACCCATTTGGGTGAACCGTAGGCTGCAGTTGATACGCCTTGAGGCTGTAAAGGCTTTACCGGCGGACCGTACATTTTTTCTGACAACAGGCCGGCACTTTGAAGTACCGAGTCACGAATGATTTCTGCGTCGAGTCGAGTACGTGGGAAGTAACTAAGCAGATGATTGCCGGGGTCTTTATTCAGAGTCGCAGCCTGAAAAACGCTCGATTGTTGATAGGTGGCGCTGGTGGCAATGTATTTGTGTAACCATTGAATCGACCAGTTGTTTTCAATGAGTTTGCTCGCCAGATGGTCGAGAAGATCTGGATGCGTAGGCGGCGTTCCCTGAAATCCAAAATCATCGACAGTGGCAACGATCCCTTTGCCGAAGAATGCATCCCAGTGTCGATTGACCACAACTCTTGCCGTCAGGGGATTGGTTGGGTCAATGATCCACTGAGCAAACCCAAGGCGATTCTTCGGCAAGTCATCGTTGTATTGGTGTAGGAATGCTAACGGTTCCGGAGTAACTTCTTCTTTAGGACTAAGGAATTCACCCCGATGGTGACGGTAGGTCTGACGAGGATTCTGCAGCGGCCGTTCCTGCATTACCATGGCTCGTTGGTAGGGCGGTTTTTGTTGAAGCTTTCGAATTCGTCCGGCCTGCTCCTTTAGTTCAGGCGCTAGTAACAAAAACTCGTGTCGCAGGATATTTCGCTGAGCAGCGGTTTGCTCGTTGTCCGGGATAGTTAACAAACTCTCAGCTGTGTCCCCAAGTTCTTCAGTTGATAGAGGCCGGTCATCGGTGGCCACGGACAATCGGAACTTGCCCAGCGAACTGGAAAAGTGGCGTCCAAAATGCATCTCCAGTTTCCAACGTCCTGCCGGGATGGGTTGCTCCGGTTTTAGAACCGCCAAATGCCGTTGCCCCTGCCCGTTATGAACAGACCACCCCGTTTGAATATCGCCGTCGATCATCAAAGCTGCGGAAGTATCCTGATTTCCATAACGATTTTTGGCATAGCTATGCAACGCCTTAGTGAATCGGACCGGCTTTCCATCAACAGTGAGGAGGAATTCCGTAAGAAAGAAGTCGCCAATTGTACCTTCGTAATTTGTCATCCCGGGACCATAGTTGGGCAGGCGTGCATCAGGTAGCGCCTCAAGGCGAATAGCCTGAATCCCGGTTGCTTCGACATCATATTCCAGTTCAAAAACGTCATGTTTAGTGGAATCCCCGGATGCATACACGATGTGATCGGGTTCGAGCTCTAAGTGTGGTAGATTTGTACTCATCTTGTCAGGTGACAGATAACTCCAGTTGCGCCGTCGACTGCGTTGTTCTGACAGCCATTTTGGGTACTCTGTTTCCAGGCTCTTACCGGCTTTGTTGTAGTGCTGTTCCAATTCTCCAATCAACGTCACAGCTCTGGCTAGATTGTCCTGATGCTGTTGGTCAATATTGGTATCCGGGATATCCATTTCCGGTTCATCTGTGTTATTCATGAAAGCCATGAATTCGTAGTATTGACGGTGGGTGATGGGATCGTATTTGTGAGTGTGACACTGTGCACATCCTGTGGTAAGCCCCAGCCAGGTAGTTCCGGTGGTGGCGACCCGGTCGGTCATGGCATAGAACCGGAATTCCAGCGGATCAATGCCTCCCTCTTCATTCAACATGGTATTTCGGTGGAATCCTGTTGCGATTCGCTGGTTTGCTGTTGCACCGGGCAGGAGGTCTCCGGCAAGCTGCTCAATCGTGAACTGATGAAAGGGCATGCGACTATTGATGGATTGGATAACCCAGTCCCGGTACGGCCACATGTTGCGGTCGCGATCCTTTTCATAGCCGTTGGTGTCGGCGTAACGAGCTAGGTCGAGCCATCGTCGCGCCCAACGTTCACCATATTGAGGTCGATCAATCAGTTTGTCGACAAGAGCCGAGTATGGTTCAGCTAGGATGTGTCCCTGCTGGTCGAAAACAGTTTGAATTGCGTCGTCAAGTTCCTCGACAGAAGGTGGGATACCGATCAGATCCAGATAAAGCCGGCGAATCAATGTGTGCGGATCCGCAGCCTGAGAAGGGCTTAAGTTAGCCTCGCGCAGCTTGCTGAGGATGAACGAGTCTAATCCGCTGTTTCCCCAGTCGCCTCGCCGCTGAATTACTTTCGGATCCCGTACTGGCTGAAATGCCCAGTGTGGTTCCCAGTCAGCTCCCTGTCTGACCCATGCCTGCAGTAACTCGAGTTCCTCTGCGGTAAGGTCCTTATTAGCAGAGGCTGGTGGCATTTTGATGTCAGGGTCGGTGGCAAGTACCCTCTGGATAAGCTGGCTTTTCTTAAGGTTGTGCGGGGATACAGGAGGAATTGCCTTGTCAAATAATCCGGCTTGCGTGTCTAGTCGCATTTCGGAAACGCGGGCGTCCTCATCAGGGCCATGGCACTTATAACATTTATTGGACAGGATGGGGCGGATGTCACGGGTGAAGCTTATGGCATCGGGACGCTCGGAATAACCCGGCGTAATCGCGAGCAATAGAATCGTCAGTATAAGCAAAGCGTGTTTCATTTTTGACTACGGCGAACAGACGGAAGTGGCTACGCTTCTATTCTAGCCGGCGGGAAACTTAAGAGAAACCGAGCGTTGACAAATCCGGCATTCGACAATGCAGTATAATCCGAGTATTCTTATCACCGGGTTGAGGTGGCCTCTCCGTAAATTGTTGGAGCAATAATGAGAATCCCGATTGCACTTCTGATTTTTTCTATCACCACACTGCTAACGGCGGTTGAACCGACTGATGCAGAATTGAAAAACGTGGAACGTTGGGTGCGAGCCAGGTTTGATAACGATCCGAGCGTCCGAACGCATGACGGGTATTTGGAAGTCGCACTCGAACATGGACCCTTGCTGAAAAATATGGCGACGACCAAGGTGTATCACAAACAACTGGGGGCTTTGCCATTACAGATTCATCGCAAAACTTACAGGCACGGATTGTACCTTTCGTCACCAGGAACCATTACTGTGACATTGCCCGCACCAGCTAAGAGATTGACCGCTGTTTTTGGCGTGGATAGTAATCGAGTAACGAGCTTCTATTCCAATGCGAAGCGAGGTGCTGTGGTTGGCACGGTAACTGTAAAAGGAAAGGAACGCTATCGGTCGCCCTTAATGAGGGAAGGCATTCCAGGTGAAAAAGTGGACGTTGACCTGAACGGTGTAGAGTCCTTTGTCCTGACGACGCTTGGTCAGTCAGAAGGAGTCATTGAACAGGTTGACTTCAATCAGTCTGATTGGGCAGAGGCGACCGTGGAATTAGTCAATGGGCGTAAAATTCGTATTGGTGATCTTCCCACCGCTCCCCTGGGTGCAATGCCTCCTCCCGAACTTCCTTTCTCCTTTGAGTATGACGGACGACACTCAAGTGAACTGCTGGGTGGTTGGGAACAACGGCGGGAAACGCTCGAAACTAGCAAAGGCCCGAACCAGGACACGATAAGTAAGATCCTGACGTTTACCGATTCTCGTACCGGCCTTGTTGTGGAATGTACGGCGACTGCAAACCGCGTTCTGCCAGTGGTCGAGTGGGTTCTGGTATTGCGGAATTCGTCGAGGAAGCCGACACCCATGATTGAAAATGTCTTGCCTCTGGATATTGGATTTGAAAGAGACAACGAAGGTGAATTTTTACTGCATCACAGCAATGGCAGTCCTCACTCATTGGTCCGCATGTCTGATGAAACAGATTATGCACCCCGTCAAACGACGCTGACGCCCGATAGCAGGAAAGATTTGGGAGCACTAATCGGCTTACCCGCAAGCAATGACCTTCCGTTCTTTAATCTCGAATGGAATCAACGAGGTGCTGTTTTTGCAATCGGTTGGCCTGGACAGTGGGAAGCGTCACTGGTGCGCGATGCGGGTCGCGGAATTCGAGTCCAGGCTGGTCAACAGGATGTCGCATTCTATCTAAAGCCTGGTGAAGAGGTGCGTACGCCGAGGATTGCGATGCTGTTATGGAATGGTGGCGACTGGTTGCGTGCTCAAAACCTCTGGCGACGATGGATGATTGATAACAATCTGCCGCGAACTGCCGATGGTGCCTTGCCACCGTTTCAACACAATGCTTCCAGTTCTGCTCATTACATTGAAAGTTCAGGAGCCAACGAAGCAAACCAGAAGATGTTTGTGAATCGATATGTGGATAACGGGATTAAACCTGATTACTGGTGGATCGATGCCGGTTGGTACGACTATGAAGATTATTGGCTGAATGTCGGGAGTTGGGATCCTCATAAAATAAGATTTCCCAATGGACTGAAGCCAATCTCCGACCACCTCCATGATCGGGACATGAAGTTTATTCTTTGGTTTACACCTGAGTTAGTGACCCGCGGAACGGTCATTGATCAGACGCAGTCCCAATGGCTGCTAAAGGGCGGAGCCGAATGGTGGATGGGACACGCGTTGATACAGGGAGAATATCCAGCGCATGTTAATGACTCCGGGCTCACTTTGATGGAAGACGTTGCCGCCTTTGGTACAGGCAATCCGGATGCCACCGCAACCAGTAAGCAAGGTCTTGCTGATGGGCAATGGCACCTGGTTACGGCAACCCGCTTCATTAACGACGACTCCGGGAAAAGTGAAATTAAGGTCTACATCGATGGTCAACTGAGTGCTGCTACGGAATCAGAAAACGTCGGGTTGATGAACAAGAATGACTCGTTTGGGATTGGTCGCCAATATCAAACACGCGGAATTGTAGGTGAAATAGATGATGTGCGAGTGTATGCGGCAGCCTTGAAAGCCAGTCAGGTTCAACAGCTTTATCGCCACCAGCTGAACATAAAACCTCGGCATCACTACCCCTTCGATGGCAATGTTAAGGATATGGCGGGGGGAGTTGACGGCGAACAAATTGGTGCCGGTGAATATCGATATGTTCAAGGTGCGGTTGGTAAGGCGCTGGCATTTAATAATGATTACGGAGTGAAGGTTCCAAATTCTACGCATCAGAACTACACGCTTTCCTGCTGGGTTCGTATGGATGCTCCGCAAGCTCCTCCCTGGGGACGTGGTGACATGCGACTCTTTAATTTCGGTGATGAAGCTGCAGCCGGTTGGATGACAAACTATGTGGATTCCAGAATCAACAGTCAGGGCGTGGATTTGTATCGTCATGATGGTATCCCTCCGCTTTCCTATTGGAAATCCAATGATGAATCGGGACGACGAGGTATTTCCGAGATGAAGCATGTGGCGGGGTTGCTTAAGTACTGGGATACGCTGCGTGATCGCCATCCGATGCTGCGTATCGACATTTGCTCGGGAGGTGGTAGCCGAAATGAGTTGGAGACATTGCGTCGAGCTGTGCCGTTATGGCGCAGCGACTATGCTTATGAAACGACAGGTATGCAAACCCTAAGTTATGGCATGACAATGTGGATTCCCTACTTTGGGACCGGGATAAACACGACCGACGCCTATACGTTTTGGAGTCAGTTAGCGCCATCGAATACGACGACCTGGGATGTTAGGCGGGACGACTTTGATTTTGCATCCGCCAGGAGACTGATGGCTCAACGGCAAGAAGTGATCGCCTACTACTACGATGATTATTACCCACTGACTCGATACCGAACCGATAATGACGTCTGGATGGCCTGGCAATTTAATCGTGAAAGTGACGGCAGCGGTGTTGTCATGGCGTTCCGACGACCCGAAAGTCCGGCATCACAAATGCAATTTAAGTTGCGCGGATTGGAAAATGACGGTGTTTATGTTATCGAAGACATAGAGGGCCGGGTGATACAACGTTCCTCCGGCCAAAGGTTGTCCGAAAAGGGGGCGGTGGTTACGTTGCCCAATCCACGTTCTGCAGCTGTATACAAGTATCGTAGGAAATAGTCTCCAGCAGTTTGTCTGTAAGGAAAGTTGAAATGCAATGCCCTAAATGTGGTGCGATGCTTACCGCCCTGTCTGTTGAAGATGTTACGGTGGATAAGTGCCAAAGCTGTGACGGCATCTGGTTGGAGCACGGTGAGTTGGAAAAGCTGCGAGAGACTGGTGTGCAGGGAATCGAGAAACAGTTGGAAGAGGAGTACGGTAATCCCGCAGCACCGATGCTGGCACTTGAAGGATACCTGCGTTGTCCGCATTGTGTTGAGATTGGCCTGAGGACGAACTATGTTTCCTATATGCAGCCGGTCAAGATGGACCACTGTATTCAGTGCTTTGGGATGTGGCTGGATAAGAACGAGCTTGATAAGCTTTTGGAAGATAAGAAACAGCTCGATAACGTCAAAGTGGATAAAGGGATGAGGGCGATGCTGGCAGGCATTGCCAAACGCTTCAGCAAATAACCCGGGGGTTAAAGAATACCCTGAATAACTCTGCCGCCTTCTGCGATCGGCACGGGACGGTCCTGAGGGCCGGGAAGTCGTGCTTCCGGAGAGATTCCCAGACGATCATAAATGGTTGCTGCAATGTCCGCCGGCGAAACCGCATCAGACAATGGGTAAGCAGCATGTTTGTCTGACTCACCATAAATGGCACCCTGTTGAATGCCCGCACCAGTCATCAAAGCCGGAAAACAGTAGGACCAATGATCACGTCCATCGGCAGAGCCTCGGTTTATAAACCTGGGAGTTCGCCCGATTTCACCACAAACGACGACCAGTGTGTCGTCCAGCATGCCCCGTGTTTCTAAGTCTTGCAAAAATGGAGGTAAGCTGCGATCAAGGCCGGGCAGTAAATGGTCACGCATGACTCTTGTTAATTCGCGATGACTATCCCAGCTGGTTGTGTCGTCACCTCGAACTGCCATGTCCCAGCCAACACTCACAAACCTGGCTCCGGCTTCCACCAGCCTACGGCTCATCAGTAATGACTGCCCGAAGAGACTGCGTCCGTATTTGTCTCGCAATTCGTCGGACTCTTGCCGAATGTCAAATGCATTTGCAACGGCCGTCGAATTGAGCATGTGAAGAGCTTTACTTCTCAGAGCTCCAAAGGCCTGAGGTCCGGCTGCCTCGTCAAGTTTTCGACGTTCCAGTTCGAACTGGCGTTTAAGATTAAGTCGACGATTCAATCGGTCAAGTGTGATGTCGGGCGAGCGAACCAGTCCCGGTGGTTGGAAGTTGAGTTGCGAATCTTCGCAGTCCCGAAAGAATGGATTGTCGGTGGCATGCAGTTTCTGGATTTGCGTCGCCATGGGATTGTATTCTTTTCCAAGCCATCCGGCATATTGGCCGCTGTAATCATAGCCGGCAAATCGGCCGACCGTGTTGGGCAGATAGATATACGGAGGAATTTCCGGGGTTGGCCGACCGGGCTGCTGGCGATCCATGTAGGAAACTACACTGCCAAATGACGGCCAGTCCTTATCGGTGGCACTCACATTTGCCGAACCGCGTTCAGCAGGTGGTAATGCCTGTCCTGTCTGAATGAAGTGACAGCCATTATGATTGTTTTCACTATGGTTGACCGTTTTAATCAAAGCGAATTTATCAGTGATCCGCGCCAGATTGGGTAGGTGTTCACAGAATCGTAAACCCGGTGTTTTGGTTGGTATCGTCCCGAACGGTCCGCGGATGGTCGACGGCGCATCAGGTCGTACATCGAATGTTTCGAGCTGACTCGGGCCGCCGAACAAAAATACGAAGATGACAGCTTTGGCTTTGGGATTAGATGTGGGCTCTTTTTGTTCTGCCTGCAGCAGTCGATCAAAGTGCATGCCCATCATGCCCGCACCGCCGACTTGAAGTAGTTGGCGGCGGGAAAATCCTGTATGGCTCCCTAAAACTTGAAGCATGCTAAAATCTCCGAATACGGTAATGCCACTACAGTATAGGCCAGAGTCCGGTATTTTCGAATAAAATCCCCCTCATTGGGGCTATTACCTGCGATCAAGAGCACAATATAAATTGACCTGCATTTGGATTGTTCCGATAATAATAAACAGTGATCGCCAGTCCAATACATCTTCGTAAAGGAAACGAGATGAGTATTTATAGTCATCCACAATTTAGTCGCCGAGTCGCTGTGCAAGCGGGTGCGGTCGGTTTGCTTGGATTGGGCATGAATCATCATAAGTCTTTACAGGCCGCGGATCTCAAGGAATTTAATTCGCAGCCAGGCTTTGGTAAAGCCAAGTCATTGATCTATATATTTCTTTCAGGTGGCTTGGCTCAGCAGGACAGTTTCGATCTTAAACCGGATGCACCTGATGACGTTCGGGGTGAATTCAATCCTGCATCCACAAAAACTCCCGGGACTCAGATTTGTGAACACCTACCGGGTTTGGCATCGATAAGTGATAAGTGGTCGGTTTGTCGATCCTTGACGCACCCTACCAACGGTCATACGTTGGGGCATTTCTTTATGCTCACCGGTCGCAGTGAAGCTCCGGCAGGTTTTCAGGGAGATCGCAAACCTCGTCCAACCGATTGGCCTTCGATTTCCTCCATCGTCGGAGATGCCTTGCCGGCACGATATAACAACCTTCCCCCGTCGGTTGTTTTGCCGGAACGATTAGTGCATTGGTCCGGAGGGGTAATCCCCGGAGCCTACGGCGGTTTGATGGGGTCAAATCGTGACCCGTTCTTCATCGAAGCCTCGCCCTATGGCGACCCCATGTGGCGGGGAGCCTACCCTGAGTTTACATACCCGAATCAAAGTAAAAAGCCACCCGCGAAAGAGGATGCCCGTGTCTATCAGGCTCCTAACCTGACGCTGCCTCATGGAATGAATAGTAGTCGACTTGGTGGTCGACTGGGCCTGTTGAATACACTTGACGGTCAGCGAGCGAAATTGGAATCCTCAGCAAAAGTACTTGGATACGACAGTAATCGTCAGCAAGCGATCTCACTGTTAACCGATCATAAGATTCGCCATGCCCTGGATGTTACGAATGCAGATCCTGTAATGCAGGAGCGTTACGGCGCTAACAGTTTTGGCTGGTCCCTGTTGATGGCCAAACGATTAGTCAAAGCCGGCGTTAATATGGTGCAGGTCAATCTCGGGAATAATGAAACCTGGGACACCCATGGTGATGCCTTTTATCGCCTCAAGGAAAAGTTGTTTCCACCGACTGACCGGGCGTTATGTGCCTTGCTGAATGATCTGGACGCAGAAGGTATGCTTGATGAAACCTTGATCGTCATGGCTGGTGAGTTTGGGAGAACGCCCAAGATTTCGCTCCTGAGTGATTCTTTTAATGAACCCGGTCGCGATCACTGGGGCGCGGTACAGTCTGTCTTTTTTGCCGGTGGTGGTGTCCAGGGAGGACGAGTCATCGGAGCTTCAGATAAGATTGCCGGTTACCCTGCTGCCGACCCGCAGACGCCGGAAAATATGGCAGCAACCATGTACCACTGTCTCGGGATTCCTCACACGGCCGCCTGGCACGACGAAGAAGAACGACCTCATCATATTTATCACGCATCACCGATTGAAGGCTTGCTCTAAAGCTGGTCGTTCGAGACTGAATCCCCTATGGCATCCACTCCGGAATCGCCCTGTACGCCAGAGTTACCTCCGCTCCCCAGAGCATTAACTCAACGTAGTCTTGTTGGCTGGTTATCTCTCTTTGGTCCCGGTGCCATTGTTGCGAGTGTTACGATCGGTACAGGCGAGCTGATTTTCTCCACGCGGGGGGGAGTGCTGTTTGGCTACAACATACTCTTTCTGTTCATTACCATTTCTTTGCTGAAATGGGCGCTCGTGTTCGGGACATCAAAGCATCTGTTGTTAACCGGAGTCCATCCGTTTCGCAGGATGTTGGATTTGCCAGGCCCACGGGGATGGATGGCACTGATGTTTCTGTTGATCATCCTCGTCGCTCAGCCGGTTTGGATAAGTTTCCATAGTAGTGTGTTGGGGAATTATCTGGCGTTACTAACGGGTACAGCAGAGTCACTCAATGGTGCTGCGCAATTTTTATGGGCTATGCTCATGGTGAGTGTCGTTTTGTGTCTTTCTCTATTCGGCGGATATAACGTGATGGAGAAAGTGCAAATCGGAGTCGTGGCCGGATTGATGGTTGCTGCGGTGACGTCGATGGTGATGTACAGCCCTGACTATTGGGAGATGCTCAAGGGATTTGTTACACCGGTCTTTCGAGACTATCCGAATTGGATACGTTCCAGTGACAAGTTTGCGGCAATTGCGACGACCAATAAATGGGCGGAACTGACAACGTATGTCGGAGTGATTGGTGGAGCCGGATTCGATTACATGGCGTATACGACCTGGTTGCGTGACAAACGCTGGGGATATGCCGGCACCACCCCGCCCTCTCAGCAATTGCTCCGGGAGATTGCGGACGATCCCAAACATGAAGCACGCAAATGGCTCAAAGCTCCGATCATTGATTGTGCCATTAGCTTTTCGTTGATCGTCATCTTTAGTGCTGTGTTTGTTACTTCCGGGGTAGAGATGCTTGGCCCCAAGGAAGCGATTCCTGACAGTAAAAACATGCTGGGACAACAGGCCGAAATCCTGACGAATGTACACCCCTGGTTGTACCCGCTTTACGTTGCTGGTGCTGTGCTAACCATGTTTGGCACACTTTACGGAACGATTGAAATTGGTGTGGCCATCGTGATGGAAATCATGAGATCCTTTAATCCAAATTGGGCGAATGTTCGCAGGAACAAAATCGAGAGAAAAATGCTCTTTTGGCAAACCGGATTGGCATTTTGTGTAATTATCTGGATGTTCAATATCGTCTATGGTGCCGGAATTGACGAAGGAGCAAACGCCAAAGAGATCATCATCAATATCCTGCGACCGGTGAATCTATTTACTGGCGTAATCTCTTGTGCCGTCTTTTGCTTTGTGAATGCCTGGATTGAACAAAAACACGTGCCTTTAGGGTTGCGGTCTAAACTGTGGATCCGAGCGTCCTACTTATTTGCCGGTACGGTTTTCGTCGTCCTTGGAGCGCTAGGCGCATGGACGAATCATAAAGAGGACGCAGGATTCCTTGTCACTCGCTGGTTTTCGATCGGAGGGTTGATCGGTGTGATTGTACTGAGTACTGTTCTGGTGGGCCGTTTCAGAAATTGGATTGAGACTAAAACCGCATGACAGGTTTGGGTTAGAGGCTTTCGCGAATTTCCTGATAAAGTGTGCGAGCGCCGCTAACAATTAGTTCCATGTCTGTTCCACACTGACACCATTGAACACCCTGTTTAATGGCATTCAGGGCAAACGACGGTGAAGCGGCCATTCCCATCCCAATATAAAGTCCTGCATCTCTGCCAGCCTGAATGGTGGTTTCAATAAGTTGCACCACTTCCGGATCGGATGTTTGGCCTAATTTGTTAACCGATCCTGAAAGATCCATGGGGCCTAAGCAAATACTATCCAAACCCGGGATTTGAACGATCCGATCAATGTCCTCCACGACGGCTTTGCACTCAATCTGTGCGCACACGAAGATTTCCTCATTCGCATGCTTTAGATATTGCTCACCACCGATACGGCCATAATCAGAAGGACGTCGGGGCCCGAATCCGCGCGTGCCCACCGGAGGGTAGTAACAGGCATCGACGAACTGTTTGATTTCTTCATAAGATTTGGCTTGAGGCAGAATAATTCCTTCTGCTCCATTGTCGAGCACTCTTTTGATCCAACCGATATCTCCCGAAGGGACTCTTACCAAAAAAGGAGTGCCGGTTGCACGACAGGCAATCATATGTCCGACCAGCGATTCCATGTCCGTGGGGCTATGCTCCAGATCAATCCAAACAAAATCGCATTCATTGGCAACGGCTTCTGTGATGGAAAGATCACCAAAGGTAATGGCCGTCCCCATGCAGGGTTGCCCCGAGTCCATTTTGTCGGTGAACTTTTTAATATTCAAATACATAGTAATGCCTTTGTTGGTTAGTCATTGTTGCTGCGGATTTTAGTGTAGAGCTGGTCCTGAAATTGCACCATGTATTGGTAATCTGCTCCAACCATTGCCCAGTGAGCACCGGCAGCGTGCCAGCGACGGGCAGTGTCCGCGTTGCTTCCCATGCCTACACCAACATAGATTCCTGCTGCGCGGCAATTATCAATAGAAGTTTGAATTGCAGCAACGACGGTTGGGTGATCGATCTCTCCGGGCAAACCGTAAGAACCGGAGAGATCGTAAGGGCCAATTACAACTCCGTCAAGTCCTTCGATGGCCACTAATTCATCGATATTGTCCACGAGTTCCTTTGATTCAATTTGGCCAACCACAAAAGTTTCACTGTTGGCTTGAGGCAAATAGACATCATTCTGTACTCGTCCGTAATTGGTGCTACGGCGTGGTCCGTAACCTCGAGTACCCTGCATAGGGTATCGGCAAGCCTCTACAAACTCACAAACTTCCGCCACCGTCTGAGCTTGAGGAAGGATAATGCCATCTGCGCCGGCATCCAACACCCGTTTAATCCATGCGATTTCACCTGATGGCACTCGGACAATCCCCGGAACGCCACAAGCTCGGCAGGCAATAATGTGATTTACCATCGACTCAAGACTTGTGGGACTATGCTCCAGATCGATCCAGATATAGTCGGCGCTGGCGGCCAACGCTTCCGTGACCGAGGCATCGGAAAAACTGACGGTTGGACCTACGCAAAGCTGGCCGGCATCCATCTTCGCTTTAAATGGTTGAATGCTTTCGTACATATTGACTCCAACCTTTCCCGAAGGAGTGTTCTACCAACGCCAACCGTCTTTGATTTCATTGTTCACGACGGCACCTTCCGGCCAGTTGCCGTGTCGCAAACTGGCAATGCATTCTGCCGCTTCGACTCCCATCATAAGCCGGGACAGATGGTCTCCCGATCCGATGTGCGGGCTGAACACTACATTGGGTAATGTGAAGAGCGGATTGTCAGCACTCGGCGGTTCCTGTTCGTAAACGTCCAGCCCGGCTCCATATAGATGCCCGCTAGTGAGCGCGTCGTAGAGATCTGTTTCAACCTGCAGGGCGCCCCGAGCGGTATTGATCAGCACGCTGCCCGGCTTCATTTTTCCTAAGAAATCAGCATTGATCAGCCCCTTGGTTTGCTCAGTGACCGGGCAATGTACACTGACGTAGTCGCTGCGGGAAAGTAAGTCGTCCTGGTCGACCAGTTCAATGCCATGTTGGGCGATGAAATCGTTATTCGGGTAGAGTTCGTAGGCGATGACTTTCATTCCCATGGCGACAGCACGTACAGCCAAACTGCGACCGATCCGCCCCAGACCGATAATCCCCAGCGTTGTTCCTCGAATTGGCAAAGTCTCTGATTGAGGCCAGCGACCTGCACGACTGTGTTCGTCGTTTTGCAGGACACCCTTGGCAACGCCAAACATCAACATCAATGCGTGTTCAGCAACAGATTCGTGGTTGGCGTTAGGCGTAATACAGACCGCAACATTGTGCTTCGTTGCTCCCGGAATATCGACGCGATCGTAGCCCACGCCACTGCGAGCGACGACGCGTAATTCAGGGCAGGCTGCCATCACGCTTTCTGTAATGATAGGGCCCCCGGCCAGAACGGCATTACATTTTTGAAGCTGAGCAATCGTTTCTTCTTCGCTCTTCCCGCGGGAAAACGTGGGGTCATCCGGGTAAATGACCTCAAAACCGGCCTCTTCAAGAACCTTTACATACCGAGCTTCACGCTGGTCAATCATGTGTTCCGGGTCAATGAGTACAACGTCAGTTGGCATCTGAGGGGCTTTCTATAGGAGTATTACAAATCAATTCGCTAAACATCTAATGTCGTCTTTTTAAATCGTTTCGACAAGACCACATGACTATCGTGCAAGTTGAGACGGACTTTTTAGGGAGGCGCAAGTCCGACACAGATGACTTCCTTCATGGTTCGGTGATAGAGCCTCCCATTGGCGTAGCTGATGGAATTAACGGTCCAGGTTTCACCGATCGGGCCAAGATCATTAACGCTGAGGATTGCTGAGCGGTCGAACGCCTTGGCATCGGCATTCAGAACGTAAACCAGTCCCGTCATCGACGTAAAGTAGATGCGATTATTTACAACCGTTGGAGCCCCCAAAAACGACTTGGTGAATCCACCTAACTTTATACGGGGATCCTGTGCCACATCGTAACCACGAGAATTGCGAGTGTCATTAGGCTGGACTTCACGAAACGTCCATTCGTCTTTTTCGTGCGGAAGTCCATGGACCTGACTTGGCAGCTCAAGATAAGCAGTCGCTCCGGTTTCAATGTTTACTCGTGCTACCTGCCATTTGTCGCGGATCAGGAAATAAAAGTGACCATTAGCGACAATGTTAGTATGGCGTAAGTCGGTTACCCCTCGGACAGTTTGGTGTTCTAACGTCTCAAGTTGGTTTGTCTCTGGATTAAAGAGTGTGGTCGTCGCGTCAGAAAAAAGGTCGTGTTCACGAACCTGCTTTCCGGTGGCGGCCTCCAGCACTGCGAGCTTTAGGAGCCCTGTCTTGAGCCAGTAGGCATATTGACGATCCCAGTGTTGATTCGCGAGAGCTCCAAATGGTAGGTCTTCCTGCGGGTCCCAGTGCCATAATGCTGTGCCAGCATTCGAGCCTTGCACGCTGGTTAAACTGAGGCCGTTCGGGCGTTCGGGGACTTCATGGGGACCGCCTCGACCTTGTAGTACATAGGCCTGTCCGTTAAGCGATCCTAAAACAGGTGTGTTGTAATGTGTAATCGCGTCTTCGGCGATCCACTCTGTTTCCCCTGTCGTCTTATTAATGGCTCGTAAATAGTTCCACTTCCGTTCACCTTCTTTACTTTTACGAGGGTCATCTTCCGGCAGGGGTTCGACATTCAGAATCCAATCATTAACCATGATTGGTTCGAATTGCTTGTTGAAAGGAGCTTTAGCAGAGGGAGTCCATTCGCGTTGCCAAACTAACTTCCCATTGACTGTCCAGCATCCCATAGAGCCACTGCAATTAACAAACCACACATGTTTACCATCCGTGATTGGAGTGGGAGAGCTGGAGTCACTAAATCCGTAGTTGTAGGGGCCTTCGACGGTACCCTTGAGCTGCGTTGTCCAGTGAGTTTTTCCGGTGTTTGCATCTAAACAGTAGGCAACAATGTCCGTTCCCTTTAAAGAAGGGAGTGATTTAATCTTTTCGTTAACATCGTTAAGTGCAGCTAGCGTCTCTCGAAATTCCTCTGAAACTGCTGAGCGGATTCCGTCCAATTGAGTGGTAAGGCGCCGCTGTTGAACCTCTAGTTCTTTGACTTTGGGGTGAAACCGTCTCACTCGCTCGCGAAGCTTCCGGACGTTTTGGCTGGCATCTTCTGCTAACAGCATTTCGACGCGTTTGTTAATGTAGTTGTCGATTTGTGATTCGTTGTTACTGAATCGAGTGTGCAATTCCCGAAAGTTTGTGTCGGATTCCAGTAGCTCGTCGTCGAGCATTACGAGAATGACAAGCCGCCTGTTTTGGTAAGCTGCCTGTTTCAAGGCGAGTTCATCGGGATCGTGTTTCGGGCTCCATGGTTTCATGATGGTAAGAAAGACGAGATCATCGTAAACTGCGATCCCGCTCTGTCCGCCTTCGGGTAGCGGAGCTTTCCAAAGAATGTTGTGGTTGTGCCTGACACTGAATTTCAGTGGCGGTTCGGGGCCCGTGACTTTCCATGATCCCTGCGGTCCTCCGGCCATGGGCCAGTTTTGTTCGGCCAGAGAGAGTGATGGCAATGCGATGAGCATTAACAGCAGGGACATTAAAGAGCGTGGCAACACATTAGCTTTCGTAAGAAGGGGCTTTGCAGATGGTTAAGAAGAGGTCTGAGCCTAACTAATAAGATCGTGGATGACATGAGCATCGTACACGTCGGTCAAACGTTCGTCCCGGCCGTTGTGCTCATAAACCAGTTCTTTGTGGTCAAATCCCAGTTGATGCAAAACAGTCGCATGATAGTCGGAGTATTTGGTGCGATTCGTAACGCTGCGGTAACCAAAGTCATCGGTGGCACCATAAGTTTGACCACCTTTAATACCCCCTCCGGCCATCCAGACGCTGAAACCGTAGGGGTGATGATCACGCCCTTCACTTCCCTTGGAAGTACTGCCGCGTAACTCGGCACCCGGAGTTCGCCCAAATTCGCCACCCCAGAGGACGAGCGTAGTATCGAGCAAACCGCGTTGCTGTAGGTCAGTCAGCAACGCCCCGACAGGGCCATCTGTTTGTGCACAGCAGCTTTTCGTGTTAGCGACATTCGAGGTGTGAGTATCCCATGGCTGGCCACTCATCATGATTTGTACAAAACGCACGCCGCGTTCGACGAGCCTGCGAGCCATGAGGCACCGCTTCCCATAGGATTGAGTCGTTTTGTTATTGAGTCCGTATGCTTCCAGAGTTTCTGCGGACTCCCGCGTGATGTCTATTGCATCGGTCGCGGCTAATTGCATACGTGCCGCCAGTTCAAGATTGCTAATCCGGGCGTCCAGTTCGAGTTCTCGTGGATGCCGTTCTTGATGTTTTTGATTGAGCGATCTCAGGAGGTCGAGTTTTCGTTCCCGTGTTGTTCCTGAAATCGATTTGGTTGGATGCAGATTCAGCACTGGTGACCCTTCACTACGAAATGCCGTGCCCTGATAAATCGGTGGAAGCCAGCCGCTCGACCAGTTGCGAGGTCCATCTGTGCTGGCGCCTTTCGGATCAGGTAGTGCCACGTAAGCGGGGAGATTTTGGTTGACTGTCCCCAGACCATAGGCTGCCCAGGATCCGAGTGTCGGTCGTCCGGGTATGATGAGACCGGTTTGAGCCAGCCAAATCGAATGCTCGTGATTTCTGTGTTCACCATACATCGAACGAATCACAGCAATTTTGTCAGCGTGTTTGGCGATGTTGGGAAGTTGGTCTGAAAACTCAGTTCCCGACTCACCATGTCGGTTGAATTTGAAAGGAGTCCCGAGTAAGTACTTGGTTCGTTCTTCATCGTCAGCAACAGTGGCAGGTGGAGTTTCACCGCTGTATTTGTTCAGCAGGGGTTTAGGATCCAGTAAGTCAACCTGACTGGGGCCGCCATGCATGAATAACTGAATGACTGCCTTTGCCTTCGGTTCGTGCATCGGCTCGCGAGGTATCAGATTGTGAACTTTACGTACGGCGTGAGTTTCCTCGTGCATCAGCGAAGCCAGCACTGCCCCGCCAAAGCCGGCACCCAGATGCTTTAAGGTTTGGCGGCGTGAGATTTCGTAGTGTTCGCGATTTGTTAAGTCAGTCATCATTACAGCTCGGTCTTGGTTAGTCGATATAACTAAATTCGTTACTGGAAAGTAAGACGTGGCAAAGGTCTGTCAGAGCGTTTTTCAAAATGGACAGGTTGATCGCCTGAGTGGAGTCAAGTGGCCCGTGAAACCCCTGAATGCTATCCCATGTTTTGGACACTTTACCATCGTCATTTAATGATTGAACTATCCAGTGCCAGTCGAAATTGTCGGAGGTTAGCTCACCGTTCCTGTCATTAACAAAGAGGATTTGTTCGCCGGCTTCAACCCGAATAGGCTCCATCGATAGATTTTGTTCTCCATGAGCTACAATCCATTGTCCTAATTTCCCCTGCTTTGAACTGATGACCGTGATGCGGACGCCGTCACCAGCCGGTGAACCATGATTTACTGTACCGGCAATGTTAAGTTTTCCCCCGCCATCGGCAGTCCAGCGTAAAATCACTCCCATGTTTCCGCCGGGGTGGCCGCTCGTGGAATTGAGCCCTTCCCACATCCCACCCATGTAGGGATATCCTGGCCCAAGTTGCCACTGGCCATTTTCAAAGTGCGCAAAATGTTTGAACTTTGTTAACTCGGGATGTTCCTCATCGACATTGCCGGTCCCATACGACCACGCTTCCCTGTTTCCGAGATGAGCGGAATGGGATGCGATTTGGTCTGCTAGAAATTCAGCCAGAGCCTGAGTCTCCAAATCCGTTGCCGGTCGTCCGTAGGCTGAGATGATAGCTTGCCGGACAATTGCTTCAGGATCATGGTTTCCGGAAAGTAGTAGGCTTTCGGCAAAGGATTCCGCAGATTGATTAGCCAGGTCGCTGTTCATCAAAGAGAGCGCTTGTAACGGGACGGTCGATTGACTTCGACGAATGCAGTTTGTTTCAATATCAGGCTGATCGAAGAGCTGTAAGATCGACACGGGGGCGGAGCGTTTATTTCTAACGTAGATACTTCTGCGTTGAGGTAACTCGCCATTTCCAACAATCACTTCGCCACTACTGAGAGTCTGGATTCCGTCGGGGAACCCAAACATCTTCGGAGCTAGGGCACCGGAAATGTATAGAATACTGTCTCGTAAAGATTCTGCTTCCAGGCGTTTAAGGTTTTGCCGCCACAGCAGTCGGTTCTGCGGATCAGACTGATTGGCTTTTTCTGCCAATTCGGTATTCTGAGACGAGATTTGTTGATACGCAGTGGATGTCAGGATCAGGCGGTGCAAGTGCTTTAAGCTCCAGTTGTTGTCTTCCAGTTCCACAGCCAGCCAGTCCAGCAAAGCTTTGTGTTCAGGGCTTTCACCGGCCCAGCCGAAGTCCTCCAAGGTGGAAACAATCCCTTCGCCAAAATGATGGAACCAGAGGCGATTAGCCATGACACGCGAAGTCAGTGGGTGACGAGACTGTGTTATCCAACGTGCCAACTCAGCGCGTCGCCCCGAAGTGTGTTCGGGCCTGGTGTCATTATCCCAGTTAAAGGCCGTACTCGTGCGAATCATCGTCGGGACATTGGGCTGAACTTCCTGCCCCGGGGTCTGAGCATCGCCCCGCAGCAGTAGCGGGGTATAAGGTTCGCCCTCCACATCGTAAGCCGCATAGGAACTGTCGTAGACATGGCGAGTTTGGTTGAGTTGAGCGATCTCAGCGTTTTTGCTGTCAACGAGCGTTTTGAAATCGGGAAAAGTAGTGGCTAATTCAGCTTGTAGCTTATCGGCGGGTGGTTTCAACAGAGCGGTATACTTGTCGACCAGAAATGCCTGGATTTCAGAGCGAGCTGCTTTGTCAGTTGTGAAGGCGGTGCGTACATCATCACGAATCTGCTCGTCAACACTTTCAAGTCTAGTGGTGAAGAGTTCGTCACTTCGTTTGCCGGCTATGCTGGCCAATTCATCATTAATCACTTTGATGGCTGCATCGACTTCGGCGTCTCTTGTATTCTTTGCGTCAATTTGTTTTTTGCTTGCGAGCATCAATGTGCGACTGGCAAACGGCACCCAGTTGTCCGGGTTATAAACCGTCATCAGGATGGACTGTAATTCGTAATACTCCTTTTGACTTAACGGGTCGAATTTGTGATTGTGACATTTGGCGCATTTAAGCGTGAGTCCCATTAAGCTTGACGTGACAATCGCGACTTGTGAGTCGATTGTCGGGTAATAATAAAAGCCATTTACGTTCTTAATGGTGTTGAAGTCTGGGCGGCTGGCATCAGGGCCAGTGCGGAGAAAACCGGTTGCATCGAGCGCTTCGATCGTGGACGCAGAAAGGTGGTCGGCCTGATGGTATTCGTTGTAGTAATCAGAAAGCTCGTCACCGGCTAACTGTTGTTTCACAAATTCGTCGTAGGGTTTGTCGCTGTTGAAGGCACGGATGACATAATCGCGATACCGCCAAATGAGTTGTCGGTCCTGATCTGCAGATAAAACTCCAGCTGAATCGCTATAACCAGCGATGTCCAGCCAGTGCCGGCCCCAACGTTCTCCATAACGAGGGCTTGCAAGAAGTTGATCCACTAATTGTTCGTATGCGTTAGGACTGGAATCCTGAATAAATTGAGCGATTTGTTGAGGGGTGGGTGGGAGTCCAAGCAGGTCAAAGTAGAGCCGTCGAATTAACGTGTGTCGACTGGCGCGTGGTGAGAAACTGAGATCATCTTCCTCGAGCTTAGCAAGCAGGAACGCATCGATACCATTTCCCAGTAGATGTTTTGACGTGACGGCTGGCAGTGGTGGGCGTTTAGGTGGATAAAATGACCAATAATCAAAGTCGTAATCGTTGTAGCGTCCTTCCGATTCCTCTGACTTAAGGATCTCGTTGTCTTTAGCCTGAGCACCATCATTGATCCAGGTCCGGATTAAACCAACTTCCTCCTTGGAGAGTGGTTCTCCCTTAAGCGGCATCTTACCGGAACTGATCACCTCAAACAGCAGGCTGCTCTCCGCTGCCGAGACGCGGATTGCAGGACCATTCTTGCCACCTCGAACAATCGTCCCTTTTCGGCTTAGGTCTAATCCACCTTTTGGGTTTTCACCAAAATGACATCCAGCACATTTGACTTTGAGGATGGGAAGTACAGCGTCTTCAAACAAAAGTGGTTCTTCAGCAACAATCGTCGTTGTTGCAAGCAGAAAGCAGACAGTGGCGGGGATGATTTTCATACATCTATTTTAACGTCAGGCTATGCCTTAAATGAAGCTTAATTGTCTTAAATGTATTGGTTCGGTCCTATTTGTTGAGGCCTGCGAGAGTGTTAATTGAAAACCAATTCTGTTACTGTGAGGATAGAGCTTGGAAACCAATCAATGGAGTAATCACCATGCCACACTTTTTGCGAGTCTCTCTGATGTTGGCGACTGTTATGTTGGCAGGCTATTCAACAACGATCGCGGAAGAGAATCCCCCTCAACGTATTGTCTGGCATGCAAATCTTGAAAAAGGCTTAGCCCTGGCTAAGCAAATCAATCGCCCTGTTTTTCTCGTGTCCGGTGCACCAGCCTGCCTAGGCGTTCCGGGAGTCTGGTGACCAGGCTTTACTGGGTCCACCAGTAGGTTTCTGGTTCAGGAACCTGTGGTTACTGCATCCCGAGCATGGGTTTGTATCCGCTTGTTAACTTACGAAAACGAAGCGGAATATAAATATATGGAGAAGCTTTTGGGAGTTCGTCAGGGGACACTGCCAAATACTGTTTTTTGTATGTTGTCACCGGATGGAAAAACTCAATTGACGCGTCCCGCTCGCACTCCGGCGTTCTTTCGTACCCCTCAAAATATGGCCGTTCAAATGCAGCGTCTGGCGGCCAGATATCAGCCTGCCGTTCAACCTTCGTTTGTGGCTCCCATCCCGGTCGTAGATCGAGTCGATTTAGCTATGAATGTAGCGGCGAGTGACAATCGACCGCTGGTCGTGTTGTACCATCCTGAAGCAAGCGAACTGGTGAAGATGTTGGAGATGAATAAAAAGCTGGCCTGGCAGCCCGCTATCGTCGGGCAGTTTATTTATGCTGCAACGACCGGGCAGGAGGAGTTAAAGCCGATCGTGGGCCAAAAAGGTCAGGCCGGTTTGTATGTGGTTGAACCCGATGAGTACGGAGTGTCTGGTAAAGTGACACAATTTGTAAAAGCCGAGCGAGTCTACGAGACTGCGTTGACAGCATTGCGTCAGGGACTGGCGGAATTTCAACCATTCCAGAAGAATCACCAACAGCACATCCAAAATGGTTATGTGTTTGGGATTGAGTGGGAGACTGTCGTTCCGGAATCTGATCCGATGTCTGTCCAGGCCAAACAAAGATACAAAGCACGATTTGAAAGTAGACCCTAAATGAAAACAAGATCGCTGAAAATACTCTTGGTTGTTATCGTCTTCGTGAGCTCGGGGCTTCCCTCTCCGGCCGAAGAAGCTGCTCCCGGCAAACAGACGATGGTGGTGGCACATCGCGGCCTGATATTAGACGCTCCGGAAAATACACTGGCGAGCTTTCGAGCCTGTTTGGAACTTGGGTTCGGATTTGAACTGGATGTGCAAAGGACCAAAGACGGTCACTTAATGTGTTTGCATGACACCACACTCGATCGGACGACTGACGGTAAGGGGCCTATTGCCGGGCTGACGCGTTACCAAACCGTGGCGTTAGACGCCGGCAGTTGGTTCTCACCTGCTTTCAAAGACGAACGTATGCCGGGTATCGATCAGGTGTTTGGTTTGATCGCCAGTTATCCAAAGGTAAATGCGATTTTTGCAGTTGATATTAAATTGAAGGACGAACAGGTTGAAGCCGAACTCGTCAAGCTTGCCGGGAAGTATGAAATCCTTGATCGCTTATTGTTTATTGGTAATACCATAGTGGATGAAGCGGTGCGAGGGAGACTTCTCGCGGCAGATGAAAATGTAAACATGGCGATGGTGGCTCACAATTCAGAGGAACTTAAACTCTCAGTTGCTCACCCGGGAACCACCTGGGTTTACGTGCGGTATCTGCCATCCGAGCAAGAGATTAAGCAAACCCATGGGGCTGGAAAACGTATTTTTATTGCCGGAGCGACTGTGGCCGGCGAACAGGCTGAAAACTGGAAGCACTGCATAGAATTCGGTGTTGATGCCGTATTGACTGACTATGCGATCGAATTAGGTCGACAGATACGTCAATCGACTAAGTGATGCCGTCAAGTTCGTCTTCGGCGGTACCAAATTCTTCGACATTCATGCCCAGGCGATGAAGCATCGATAAATAGAATCGATTTAGGTCGGTGTTACGGCTGTAGTTGAGATGTCGCCCTGTGCGGAGGTTGAGATTGGAACCACCTGCGAATAACACAGGTAAATTATCGGCAGAATGTTCATGCCCGTCTCCCAGACTGGATCCGTAGACGATCATCGAATTGTCCAGCAGGCTGGCATCACCCTCTTTGACTTCCTGGAGACGGTCTAAAAGGTAGGCAACCTGTTCGTGGTGCCAACGCGTGACGGCGTTGTACATGCCACGCTTTTCTTCAATACTGCTCCAGCTTGTAAGGCCGTCGTCGTCTTCTGTTTTTCCCGAGATATCATGGTAGTGGGATAATGCATGCCATGTACCCTGCACTCCGTCGACGAAATTGAAATAGCGATTACTCTGTCCATGATCAAGCATGAACGTAGATACACGGGTGGCGTCTGCCCAAAATCCAAGAACAATCATGTCCATCATTAGTCGCATGTACTGGCCGTGATCGTCAGGGATTCCGGGTTCCGGACGCTTGAGTCGTTTGCTGAGCAGTTGGTTGTCACGGGCTCGCGTTGCCTGAGCGTCAGAAAATCGTAGTCTTCGTTCGATGGCTTCAATCGATGTCAGGTATTGATCGAGCTTGTCCCGATCCAACGATCCCAATCGGCGTTGTAGCGATTTGGCATCCTCGAGCACTAAATCCAGTACGCGACTGTCCGGAGCGTACTGGTCGGTCGTGCGAAACATCTGATCAAAAACGATACGTGGCTCGACTTCACGGGCTGCTGGTGTGTTGCGATCCATCCACGAGATCGTATTGCGTGGCAGGCTCTTGGAAAAGTATCCCTCTCCACGGACGGAAAGCTGAAGTGACGAAAGGAGCGTATCTTTGCCAATGTGCTTTGCAGCCAATTGGTCAACAGACATCCCTCCTGCACTGACTTCTCGGCCTGAATATTCGCCCCCGGTGAGCCAGGTTGCGGTGCCAGCCATGTGCCCGTTTCCTCGAGGAGTCCAGATATTGCGTGGAATCAATAAATTCTTTTTGTGCCGTTCGAGCGGACTCATCCATTTGTTAAGTTCAGTCAAAGATCCATCGGCGGCAACTCTGGCCGGCTGCCAGCTACCTTCGGCTACCCCATTTGGGAAATACAGAAATGCCATCCGCCCTTGCCTGCCTTGATATCGAGGCTCTTCGTTGGCATCAGACATGCATTCGAGCAATGGTAATGCCAGAGATGCACCGATTCCCTGCAGGGCTGTGCGTCGATTTAAATGCCAGGATTTAGTCATTGGATTGCATCTGGTTTACGAGGAGGTAACTGCTTGTTTAGGAAGGGATAGCTATGGACAATTCCATGGACGAGCGTATGTAGTTTGAACGAATCGGATTTCATGTCAGAGTAAATTGTTCGTATGGCCGGCTCGTCATAGTAATCTAACTGACGGCCAAGTGCATAGGACAGAAGCTTACGAGTTAATTGTGTTACGAATTCCTGATGGTATCGTTCGACGATCGCAAGTTTGAGTCCTGAAGGTCCCTCAAATCGAGTCCCGTCAGGCAATTGAGCTCTGGCGTCAATTGTTTTACCTCTTGAACGCGTCTGGTATCGTCCGAAGAAGTCAAAATTTTCCATGGCAATGCCAAGTGGGTCGATTTGGTCATGGCAGGACGCACAACGCGCGTCTTCACGATGTAATGCCATTTTTTCAGCCGTCGTTAAATCACGGCGTCGTTCCACAGACGGTTCGAATTCAGCTGCGCCAGGTGGTGGCGGTGGTGGTGGCGTACCCAGTACGGTGGTGAGTATCCAATTGCCCCGTACGATCGGGCTGGTGCGTCCCGGGAATGAAGTGATGGCGTGGAGACTGCCCTGCCCCAGGAGCCCACCTCGGTGAGGGCTAACCAGATCGATTTTTCGCATTTCATCGCCAGCCACATTGGGGATGCGATAGTGTCGCGCCAATTCCTCGTTAACAAACGTATAGTCGGCCAACAGCAATTCCGTAGCCGAGGCATTGGAACGCAACGTATGATTTAACAACATGGACGTTTCGGTTCGCATCGCCGACATTAGTGTGTCAGTACACCACGGGTTATCGATAGGGTCCATGCGAATACGAGTCCCTAAGTGTTGGAAACCAAGCCACTGCCCTCCAAAGACCGTCCCCAGCGAATCAGCCCTGGGGGAATGAAGCATGCGTTGGATCTGGGCATCGAGAATACCACGGTCGGTTAGTTTTTCCTGTTTTGCTAAATCAAATAGCTCGTCATCAGGCATGCTTGACCACAGGAAATATGATAGACGACTTGCTAGTTCGTATTGAGAAATTTGGTAGACGTCAGTATCCGAGGTTAACGCCTCAGATCTGAACAGAAACTGCGGAGAAATTAGTATGGTGTCAATGAGCTTCTTATAAGCGAGTTTCCGGTCATTGGTTTCTAGATAGGTATCAATGAACAGATCGCGATACCGCTGTTGCTCGGAATTTGTCACTGGTCGGCGAAAGGCGCGGGAGAGGAAGAAGTTTAGGAACGGAGCCGGAGTGACTCTCCCACCATCTCGCAGGTTGATGTGTAATTGGTCGTGTAATCCGGCATTCTTTTCACTAAGTACTTCATTACTGATTTCATCAGCAGCGTGTACGAATCGTTCGAAAATTTGAGGCTGTAGGAAGAGCGTGTTGGCTGAATTGTCAAAACCGCTTTTGCCACTCAAATCAACAGGGAACTTTTTGCTCGGCGTGAGTTTTAGCTTAAATAGATAAGAAACAGTGTTGTCGTATTCGATGTTCGAAAGTCGTTTGGCTGGTTCATATCCCGGATTTTCAATAGCTGAATAATCAAAGTTGTCGATGGCCTCAGTAAGGTGCCTCAGCATCGCCTGACGATCCTGATTGGATGGCTGAGGTGCATCTTCCGGTGGCATTTCGCCCCCGCGTATTCGATCCATGACAATTCGCCACGTCGCCGTATTGCGAACCAGTGGTGTTTGTTCAAGCAGCGTATTGATGTCGATTTGGCCATGCGACTCTTCTGCATTATGGCATTCAGCACAATGTTGCTGAAGCAATCTGTTGAACTGCTGAGCTTGTAATGTAGAAGCTAAGGAGAAGAATGCCGTTATGACAACGACGGCGATCATACGGAAGCTCGATTGCATAGTTGTCATTCTAATACAACAGGGAGGAACGGGCAGTAGTTGCCTTGTTCGAACCATACGCGTGTCGAAGTAAAACCGATGTTGCTATAATAACGACTTCATCTTTCGCCTAAAAAACACGACTGGTTACTATGATCCAGGCTCTGCCTTATCCGTGCATTCAAGCTGCTCTGATCCTGTTTGTGATTGGACTCCCCTCAGTATCTGCCGATCAGTTTGGTGATCAGATTGCTCCGTACGTAAACAAGTATTGCCTTGATTGTCACGGCCAGGAGGATCCAAAAGGTGGGCTGGATCTGACGAAGTTTGATTCGGACCGGAGTGTGATCGCCGGATTTCGGCGTTGGAACAATATTACAACCTTTATTCAGAGTGGGGAGATGCCTCCGAAAGGGTCGCCACAGCCTGAGATTGAAGAAAGCAATGCCATTGTCAATGCGGTCAATGGTTTGCTGATCAAAGAAGCTCGTAAGCATGCGGGTGACCCGGGAAATGTGCCTCCCAGACGTCTTAGTAATACCGAGTATGATCACTCGATACGTGATCTAACCGGAGTTGATATTCGACCGACCAGCAATTTTCCTGCCGACCCGGCTGGCGGTGAGGGCTTCGATAATACGGGGGAAGCTCTTAGTATGTCGCCGAACCTATTGAAAAAATATCTATCAGCTGCACAGCAGGTTGCTGATCATTTGCTGTTAACAACAAAGGGAGCAATCTTCGCTCCTACGCCAGCAGTCTCGTATAACGAACGGCGAAAGCTTACGGAGCTCGCGATTATCGATTTTTATAATCAGCGGAAAGTTCTGATCCGCGATTACGTCGAAGCTGCCTGGCGTTATCGTTACATGCCAGACAAAAACGAATCGTCTCTGGCCCGGCTTGCCGAGAGTAAAGGGTTGAGCACTAAGTATCTAATACTGGTCTACGAGACATTGGCAAACGCTCCTCACGATAGTGGTTTTATGGAGCAGTTACGAACGCTCTGGGAGATTGTCCCCGCACCAACCAATGCAAATGCCGTCCCTGCTGAATTTAATGAGTTGATGAAATTGGTGGAATTCGGACGTAAGACGCTCACGCCACCGCTTAAGGGACTGATTAAATCCAATGCGAATAACTGGCCAATCCAATGGTTGGATTTTCGCTCTAAAACAGCGGCAGTCCGGGATCAATTCTCTGAAGAACAACTGGAAAGTGAAGTTCTCATCAACGTCGGACGAATTCCGGTTTACAAAGAAGGCATGGAACCCTACTCCATGTTCGTTCACTTCCGGAAAGGTTATTCGCAAGATGACGGCTACGTCGTTGTTAAACGTCCTTTGTTTAGCCTCGCTCAGCAACTCCCAAACAATGAGCAGGATGAAAAAGTAAATCACAAAGTTGTATCTCTAAGGCAAGTACTTGAAAAACATAACCCGGATTTGGCGACAGGATTGAAGTTTGGAGAACATCCCGTTCCCGATTCCCTTCCTGAAGGTGGACTGAATTCAGAGTGGATGGTGGTAAAGACACCGGCAGTGGTACAGATTCCTTTCACTCCGGAGATGCATGTTGAATTGCAAGGAAAGCACTTGTTATTGCAGTGCCAACTGGATGCATCGGCAAGTCGCGATCAGAGTGTCTTCGTGCAGTTCGGAAATGGAAAGCCTCTGGAGGATGGATTCGACCCCGGCTCAGTTCATTTGATATACCCGGGCGGTCAGGCGGCCAGGACGTTATCGGAGTCCGTTAAGCCGTTTTGTCAGGCCTTTCCGAATCGTTTTTTCTATGTTGATCAACAGCGAGGTTTGGCTGCTGGATTCCATCTGGTGGAAGGATTCTTTCGAGACGACAAACCGTTGGTGGAAAAAGTTTTAACCGATGCTGAAGTCGAGGAGTTAAATCAATTATGGAACGAATTGGATTTTGTCACCAATCGTACAGAGACTTTGCTGCGTGGATTTGTATGGTTCGAGCGATCTGAAAGGCATGTGCTACATGGTCGTGAATGGGATTATCTTCGTTCCGCAGATCCGGCATTAGTAACAGATGAGATGCTTGAGCGATTTGAATTGCAGTATTTGGAAAAGTTGGGGACTCCAGCCAAGCCAGGAACGATTGACGTGCAACGGCGAGCGATTGAGCCGAAGAATCCGAGCTCTAGGTTTGATATGGTCCACGGGTTCTTTAACGATATTCGCGCCGGGCTGGCCAGACAGCAACAGGTACTTGAAGCTGCCGAACCGAAAGGACTCCGGGATGTGATGGCTTTTGCAAATCGCGCGTACAAGCGATCGTTAACTGAATCTGAATTGCAAAGCTACCAAAGTCTTTATCTGCAATTACGTAGCGAGGGACAAACCGTTGAGCAAAGCTTGCGAGGATTGGTGACAGCCATCCTGATGTCGCCCGAGTTTATTTATCGCTATAACGAAACACCGGCCGGAAAAGGTATCGTTGCGTTATCGGAACGGGATTTGGCCAGTCGCCTGAGTTACTTCCTTTGGTCGTCCGTTCCTGATGGTAAATTGCTGGAAGCTGCGCGGCGTCAGGAATTGTCAGCAGTTGAAAACCTCCACCAACAGGCAAGCCGGATGCTACACGACGATCGGATTGCAGCGTTGGCACGCGAATTCTTCGGGCAATGGTTGCGTTACCGGGACTACCTTGAAAAAGATCCGATCAATGCTGCAGCCTTCCCCGGCTATACTGATGAACTTCGTAGTGCAATGTGGCAGGAACCAATTGAGTTAGGGCAGCACATGATACGACTTGACCTGCCAATCACCACATTGATCAACAGTGACACAACATTTGTCAACGGACTATTGGCTCGTCATTACGGTGGCGAGATTCAGTCCCAATGGGAACGGGAACGGGAAGCTTTGCAAAAGCATCTTCAAGTGACCGGCCAGCCGAAAATGAGTGGTGAGCAGCTGGATGCAACCTGGTTCGAAGTTTCGGGCTTGCGGGCTCAGGGGCGTGGTGGATTATTCGGGATGGCTGTAATTCTGGCCAAGAATTCAGGTGGTGAACGGACCAGCCCCGTTAAACGGGGGTTTTGGACAGTCCATCATTTGCTTGGACAACACTTTCCTCCGCCCCCGGCAGACGTGCCCGAATTACCGGAAAATGTCAAAGAGGGTGAACATACGCTGCGTGAATTGCTAAAGACGCATGTTGCAGATGCCTCCTGCGCAATCTGCCATAAGCATTTTGATTATCTGGGGCTAGCCCAGGAAAGTTTCGATCCCATCGGGCGTTTTCGCACCAAAGACGCAGCCGGTCGACCGATCGATGATGCCGTCACATT
>DEAW01000156.1 GCA_002348315.1 Planctomycetaceae bacterium UBA2972 | reverse complement strand
TTCGATAAAAATCCAGTCTTTGGAGTAACGAACGATAGAGCCGGCGTTGGATGCAAAGAAATGTTCTTCTGACACGGCTAGTCCCTGTGTGGCCACGCCTTTTTCCAGTGCAACCCGCTCGATTAGCAACGAAGTTGGAGTAAGAACATTGGCGAATGTATCGCGAGCGCGGTAAACGGGGCGTAGTGGTTGTATCCCGTCAGCGATCGCAACATCCATCATTGTTTGTAAGTCATCAACCAATGGGAATTGCACGCCAGCCTTAAAAAGGTGTTTTAAGACGTTAGCGTCATTTGTGCAGCAATAATTGATTTGCAGACCATTTGTCCGGGCTAGCTTGGTATGGCTTGGGTCTACTTCTGTACCACCATAGAGCTGTAGGAAGTCGGCTTTGCCAGCAATGGATTCCTTCACATACAGGAGGTTGTTCCCCTGCCGTTCCATGTTGCAGATCTTAATCCGTTTATCAACCGTTTTAGCGGCGCGAGCAGCATTTATGCCACACGCTAAAAAACACTGGTGTAGCCGGTCTTGTTCTATGATCACCCTGGTGGCGGCGGTGGCTAGTTTAGCGTCGCCTTTGAGATGAACATTCAGCCACACGTTTTCAGGCATGACTGCCAGAGCCTCTCGAAACGTTGGAATCGTCTGGTCCTTAAACGTTGCAGCTTTGAAGCTTCCAGCATCAAGTTTTTTGAGGTCGGCCAGCGTCCAGTCTTTGACGGAGCCTTTGCCATTGGTCGTGCGGTCAAGCGTGGTGTCGTGTAGGACGACGATTGCGTCGTCTTTGGTTAATGCTAGGTCTAACTCGATCATGTGTGCGCCGAGTCGAATTGCTTCCTCGAACGCCGCAATTGTATTCTCCGGATGCGAGACGCTGGCTCCACGATGAGCACAAATCCCGCGTTTAGGCATCTGAAACTCAACACGGTCTTGTGCATTAGCGATGGCACTATTTAACGAGATTGTGACAACGAGAATGATCAGTCGAAATAGGTTCATGAGGTTTATTATCGGGATTGCTGATGGTTATAGATGACGAAAGTCTATTGTTCGATTAACTCAATAGTAGTTTTGCTGTTCGGTTTTAAGTCGACGCTAATGATGATTTCGGCCATGGTCCTGTCGTCGCTGATGCTGATCGACTTCACTGTTCCTGCAGTCGATGAATAGGATCCTGCCGGAACGAGGAAAGTCACCTGGCCATCGGCAAACATCTTTTCGTATTCATTGATGACTACGGCTTCTGTTGGTGATTGCATTTCAATACGTACAGGGGACACCTCGTCGCGGGCAAATGGAAATGGTGCCGTAGGGTGATCCTTATAAGTTGCTGAAACTACCTTCCCATCCAGAAACTCGACAAGTCTAAAGCTGATCGAATTGGACTTGCCAACACGTCGCGTAGGAGTGGACCCCATGTCTGTTACTCTTACGCCAGGGCCATGCGCATCGTGAATAAGTGCAATCCTGAAATCGTCTAATACTGACTCCGGAGCGTTATGTTCAAAGGCGTTGATAACCTTGATTGTTTTGGAGCGGTGTTGTTCCAGGATGGCCAGTACAGGTTCCACTGGTTCATGCCAGGCTAAACCGTAATTAAGGACGAGTAGATCAGAGCCAAAACTAACGGCCCCGAGATCGCTGCCGTACCAGCGATGGTGGCCAAAGACCTGATGGTTTCCGAAGTTGACGACATATGGAATCCGGAGCCTGCTTAATGCTCCGGAGATATAGGCTGCATTCACACTGTTGCTGGCAAGCACCATGTCGGCGCCGATAATATTTGCAATCGAGGCGATGCGTTGCATGTATTCGGCCTGGAATTGTCCGGATGTATCCAAATGCCCAAAGGTTACAAATTTGGGATTCTTCGGGTATTTGTTGACAATGACGACGCTCGACGGGGATTTACAAGTACTTGTGCGCCGCCCACCTTCGATGTCAATTTCCAAATCGTATACTCCCGGAGGGGTATCGTCGGGCAACACTACATCAAGTTGCCGGTCGTAATAGAATGCTTTCGCGGTATCTTCTTTGAAAGAGAGTTTGCGCGTGAAAGTTGCCTCACCGTTGCTGCGTGTAATTCGAACTTCCTTAATTGTTGTGTCGAAACCAAGGAATCGAGCTGTGAATTCCTCACCTGGTCGTCGGATGGCTTGGTTGTTTAATGCGGGATAACGAAAACGGTATTTTACAGTTTGTGGATCTCGATAAAGATAAACCGGTCTTCCTTGATTGATCTGATTTGCCTGAATGGCCGAAGTGGTTAAAGAGTGAGATGACCAACCTAGTGCTTCAATCCTCACATTGAAAGAATCATTGGCTGGTAACGCAATCGATAGGTTTCCGGTCAGCCAGTTGCGTCCGATTGTCGTGCGAATCAGTTCGTTGTTTTTAGAAACTGTAATTCGTGCGTCATTTAAATACTCTTGCAATTCAGCGGTGATTGCTACTGAATACAATCCAACGGAGACCTGAGTGGTCAGGAAACCTTCAACTCTTACTCCGGCGGCTTCACCGTGGACGGAATGTACGAGCTTACATTGATGTGTTTTCTCGCTAAGATTAGTGGCTGCTATGAATTCTCGTCCGTGCTGTGCAGGGTAAATCTCTTTGGTGAGCATTCCATCGATGTAAACTGACAGTTTTCCGTGAGATGGCAGGCCAGTACCAGGATAGGACGAAGTGTTTTGGCCGGCGAGTCTAACGATGAGAGAGGACCCGGTAAACTGCCAGATTATCGAAGCCTTATTCTGAGTCGTATATTTATGAGCCGCGTCGGCAAAGCGAAACCGATCATCAATCCAATCCCCTTCAGTCGTTACGGCTTTATCGGTGATCGATGTCCAGGTCCAGCCGTCAGGGAAGGCTCGGTGGTTAAGCTGTTCGGCCTTAAGAAAGGTGGATTGGCTGGCAAGTAAAATGAGGCAGCTCAAAAGAAGACGATGCATGACGATGTGTGTCCTAACGAGGTCATGACGCAGCTTATCTTAGAGCGTCACCGTACGAAGGCAAAAAGTGTTTACTTGTTTAATATAACAATTGCAGGACAGGCATTGGGTGGAATTCGAAATACCGACTGGCAGTCAGAGACTGTTGAAGAGGGTACACTGAACGTTACTAGTTACTGATGCCGAAGTTCGGAAGTGTTTACAGTAAGCGGAAATCATAGTGTCACAGGAAGCCAATCCATATAGCGCACCGTTGATCATGGAAGATCGGGCGACGACAGACTTTAATGAGCTGGAACGCCTGCGTCTAGAGCATTTATCCCACGAGGCCGCGTTGAAAGCGGTTGGTTCTCTCTTTCTGATCGCTTCGATGGGAATCTCTGCTCTGATGACAATTTTCACAATCGAGTTTGTTCAAGAAGAGCTTATCAATAACGACGAGACATTTGTACTTGCTTATTGGATGCTGGTTCCTATCTTTTCCTACGTAGGATTGAGAATGAGACGATTGGATCCGGCGATTCGCAGGTCGGTCATTATCGCAGGCGTTCTAATGTTATTAGCGTTCCCTTTAGGGACGGTGATCGGTCCCTGCGTGCTCTACACGGTCTGCTGTAAAAAAGGAAAACGGATCCTCAGCCATCGGTATACAAATGTGAGATTTCAAACCCCTCGTTTTCAATACAGGACAAAACTGTCTACGAAAATCCTCACAGGAATAATAGGTGTAAGTGTGATCGCGTTTGTGCTGTACTATATCTCACCACAAGCTCGCCAGTTCCTGCAGCAGTACGGGTAAGCTACTTCTCCAGTCTTTCGAATTGAACCGTGTCACTGTTCTTCCAGTCATAACCAGTATCATCCTCTGGTCGGGACTCGGAAAACTGATCTTCCGGCAGCTCTATAGCCTGAGCACGTTGAATGAGCATAGTGTTCGGGGTGAGGGACCCGATGCGATATCGGAAAAGTCGATTTTTGGTTAGCCAAGGATTGGAAGTGAGTGCCGTGAAACGCAATTCCTGATACTCCGTTAATTTCCACTGGCCACTGCTATAAGCGAGCCCCAGACCGTTAGTATCACGGTAAGTTCCATCCCTGTTCAGTTTTAGGGTTCCACTATTCGTTTCTTTGATCGAATAGGTGGCAGAGGTTCGTTGCCAGACGCCGATTAGGTCATCTCGATTCAAAGAGTTCGGCGAGTCCCGACAGCTTGATAGGAATAGAATTAGAGAGACCGAGAATAGAATTCGGAGTAAAGACATCAGTAAAATTATCGCGAACCTTATGAATCGGATATAGTTCGGCTTGTCTGGAATTATGAGAATCGTTGCGTTTCTTTCAGCTCTTCTCGAACTCGAAAATAGAAATACGTGGTTCCCGCTAGTAAGCCACCTAAAACCAATGATAGAAGTATTAGAAATGCCATGGAAAAATCGCCTCAATATTAGACTGCTGAAAAGTTCCGTTTATACATTCTAACGAATGGGCGTCGATCTAGACGCTTAGATAAATGCGTTTTGATGATTGCCAAACAAGGAAACACTGAATTCGGAGAGGTTGGTCTACGGTGTAACGGCTGGCGAGTATAGATTTTCATTTCCTGCACTGCGTTGCTTTTGAATGTGAAAGGTGCCAGGGAATTTGGTAGCCTAAAGTGATTACTGGAAATACTCACTTGTGAACTTTAGGTCTGAATATGAAATCAATATCCTCGATGACTTTAGCGTCTCCGGCTGTGTTCATTATGGCATCTCTCTTTCTATCGACGATCCAGGCTGCAGATCCACAACAGGGTGATGCGAGGAAGCTGAATCTTGGCAAACGAACTTCGTTGGAAGTGGTCTACATCCCGCCCGGCGAATTTATGATGGGGAGTACCGCGGAAGAAAAAGCCTGGGCCACAGGAATTGAAGGTGGAGCAACTCCAGGAACAAACCGCGAGTTATTCGAAGGTGATTCCCGCCCTATGAAGGTCGACCATTCATTCTGGATGGGTCGTACGGAAGTTACAGTTGGTCAATTCCGACGGTTTACTGACGAAACAGGTTACCTTACAGATGCGGAACAACCCAACGCCATGACGCAAGTGTTTGATCATAAATGGGATCGTTATTATCATGCCTCGGGAATCCAGCATCCCTGGGAACAAAGCGAGACACATAGTTGGAGAGACCCCAATTTCAGAATCCCAAATCGAGATGACTACCCCGTCGTTTGTGTGAGTTATCGC
This sequence comes from Planctomycetaceae bacterium UBA2972, assembly GCA_002348315.1. Lineage (GTDB taxonomy): Bacteria > Planctomycetota > Planctomycetia > Pirellulales > Pirellulaceae > UBA721. The sequence goes on along the minus strand of DEAW01000156.1, from coordinate 3,203 downwards.
GACATGAAGGCATTCTGCGTCTGGGTAACTCAGCGTGAAAAGGCGGCTGGCAGACTCCCGCCGGGCCTTGAATATCGCTTACCAACAGAAGCGGAATGGGCGTATGCCTGTCGCGGTGGTAGTAAAGAGAGTCAATACTTTTGGTGGGGGAACGATCTGATGGAAGGCAAAGGACGGTTTAACATTTCTTCAGTCGACTTTCTGCCTGGCAGAGACATGGTGTGGCCGTTGGCCAATGTGCCATGGAGCGATGGGTATGCTTACATGTCGCCAGTGGATCACTACGGCAAAAAAGGACGTAATGGTTTTGGACTTGCGGACATGTGCGGAAATGTGTGGGAGTTTGTGCTTGATCATTTCGATCCAACCGGCGGGCATGAAGAAATCTATTTCCTCGATAGCGATTCCAAGAGTGTCACACGTCCTGTTTGCCGTGGCGGGAACTACTTTGATGTTCCGGGCAACGCCCGCAGTGCAGTTCGGCTGGGCATTTCCTCAGTTTCATACTCGGACTCAAGAGATGGCTTTCGCATCTGCTTAGGGCCGACACGGACCACCGTGGCTGTTTCTAAAGAATAGTGGTGTAAAACGATAACTCGGGATCGCGCCCGAAGGGTTTGTTTTGGATGTTCCAGCGCCTAGTCACCGTCGGATTTGCATCCTTTAAAGAGACCGCAATTCGAATATAGGAGAATAGTGTTGCATATATACCGAGAACCTTATCGGTTGTTTGTTAATTAATTCTTGTGTTGGCAAGTGGGTGTAACTGGCGCAACGCGAGTACTCCGGAATCCGCTGCGAAAAGTGCTCTGCGGCTTCTGCATTCAAAAAAAATATGAAGGCTTAGTCAACCAATTCATGGAACCTGAGATACTGGCTAAGATCTGAATTCAAACGGTTCGAACGAGAAGGTGGCCGAACAGTTTGCACGCGTCGCCGATAGTATTGAAACGGCGTTGGCGGAAGCTGTCAAAACCTCTCCTCAATATTCAGAGGATGGCTCCAGAGCTGTTTTACAGTTGTCCAATCCGGATCATTAGCGAGACGAAATCACGTTCATTAAGATTGGCGGCCGTTGGTACATCGAAAATTAATTGGGGCTGCGAAAGAAAATGCGATTCGTATCTTTTCGATGACGTTTTGTAATCATTTGGATAACAGGTTTACGATACAGTGATCGTCGAGATACACCATAGCTGATTGGCATGAGATTTGCAGATATCCAACACTGGATAGATACAGTCCTTTTAGTTGCCAAGGATGAAGAAAATGCGAAATCGTAGACAGTTGTTTTTGATGGTATTGGTTTGCGTTAGCTTTGGAGGTGTTGCATTTGCAGATATCGATATACGAAAATCGGGGACACTCCTCTTAACCGTTGATAGCCGCGGAAATGTTCGACAATCAGGTAGATTGGTAGGCCGGATAGAAGATGACGGAGACATTCGTAAATCAGGTCGCCTGGTTGGGGAGATTAGCACTAACGGGACGTTACGCAAATCAGGGTCGTTTTATGGGCAGATTAGCTCTTCCGGAAACCTTCGAATCAGTGGCCGTTTGGTTGCGACGATAAGTAGCTCAGGAACCATTAGAAAAAGTGGTCGACTATGGGGGAGCGTGTCGTCGTGTTGTAATGACGAGCAGCGTCGGAAAGTCGCAGCTGCCATTGTTTTCTTCGGCGATCTTGGCGAGTAACGAATATAATCGAGGCTCTAGCAAACCATGCGTCATGCCTAAGTGAGCATAGAGTTGTGGATGCTTCCATTACAGCGAGTAATTCGAATGGCGAGGACTCGGTAAATATGCTTCAGCTAAAAATCCAGTGGCGGCTCTCAAAGTAGTGGTCGGAGGAATTCGGCGCTTTGTTTGAGTGCCTGCAGTCGGGCTTCGAGAGTGTCTTCAAAGTCACGATCCTCGACTTCCACACAAATAGCTCCGTTGTAACCGACCTCGCGGACGACAGCCAGGAATTCAGCCCAGTCGATGTCCCCCAAGCCGGGTAGCTTGGGAGCATGGTATTCCAGCGGGGTGGCCATGATACCAACCTGATTTAGTTTCTCCTGATCGATTGCCAGATCCTTTGCATGTAGATGGAAAATTCGATCGGTGAAATCCCGCATGGGTGCAAGATGATCCATTTGTTGCCAAACAGGATGGGATGGATCGTAATTCAAACCGATGGACGTCGAGTCGAGCGCGTCAAAGATCCGTCGCCAAAGGGCAGGACTGTTGGCCATGTTCTTGCCACCGGGCCACTCATCATCTGTAAAGATCATTGGGCAGTTTTCAATTGCGATGAGCACATTCTGAGCCTCGGCATGTGCCACAATAGGTTTCCAGGTCTCCAGAAAACGAGGCCAGTTGTCTTCGACCGATTTAGTCCAGTCGCGTCCTATGAACGTATTCATGACTCGTAAATTGAGTGCGGCACAGGCATCGATGACTTTATAGATTTGCTTAATGGCAATCTCTGCATCCTCCTGGTCCGGTGATAACGCATTAGGATAATAACCGAGTCCGCTGATGGTTACGCCCGAGTTTTCCACGAGCGTTTTTATCTCATCGATTTTGGACTCGTCTAAATTTGCGACGTCAATGTGAGTGACACCGGCATAGCGTCGATCCGCTGCCCCAACGGGCCAGCACATCACTTCGACACATTCATATCCATAGTCTTGGGCTACAGAAAAAACCTCAACCAGAGAAAGTTCCGGAACGATGGCACTTACAAAACCCAGTTTCATTGTTCTATTCTCCTACGGATACCCAGGATTGAGTTTGTTGGCTTTTTAAAATGGCTTCACACAATAACACCTCTCGATGGCCATCCGCGAAAGTCGCATACGGAGGAACAGCGTGCCAATCGGCCTGGTCAATGTAATTGTAAAATGCTTTAAAGGACTGTTTAAATGAATCTCCATATCCTTCATTGTGACCACCCGGATAGGATGTGGCCTCAGCCGCTGAAGATGACATGATGGCAGGATCCCGGATCAAACGCTCGCTGGATTTATCTCTGTGACCGATCCAAATTTCATTACCCTGTTCGCTATTCCAGGCTAAAGATGCATTGGCTCCTGCAATTTCAAATCGGAGTGAGTTTTTTCGCCCGTGCATTACCTGAGATACAAAGACCGTGCCTCGGGCCCCGCCCTTAAACTTAAGTAGAACGGCGCCGTAATCCTCTGTGTCGATCGGCACGT
>DEAW01000176.1 GCA_002348315.1 Planctomycetaceae bacterium UBA2972 | reverse complement strand
CTATGGTTGGGATACGATGTTTGTGCTCTGTGGCGCGGCTTTTATAGTAGCGGCAGTTGCGGCATTTTTTGTGGATGCATCCAAGCCAATCACTCTTCCGGGCTCGGCGGAATTAGCAGAACCAAATGATGCGATTTCCACATAAGGATTAATCGTGAAAAGGTAGACGTTTGGGGTATGATGGTGCGACCGCGTTACTTTATCCTGAGTGTCTACGACTAAAGTTGAATTTAGATTATAGGGGCCGATGTCATGGCAAAACAAATCCAATGGCACTACCACCGTGCCGGGTGAACGAGTTGCATACGAGCGCAGGAGTTTCTTGCGAATGCCGGAATTGAACCAAAAGAAATTGAAAAGCCTACTAAGCCGCCCTACCAAATGGCAAAGGTTAAAGACTTATTGTCAAAGGCTAACAAGGTGTTTGCTGCCAAAGGTAAAAAGCGTTTGGAAGTCAATTTGAAAGAAGACAAGGTTAGCGACGAAGATATAAACAAGTTTATGCTGGGACCTACAGGAAACCTGCGGGCGCCGACGATGGTAATAGGAGAAACCCTGTTGATTGGTTTCAATCAGGAACTCTATAGGGAATTGCTGGGTTGAAATTATCCCTTTTCGATACGGACTCGGGAATAAGTTAATCGATGTCATTTCTTCATATTGTTGTCCTTACCGTCCATTTATTAACAGTGGGTGTGGGAGTCTGCCTACCACTCTCCGTGATTCTATTAAGCCGTAAAGCGTTTAAGATACAACAACAGGGACATCGGGCGGCTATTTGGGAATTCTGTCGCGGTCTTTTGAAACAATCGATTATTGCACTTTGTTTCGGCACGCTCTTAGGATTTATTTTGGCGGGGGTCATATGGAGTACTGAATACCATCAACGCTGCCATTTGGTGATGACTAAGATCAAATGGGCCGGTATAGAATGGGTATTCACGTTCGTCGTATTGATATGGGCGCATAGAACCTGGCCTAAGAATGTTGTAAGTGGAAAATCGATAGCCGGTCGTTGCGTTTTATTACTTATTGCTTCGCTCAACCTTCTTTATCATTTCCCGATCCTCTTCATGGTTATTGACTCGATCCCTGCAGGGACCGTACAGAAACTGAGTGAATCGGGTGATGAGTTGAGTCGTACAGCGTTTAGGGAAATAGCTAGTCGACCGGAGTTGCTTTCCAGGTGGTTCCACGCCTCAATGGCGTTATTCGCTGTTGTGATGGCGTATGTTGCCGTTGCTTGCATACGAAAAGCGAATCAGTACGAGGATGGAGCGGATAGAGATTCTGCTATTTCGATCTGTCGTTGGGCGTCTAGGAATGTATTACTGCTGTTATTTGGACAGATTGCCTTTGGGATTTGGACGGTGATCGCCATGGACCGGGTAAGATTGGGAAATCTAATGGGTGGTAGAATGCCACCTACGCTATTGTTTGGATTAAGTATGATTTTGTTGTTTGTACAACTGCAACAATGGACGGGATTAACCGGCGAACGTGTTCACCGCCTCAAGTTAGTACAGGCAGTGGCAACATTTATAACAATGTTTGTATGCATGGTGGCAGCAAGTGTTTTGAGTTGAGCCAGCTGCTTCTATAGGCGGCCTACTGCAAATTACGTTTAACGAGGGAATTTAACGGCATGAAGATACAAAGTGAATGTGGCGCGACCACGGCGAGAATTTCTGTTGAAAATGGATTCAACCTATTTTCGATAATGGTCGACACCATTGAGCTACTTTGGCATGACGAAAGGTTTCTTAGCGGCGAGGCTAGTGCCTCGGGTAGTGGAACACCAATACTTTTCCCGATTCCAGGTCGTCTGAATGGACAGATCTATAACTATGCTGGCCGCGAATATCGGATTGATAGCGACGACGGCAATGGAAATGCGATTCACGGCTTTGTACTAAATCGTCCCTGGCGAGTGCTGGAACAGAACGGCAATACGATTATAGGCGAGTTTCAGGCCTCCGTAGATGACCCGGAACTCCTAAGTCAATGGCCGTCCGATTTTACAATTCGATGTCGCTATACGGCCGTAGCTGATGGCGTAGAAGCTTACTATGAGATTGAAAATCCAGGTCAGGACGACTTGCCTTGTGGTCTTGGAACTCACGCATATTTCCGTATGCCGCTGGGAGGGAATGCAGCCGAAGAATGCGTCGTAACTTGCCCTATCAGCGAGCATTGGCCGCTGGAAAACATGCTGGCGACTGGAGAAGTAAATCCAATTGATGAAACACAGCCATTTGACTCTGGAATAACGTTCGGCTCCCTTTTTCTCGATGACGTATTTAGCGGGATCTCGTTTGAATCAGGGCGTGCTACCGCTGGTATCTTTGATCCTCAGTCGTCTAAAAGACTTGTCTATACCTGGGATGAAGCCTGCGAATTCTGTGTCATGTACACGCCGCCGCATCGACAAGCAATTTGCATGGAACCCTACACTCTGGTTCCTGGAGGACTAGCTTTCGATAGCGGTGATCATGGATTAATTGTTCTTAAAGCAGGTGAGTCATTTACGCACAATATGGAAATTCGCTTGCAGTAGCAGCAATTACCCCCGCCAAAAAAAAGAGCTCAGCCAAAACCAGGCTGAGCTCAATGATTAATTAGACAGCAGTAGCGTTATTCTTCAACGGTTCCAGGTAGCATCCCAGCATCGATTAACGACTTATAAGTTTTTCCAGAAGGATTCTTTTCCGCTAGAATCTTCTTGAAGCCTTCATCAAATTCTTTTTTAACGGTTTCTGCCTCTTCGCGTACACGGGTCGAATTGAAGTTTGTTTTCTTAAAGGTTTTGGCCATTGCTTTAGCAAAGTCATTCTTATTCTTTTTGCTAGTACCAAAGTGACAGAGGTTACATCTGGCTTCCTTCACGGAAGCGACGAAGTCAGCATTTTTGCTGGTGTTTACGTAACGTTCTGTGAAGGCTTTGGCAAAGGCCGGAATTGCCTGAGCTTTTTCTACAGAGGTCACATAGGTGATTACAGTGACAGCCAGAATGGTAGCGATGTTTTTCATAAGTTCTTCTCCAATCTAGTAAGAAGCAAAAATGAGTGTGTGTATTAAACACCGGATATCGGACAAGAGAATCGGCATGCCCTTGAAAAGATGGGATAAAGGTCAGTCCAACGTCCTTTTATATCGGCGAATCTTGATATGCTTCTAAGTAGAAGTAGGGGTAATCTAAATATCAAGATGGATTGTTTGGAGGAGTTATGCTTCTAATACCCCATAAGTACTGGCTTAGTCTGCCAAATCGGTCGTATCCAGGAAACATCGGCCCCAATAAATTTTGGCAGCTCCAATAAATAAGATACCTGCAAGAAACACCAAGGCCGCGAAAAACCAATAGTACTGGGCACCGGGAAGGATGCTTGATCCGTCATCGTTCGTGATTACGCTGTTGGTGATTGCAGTAATGACGTTTCCTAACGCTACACTTCCTAAAAAGAATGCCATGACAATAGATTTGGCTGATTTGGGTGCCTGCGTATAGGAAAACTCTAAAGCGGTGATGGAAACCAATATTTCTCCCGCCGTAAGTAACATGTAAGGGATAATCTGCCAGAGTATATGCGTTTCAATTCCAGCATCTAAATTCGTTTGGATACTTGCACTACAACTGAACGCCGCTGCTGTAACGAAAAACCCTATACCCATCTTTCTTAATGGCGTTAGCCTAAAGACCTTATCAATAAGAGGGTAGACCAAGTATGTGAACAACGGGATATAGATGAGGACAAGAATAGGATTCAGGGATTGCATTTGAGACGGCAGAATCTTGATTTCACCAAGCATCCCGTTCATGTTACCGGCTTGTGCTACCCAACGAGAGGCAGTCTGGTCGAAACAGCTCCAGAAAACCGAGATTAGCAGGTAGATCGGCAGTAGTGCACTAATTGCTGATAACGCCTCAGGATTTAGATTGTCATGAAAGAAACGTTCTCTCCGAGGAGGAACATGAATGAACTTGTTGCGGCCCATCCAAAACATCAAGGTAGCAATGAACATGAGAATGCCAGGGATGCCGAAGGCGATTGCTCCACCATACTCCTCGACTGTAGCTGCTAATACCAAAGGAATAAGTAGTGAAGAGGCGAAGGCGCCGACGTTTATTGAAAAATAGAACCAACTAAACACTCGAGGGAGAAGATCCTGATTCGCTTTACCAAACTGGTCACCGACATGTGCTGAAACACATGGTTTAATACCGCCGGCGCCGAGCGCGATCAATGCCAGTCCAAAACCCATTCCCCAAACACTTTCGTCAATTGCAAGCGTTAGGTGTCCCAAACAGTAGACGAAAGATAGTACAAGAATCGTCTTATATTTTCCAAAGAGCCAATCTGAAAGCGTCGCGCCGATAAATGGCAAGATATAAACCGCGACATTAAACCAGTGGATCCATTGAGTAGCTAATGCCTCGGCCTGGTCCTTATTGAATTTCTCTCCCGTATCTTCATAGTCCATTGTCATGAAGACATGCACGGATAGAAATGTCATGAGAATAGCTTTCATTCCGTAAAAGCTGAATCGCTCGGCTGCTTCGTTTCCGACGATATATGGTATACCGGAGGGCATTCCCTTAATTTCATCTGGAGTCGATTTGTAAGCAGGGGACATGATAAGACCTATAGCTTGGATTAGGAGGTTACGTCAGTAAGTCGGTTGCATTGGATTGTTGCTGACGACATTGTAGATTCAGCTACTCCTGAATGCTACACGGGTAGATTCCTTAGCATTCACTCATTCGTTTCTTGTGCTGAGTTTGGAGTGGTGAGACTGGTGATATCAAAGCCATGCTGAGTATCGAGGAACGATTCAATGAGGAAATCGGTGTAATCCATTTCATAGATCAAAGTATCCACTGGGGGTACCTGAGGATTACTCCAGGCAACATCAGGGGTAACATCTCTCAGGGAAAACCAGGGAGGACGATTGCCGTTTTGTGATAATGCTGAAAGATCGGTGAGTGTGTATTGACGTTCCATCCCGACAGCATCGTTGCCTAACAATTCCAATATTACAACAGTGTTGTGAACTGCGATATTTTGTCCCCCAAGCACTAACGGAACTGTGGAATCGACCGTCATGGATTCTTGATTGACGACGACGAGGGGTGAACCGGGTTCGGTCAGGACGATAGAATCATTTACGTCGAAATGGAGAATGTCCGAATTCTGTGATCGCGGAGTTAGATGGATAAGCCCTGATCCGGCAAACACCGTAACATGATTTAATCCTACCGAAACCTTTCCGGGTGACTGCAAGTGGTCAGGTGCGAGCAACCATTCAGTAGAGGCGAATAGGCCATTATCCCATTGAATCGATACGTCAACATCTTGCGTTTTACGAAGAAGGCTTACTTTCCCCCGAATGAGTGTGTTGGCTAAATCGATTGTTGGAGGGCGTTCTAATTCTTCCTGCTCGGTCACGCTCTCGGAAACTAGTCCCGGTATCACACTCTCAAAGACTGACACATTAACTGGAATGAGGTCATTCGCTCCCAAAGGCGGTTTAGTTGTCAGTTGCGCATTGGTTATGGAAATCGTTGCAAGAGGGTCAAGGCGAAATAGTGTGCATTGCTGCCTGAATTGACTTGGCAATATAAATTCGATAGCGAGATTGTCAATCACCAGTTCACCCCCAAAAAGTTGAATAAATGCCGGTGCATTACTTTCCAAGTCGTACGGGGTTAATGCAATGGACAGCTTTGGCGTAGTACCCTTTCGGCCTCGTATGGTAAGAGGATGGGCAAGGACGTCCGTGAGAGCCAGTTTGAAGGAGTTAATGGGTGCCGAAGAGTCTTCCCAAATCTCTATGACCCCAATACTTGAATCCTCGGGCAATAGGGAGATCGCCCGTTCAAAGGAATCGACTGCCACCATTGTGTCAGGCAAAGTATCAGTCGCATCACCCACCACAATTGTTTGGGTGCGATCTACTTCCGTCATATTAGCAACGTTTGGTCGTGGCAATTGTTCAGAAGTTTCCTGCTGAGAGGTGTCACCCTCCAATTCAAATTGAGGCGCGGCTTCGCCTTCCTGGTTATTGAGAAGCGGGATGTCAAATGGAGTATTGTTATAGGTGGGTTGGGCAATTACCAAATCTTGCGTTGGTGAAGTGATTGCGCTGATGACATATACAACCGTTAAGAAAAGAAGAAGGGGGGTGACCCATACGAGTTGGTTTACGAGTGTAAACCCTCTACGTAACCGTGGAGCAGTCCACTGCCTTCCACTGCGGTTAATCTGCAACCCTAATTGTGACGCTAGTTGTAATATATCTTGGATTATATCAGAGGGTTTTTGGTAACGAGTTTCTGGTCGTTTTGCCAACATCTTATGAAGAATTTTTATCGTGCCGTCGTCCAAGTCATTACGATAAACCTGTGGGTTTGGCGGAGGATCACTGCTGTGGCTCAGCAATTTTTGTAAAACCGTGCCGGTGGGATAGGGAGCCAGGCCCGTAAGCATGTAATAGAGGGTGCAGCCGAGCGAATAAATATCGCTACGTACGTCAGTGCCTCGCGGGTCCCTTGCCTGTTCTGGTGATATGTAATCAAATGTTCCCAACGTAACGCCGGATGCGGTGACATCACTATCATCGTTTTCTACATGATGAAGACGAGCCAATCCCATATCAACAAGTTTTGCCGTGCCGCCGCTTGTGACGAGGATGTTCGAAGGCTTAATGTCACGATGAATTACATCTCGCTCGGATGCATGAACCAGAGCATCAGTAAGTTGTAAGACGTACGACCACGCTTCATCCAGTGGCAAAGGGCCTTTGTGTTCAACTAAATCTCGAATGTTGACACCGTTTATATACTCAAAAACGATAAAGTGCCATCCCCGATCTTCGCCTACGTAGTAGACTCGTGCAATGTTTGGATGGTCTAACCTGGCAGCACTTTGTGCTTCGTTCGTGAAGCGGCGTAGTGAATCAGAATCAGTCCGTTGTTGCGATAGTACTTTCACCGCGACCGTCCGCCCTAATTTCGTGTCAGTGGCCTGAAACACGGCGCCCATACCACCTTTGCCTATAAATTCCTCCAAGGTGAAGTGTTCAAGCGTTGTACCGACCAGAGACGCGCCGATGGAATCAAGCGGAGAAGTACCTTCCTCGCGATTACCTACCGCGCGGGTACTTATAACGGTTTTCCCCTGTTCGTCAACGTGCTGCTGAGGCACAGATAAAAATGCGTCATATTGCGCCGTTTCACTGTCGGCTTGCTGATTCCGATCTACTGGAGACGATAACTGCGTGGAGTCATCCTCTTTTAGAAAGTCATCATCAAACGGTTCGTTCACAGAATTGTTCACGGACAAACTTGCGGGCGTAGATTAGGTTATAAGCTTAGCTAATGATATTTTCTTTACAGCATCGTATTTGGTCAACACCTATCGAGGCATTACGTCTTTACGAATAGGCGGTTGCCAGGGAACTGCTCCACCTCTTTGAACCTGGATTCTTAGTATTCGAGCCAATTCATTAAATATGGCCGGATGTTGTTTAGCGAGGTTTTCCTGTTCAAAGGGGTCTGATTTTAGGTTGTAAAGTTCGAGTGGCGAAAAAGGACTATTGCGAAGAAGTTTCCAGTCACCCTGTATTACGGCATTTGTAATCAAGCCCTGGTAACGTTGATTCCCTTCTCTTCGATGGAAAAAGAGCGGTCGGTCCGGTTTATCAAGTGCTTCACCACTGAGAATCGGTACTAAAGAGACTCCGTCGATTTCATGCCGTAAGGGAACGCCGGCAATTTCACATATTGTTGGATAAAGGTCCATGGTTAATGCGCGTTCTTTCGTGACCGTTCCAGCTTTAACCCGGCCTGGCCATTTTATTGCCGTACTGATTCGTAGTCCTCCTTCATACATACTCTGTTTTCCGTCCCGCAAACCACCATTATCTCCTCCGACATTAATCTGGCCACCATTGTCGGACGTAAATATTACCAGAGTATCATTTACTTGCTGCGTGTCGTCGAGTTTATCCAAAACCTTGCCGATGCCATTGTCCATATGCTCGATCAATGCGACTAATCTCGCGCGACGATCCGACACTCCCGGATATTTTTTTCGCGTTGCAGCTAGCCATTCCTCGGGAGGCTGGATGGGTGTATGCGGCGCATTGTATGAAAGAAATAAGAAAAATGGCTTATCGCTTGCTTTCGCTGATTTGATGTATTGGCAAGCCCACTGCGTAAAGAGATCCGT
>DEAW01000046.1 GCA_002348315.1 Planctomycetaceae bacterium UBA2972 | reverse complement strand
ACCACCTGTTGTAACTTCAGATAAGTATTGACACTGGTTCGTTTGGCTTGATTCAGTGCCGTTTTGAGATCCTCATGCAGGGCGTAGTTGGGCAAGGATTCGATCGTTTGATTGGCCGCAGCGATGAGTTGTCGCAGATCATCTGAATGAAGGAAATCTGTTACCTCAGTTTGCGCGTTGTCATCTTCGAATTGTTGATACGCCGTGTAGACCATCTCCTTGTATTGAGAGTCGATCAATTCGTCATTCACCTTCGTGATCAGATTGGCAGGGATTCCATAAGCGTCGTCCGGTTCATTGAGATACTTTTGTAATGTTTTGTCCGCTTGATAGGTCGTCGCAAACTGTAGCGACATTTGGTGTCGCAGGAGCATGGCTGCAGTAAAGAGCAAGGCTCGCCGTTGTCGGGTTGCTGAAGTTAGGTTGTCAGCACCGTGAGCTGGATTGTAAGTCGCAATGATTTTCAGGAGGTCATCACGTGACTGATAAAAGCTATGTAACAGGGCACTGACTTCACGACGATTGTCTTGATTTTCTAATTGAAATTGCCCTGCTTCATATTCTTCTAAGAGATTGAGACTATGAGCATGAGTATCCCGGGCTTTGTCTCTGATCCTGAGAACGTCCTGTTCAGCGGATTCGATTCGCTCGTTAAGCTCTTCATGAGTTAAGTTAACCAGGATAGAACGAGCTGACTGTAATTCCTGATTGACTGGTGAAGTGAAGTGTTGCACTACCAGCATATAGAACACAAAGGCGACACTCAGCAACAGAATAGAGCTAACAGTAGATGCAAACAGCATCAACAAAGGTTTAATACTTGGTGGATTAGGACGCGGAACAACCTGAGCATAGCGTTCGGCGTACTGAACTAACGTGCTGCGAATTTCCTGAAGCTTATCGCGTAGTTGCTTGAGACGGCTACGCTGCAAAGATGCGCGAAACTGATGTCCAAGGTGTACCATCGTTCGGGTAAAGTACGGCCAGTACTTCAAGGAAATGGTCCCGGAGAGTATCAGTAGAAAATTACTGACCGTATTCAAAACAATCTGGGAGGTTTCAATGTAAACCGTTACTGTAATCAGGGCATACCACAGCAGGTAAATTGGAATTCCGACACCGATTCGTGCTTGCGCTGTCGTTTTCATGCCTTGATGCTGAATTTTACCGGCAATCGCTCGGGTAATCACAAAGGGTACGATGTTTCCAAGTGTCCCGACAATTGCCGGTATAAACCAAACAATCAGGTGCAGAATTTTCCCCAGGATTTTAAAGGTGGTTTTAAGGCTGCCACGTTGTAGGATTGGGTCGTCGATAACGAGCCCTGCGGATCTTACAGTTTGATGATATGCCCGAATCTGATTAACTACTTTCTCGCCGGTTTCCGGCTCCTCCTGGTAGAAATAATTCAAAGCATCTGCAATTCGTTTTCGTCGAATTAACTTGGGCACTTTCAGTGAGGCTTTGTGTTTGGAATGATCAATCAGTGTTTCGAGATCGTCGAGCAGAGGATCCCAGTCGGCATTATCCAAATGTACGATGACGTCTTTCAAATGCGATTCGATCGCTCCGGTTAATTTGCGTCGTAATACTTTATCTTCGCTAGGTTGTTTGTCTTGTTCGGATTTGTTCTCACGGGCAAATTCTTTTAACGCGATAGGTTCCCCAACATTGATCCAGACTTTGCTGCCTAACCGTTCTTTACGTTCGTAATTAATTCCCAGCGGAATGATAACAAGGTCTTCGACCCCTTGTTCCAGAGCTTGTAACGCAATTCGTGACGCACCACCTCTGACTAACCCCAGCTGACGCAAGTCCGTCGAGACGCCTTCCGGGAATATTCCCATAGCTCGACCGGAGGCCAATCCTTTTACAACTCGTCCCAGACTCTTTTGGTTTTTCTTGACCTGACTTGAATCATCGCGTCCCCGATAGGCGGGAACCATGCCTAGTGCTCGCATGATCGGCCCGATAATCGGAGTATTGAAGAGTGGCGCCTTGGCCATAAAACTAACGGGTCGCTTTGCAGTCACACCGATCAGAATTGGATCGATTAACGAATTGGGATGATTCGCACAAAATAGGACTGGGCCATCCTCAGGGATTTGCTCGGCACCAGTGATCTGGATCTTCGGATAGTATTTCTTGATCAGCTTGTGTGCGACTTTATGCAATAGACGTCCAAAGAGAATACTTATGTTATTGATCATCGAAGTTCTTTCGAATAACAGCGTGGTGTAATGAAACAAGCGTGGATGCTATCTATAATATCCCTGTTACAACGATGTATTGCGTGGAAAAAACAACGTAGTGCTACAGAAACTGCTGCTTAATTAATACGCATCAAAATCTATTGATATGAAAGAAATGAAATGAGCTTAAGACTCACCATTCTGTTTGTCGTAATTTTTACAGTGCTGTCCGGCATGACGTATGCCGTTGAAAAACCGATCAAAGTATGGCCGGGGACAGTTCCGGGGGAACAAGGAGATATTGGTGAAGAGACCGCTACGCCCAGTGAGCCGGGAAAAAAACAGGTGCTGAGAATTTCCAATGTCAGCATTCCGACACTTACGTTTTATCCTGCTGATAAAGAGAACAATACCGGGACGACCGTCGTCGTTTGCCCGGGCGGTGGTTACAACATCCTGGCCTGGGACCTCGAAGGAACAGAAGTCTGTGAATGGTTAAATACTCTGGGAGTGAATGCAGTACTGCTTAAATACCGAGTGCCCCGTCGTCAGGGTTTACCCCCATACCATGCTCCTCTACAGGACGCTCAGCGAACGATGAGTTATGTTCGAGCTCACGCCGGTAAATGGAATTTGGATCCCGAGCGGATTGGTATTTTGGGATTTTCCGCCGGGGGTAACCTCGCCGCCATGACTTCCATGCATTTTGAGAAACGAAATTACAAAGCAGTCGACGAGATTGATAAAACCAGTAGTCGTCCCGATTTTGCCATATTAATATACCCGGCCTATCTCACCGGCAGTGATGGGAACCTCGTACCGGAAGCCAACGTAACGAAAGCTACACCTCCCATGTTTATGGCACATGCCTATAACGATGGAGTGACTCCGGAAAGTAGCGTGCTGATGTGGTTGGCATTGAAGCGGGTAGATGTTCCGGCTGAAATGCATATTACTGAAACAGGGGGACATGGCTATGGGCTCCGGGTTACAGAATCGAACAGTCACCGTTGGCCCGCGCGTTGTGAACAGTGGATGCGTGAACGAGGTCTATTGAGTAGATAGTATGAGCAAAACCGTTCTTCTCATCGGAGCCTTTGATTCGAAAGGCCCCGAATATGCCTTTGTTCGTGACCTGCTGATTGAAAACCAACTCCAGGTTTTGACGGTTAATACGGGTGTTCTGGGGACGACCTCCTTGTTTCCAGTGGATATTGAAGCGGCGCAGGTTGCCGCCGCGGTCGAGGAGTCGATTCAGGAATTACGTGATGCAGGAGATCGGGGACAAGCCATGCAAGTGATGGCCGAAGGCGCCGCTGCAATCTCGCAATCCTTATACGCAGAGGGCAGGATCGATGCTGTTTTCGGGATGGGAGGTTCAGGAGGATCCACGATGGTCACTGCTGCGATGCGATGCCTGCCCCTGGGAGTTCCTAAAGTTTGTGTCTGTACAGTGGCAAGTGGCGACACTTCCACCTATGTCGGAGCGAGCGATATTGTGCTGTACCCGTCCGCTACGGATGTGTCAGGGATTAATCGCATCAGCCGGGTTACCTATACACGCGCCGTTGGTGCATTGATTGGCATGCTAGCTACAGATGTACCGGTAGCGAATGACGACCGGCCGATTGTTGTCGCCAGTATGTTTGGAAACACCACAGAGTGTGTGGATTCCTGTCGGAAAATACTGGATGAAGAGGGCTACGAGGTTCTCGTGTTTCATGCGGTCGGTACCGGCGGACAGACGATGGAGTCACTGATTCAGCAAGGGTTAGTCGATGCTTGTTTGGATATAACGACGACCGAATGGGCGGATGAACTTTGTGGAGGCGTGTTTAGTGCCGGTCCCAACAGACTTGCTGCGGCCGGTCAGGCAGGGATTCCGCATTTGATTGTCCCCGGCTGTGTCGACATGGTGAACTTCAATGCGCCGGATACCGTGCCCCCAAAATACCGGAAGGCCAATCGCCTGTTTTATCACTGGAACCCAGCGGTAACACTAATGCGAACAAACGTGGAAGAGAACCGGCAGTTGGGAGAAATCTTTGCTGAGAAGGCCAATCAGGCGATGGGACCGGTTGCATTCTTATTTCCGCTGAAAGGTGTCTCGATTCTGGATGGAGAGGGGGAACTTTTTTGCGATCGGGAAGCAGACCAGGCATTATTTGATGCTATCCGGGAGCACCTGAACGATGATATCCCAGTCTATGAAATAGATGTCAATATTAATGAGGAAGCATTTGCTGTAAAGGCAGTGGAGTTGCTTTTGGACTTGTGGAGACAAACGAAGTTATGAGTTTTACCAGAGAACAAACACTAACGCTCCTGCGGGATCGCATTGATGCCGGAGTTCCGATTATTGGTGGCGGTGCGGGCACGGGGATCAGTGCCAAGTTTGAAGAAGCCGGTGGTATCGATTTAATCATCATCTACAACTCAGGCCGGTATCGCATGGCAGGACGTGGTTCTCTGGCCGGGTTAATGCCGTTCGGCGACGCGAACGAAATCGTGATGGAGATGGCTGGAGAGGTTTTGACTGTAGTTGAAGATACGCCCGTTCTTGCAGGTGTCTGTGCGTCGGATCCGTTCCGTCAAATGGATAAGTTCTTAGATCAGGTGAAAGCGATTGGCTTCGCCGGCATCCAGAATTTCCCGACGGTCGGACTGATTGATGGAAACTTTCGAGCTAATCTGGAAGAGACCGGGATGGGCTATGATCGGGAAGTTGACTTAGTCAGGCTCGCTCGTGAAAAAGATTTACTCACTACGCCCTATGCATTTATTGAGCAGGAAGCGGAACAGATGGCGGCGGCCGGAGCGGATGTTATTGTCGCTCATATGGGCCTGACCACCAAAGGTTCGATTGGAGCTGAGACGGCTTTGACGTTGGAACAAAGTATCGATCGTGTTCAGCGGATTGCCGATGCCGCCAAAAGTGTCCGCGACGATATTATTGTATTGTGTCACGGCGGCCCCATCGCCATGCCCGAAGATGCTCAGTTTGTGTTGTCACGAACCACCGGCGTCCATGGATTCTACGGAGCGAGTTCGATGGAACGCTTGCCCGTTGAAACAGCTTTGACAAAACAGGTTCAGGCCTTCAAACAAATTCGCTTTGAGTAAAAACTTGCTGAGTTGACTACGGTTGGTTCAGGTAATCAGTGAACAGAATCAGGTAAGCTGCTACTCGCTGCCGATTGTCCATTAGTCCGGATAGTAACACCTTCTGATTTGTCAGCAGAAAACACGATGACATCAGCCTGGCAGCAGGTGACGCAGATGACACTCTTAAAAAGAGCCGAAAGGAAGTGATTGCTTAACATGACTTAATCTCCTGATTGGCAATGAGCGGGTAATCCAATAGGAAGTCGTCGAATTCAGCAACCGGTATGCGTTTAGTGATTTCGAAGCCGAGTTTTTTTGCTAATGCTAAGGATGCCTGATTATGCACATGAATTTTGGCAAATAAACGTGTCGGAGACAGGTTTTGTAAAGCGTCGTTAATCACCAGCTCGGCAGCTTCAAACCCCAGGCCTTGCTGCCAGTAATCCGAATCAAGCCGCCAGCCGATTTCAAGTTGTCGATCATCATCCTGAAGCGGCCGAAATCCACAAAAACCGATCAGGCGATTAAGGGTTTTTAACTCCAGAGCCCAGCGACAGTGACCAAGCTGCTTGAATTGCTGTTGTTCATTACGTATAAACTCCCGAACTCGTTCACTGTTCCAGGGGTTATCAATATACTTCATGACCTCGGATTTTTGACAGATAGCATGAAAGCTCTGCAGATCTAGCATCGTCCAGGGGCGTAAGATTAGCCGGGAAGTTTCCAGCATGTGACTATCGGATCGATTTGGGAACACTTTGCCCTTCCGGAATGAAGGTAAAGTATTTTTTGCCCTCCATACGTTGCTGCCATTCAGCTTTGGCCGCTAAGACCTGTTTAGGGTTTTGCATCAGTTCAACAGCCGTCGTTGCCAACACTTTCGAGGCAAATAGAATTCCCTTTTCACCAATGGAACTGCCGATAGAGCTAACATTTTGCCAGCTGTGGCCCGGAGCGTCCGCAATAAAACAGGTCGCCCGAATGCCACTGGTAGGTACACGCCAACTGATATCCCCAACGTCCGTGGAGCCTTTACTGCTTTCCGGATTTTGTGTGACCGGGTGAACACGACCATCCAAAGCGAGCGGGTATTCGCGACCAAACTGAGCAACCAGTGGTGCTTGTAATTTGCGAGCAAAGTTTTCTTCTTCCTGAGTGAATTCCGGAGCTCCGATCAACTGCATGTTTTTTACGAGCTGCCTGGAAAGTGCAATGTTTGGAATGATTTCGTGGCAATCCGTATCGACTTGCACTGTGAGCCTGGTACGCGTCATGAGTGAAGCTCCTTTGGCAATATCCTTCAGCCACTTGAAGTTGTACTCGACATCTTCGTGCCGATCGGCGCGACAGAAATACCAAACGGTTGCTTTGGGTGGCACGACATTCGGAGCACCGCCGCCGTTGGTGATGACATAATGTAGCCGAGCATCCTCTTTGATGTGCTCACGCATGAAATTGGCTCCGACGTTCATAAGTTCGACGGCATCGAGTGCGCTGCGTCCATCTTCCGGGCTACCTGCTGCATGGGCAGCTGTACCATCGAAAGTGAATTTTGCGGACACTAAGGCTTTACTACTTCCAGCGTAAGTGTTGTTTTTGTCGCCGGGGTGCCAGTGCAGGCAAACATCGAGGTCGTCAAACACTCCATCAAGTGTCATATAGACTTTTCCGATAACCGTTTCCTCGGCGGGCGTCCCATACAATCGAATCGTTCCTTTGAGATCATGCTTATCCATTGCAGATTTGATGGCCAAAGCAGCACCTAAGGCTCCTGCGCCCAGTCCACTATGACCACAACCATGCCCATTGCCCCCTTCGGTAACAGGAGTTTGGTGATCAGCAACTTGCTGGCTAAGTCCCGGAAGCGCATCGTATTCAGCGAGTATCCCGATGATTGGGTGGCCGGAACCATAGCTGGCAACAAACGCGGTGGGCATCTTGGAAATTCCCTTCTCCACCTTAAAACCTGCCTGAGAAAGGTGATGTTGTAGCAGGGCAGATGATTGTCGTTCTTCGAGTCCGACTTCAGCAAGTTTCCAGATAGCCTGATTTGTTTGTTTAATCAACTCAGCGTTGGAAGAGACGCTATTGACGATCGTCGAGTTCACCGGACTGAGCTTGGATCCTTGTCCAAACAATGAGATCGTGAAACTCAGGAATAGTAAGGTTGTCCAAATTCGCATAATCATGCTCCTGTATCTTGCGACGTCTTGTCGCATTTGTCTTCGCGATGAGAGACAATGAATAAATAGTGATGTGACCTGGTAACGTGGTCACGGCTTCGATTATCCCCTGTAGAATTGCGATTCGCAAATAAATGGAATGACTTCATGAGTGTTTATCATTTTGGTGCTGTTGGTGATGGTGTGGCAGATGATACAGACGCATTGCAACATGCTCTGAATGCTGGCGACGGTGTATTGGATCTTGAAAAAGGTACTTACCGTATTACCCGGACCCTGCTTATTGATACGGTGAATAACGGATACGGAGGGATCTCCGGTCGCAGTGGTGCTTCCCGAATCATCATGGAAGGGCAGGGACCGGCGATTAGAATTCTGGGGAATCACAATGGGACAGCATCGCCATCGAGCTATCAGGATTCGACCTGGGAAAACGAACGAATGCCAATTTTGGAAGGCTTCGAAATACTGGGACGGCATCCCCAAGCCGTTGGTATTGAATTAAAGAAGACCACCAAAACAGTGATTTCGCGTGTTTTGGTTAGGGAATGTAAAATTGGCATTCACTTAGTCGAACGTAACCGCGATTTTATTCTTTCAGATAGCCATCTTTTGAATAACTCGCACCATGGTCTGTATTTTGACCGCTGCAACTTGCATCAAATCATCGTGCATGGAAATCACATCTCCTGGAACGGAAAGTCCGGTATTAAGTCACTGGATGGCGATGTGCACAACCTGCAAATCACCGGCAACGACATTGAATACAATAACTCACCCGGAGAAGATGAGGGCGATGGACCGTTGGGAGCAGAGATCTGGTTTGACGCGCGTAAGGGAGTCATCTCAGAAGTCACGATTGCCAGCAATACAATTCAGGCGACGATTCAACCGGGCGGAGCGAATGTACGTATCTGGGGGAATGGAAATACAGATCAGTACTCCAATCGTCTAGTCGCCATCACGGGGAACGTGCTTGGTAGCCAAACCCGGGGTATCGATATGCGAGACGGAGGGCGTATCACTGTCACAGGTAATACGATCTATGATTCACAGGATCTGTCAGTCTATTTCGAACGCTGCCACGGATTTTCGATCGGTAGCAATACGTTTGTTTGGAGAAGTGATGCTGATGCAGCGCAACGTGATGGCCTTAAGTTCGTGGATTGTTCCGCCGGTGTATTAACAGGCTTGCAAACAGAACATCTTTGTTATGGTAGCCCGGATCGCGGCGCCGGAATCACTCTGGAGAATTGTCAGGATGTTACCATCGGGCATTGCCAGGTGCTGGATCCTCTTCACTGTGGAATTGAATTGCGAGAGTGCCGGCGATGTATCGTTGACGGGTGCACGGTTATCGACCGTCGAGAAAAGCCAACCATGGTGGAAGCGATTCGCGTCGTCGGAGGAGCCGACAACCAGACAAATAGAAATTATCTGTAGCGGGCATCGTGTCCACTTACAATTCTTCAGGTTCCGACTCTGAAGGCATTTTGTAATCTGAAATCGGACGCAGTAAATAGCTGCAGACTGCACAAACGACGCAGCCGGCTGAAAAGAACCAGAAGATTCCCTTGAGGTTATCCTGCCATTGGAAAAAAGCCATCGCTGCGTAAAACACGAGCGTCCCGGTTCCCCAGGTCACGCCCATCGTTAAGGAGCTGGCAAACCGCTGGCCGGCTGGCATGATTTGCTGAGCGTAGCTAATAAAGATTGGCATCGCCACTCCCTGCAAGATCCCTGCGACCAGTGACAGTACGAAAAGTTCAGCGACAGGAATCACATCGAATAGATAAAACCAGGGGTCGATACTGGCATATCCGATCATGACCACCGGAACGGTGGTGAGCAGCGCCGGCAACCACAATGTTAAACGCTGGCGTTTACTGCCAAATCCAAAGGCACAGGCGATTCCGCCAATTCCCAGTCCGGCCATGAAATAGCTTGCGACTGTTCCTTTAACGGTGTCAGTAGATTCGGTTAGCACATACGACATCACAATGGGAACTCCCAGAGCGGGCATCACTCGGAAGACGCCTCCCACAAACAGCAGGGCCATCTGGCCTGCCGGAGCTGGAGCGGTGCTGTTGAGTATTGGCTGATTGTCAGCATTCCCACTTTGAGCAATCTGTTGCTCCTGTTCATTGGAGAACCAATGCAATGTGATGCCAACGAGTGTTAGCAGGGGTAAGCACCAGTAGAAGTTATAGGTTAACCCCTGAAGTTGAAAGGTATCGGACACCCATCCTCCGTAGGCCGGGCCAACGGATTGCCCGAGATATCCCGAGAGAGCAAAAAATGCTAACCAACGATTACGATTTTTGGGAGAGAGGTTTCCGGCGGTGGTCGCAGCTTCCGGGTGAAAGGCGGCAACGCCCATGCCTCCACAAATCAGGAGGATCGTCATGCTGATAGGCGAATTAGCATAGCCAATAAAGGAGAAACAAAAGAGTGAAAATAGTGGCCCTGCCCAGATGATAGCTCGAAGTCGGATTCGATCTCCCAGGTAGCCAAAACACATTTGGCCACAACTATCGGCGACTCGCCAGATAATGTAACCGATCAGAAAACCACCCTTTTCCAAACCTAAATGTTCTTCCATGGTAGGAAGCAGGCTGACGGTCGTTGTTGCCAGCACGTCCACGGTGAGGTGAGCGACACAGAGGACGATTAGGAGTTGAACGGCAATGCGAACGTGATTGGCCATGGCCGCTACTGTTCCATCAGGTAATTCATGAAGTCCAGTACACCATCAATCTGTTCATGCTGAGATACATAGTCGGCAACAGCTTTGACAGATTCTATCGCATTGGCCGGACAGCCAAACGTCTGCACTCTGTCAGCGATCGCCAAATCGCTGCTGGTGTCACCAATCCCCGCTGTGCGGCTGGCGTCAACACCGGTTCTTTCCAGCAGGCGGTCAATGCCTGAGGCTTTTGTGATCTGTGGTAAATCACAGTTGATGTAGAACAAAGTTAAAGAGACTCGGAATTCAAAACCATTGCGATCAAATTCGTCTTGTAGTTGAGGTGCGATCCGTTGCAGCACGGCAGGATCAGGGTGATAAAGCGTGACGGATGCAGATTTTCCGGGCTGCAGTGTAAGGCCTTCCTGACGGTAGTTTTTCAACGAGAACAATTCGGCTTCATGTACCATCTCCAGTTGTTGATCCGTGATGGAGGGATCCATCAGATAGCCATTACAGGAAGGGTCGTACAGCCAAACTCCATTTTCCGCCACACATGGAATGCCTGAATTTTGTAGTAATCGACACAATCCCTCTGCAAAGGGAATCGGCCGACCTGTACATAGTGTGAGCTTAGGTCGGTCATTGTTTGCGAAGGCGAGTCGATTGTGATCTGCAATGCGGCTAAGTTTTTCGACGTTGAGCGGTGAGGAATCTTCCGGAGAAAGGCAACCGTCGATGTCGCTGATAATCAGGTCGTACATGTTGTCTTTTAGTAGGTGCAAATGACTGGTTTGAAGTAGGAATTATGTGTCATCTGCTGGATTCTGGCAATGAATAATTCTCAACGAACGATTACTTTAAGGCAGAAATGACTTCGGCAGCCGTGATGTAGTCTGCTGAGTGCTCTCCGTGTCGCCGGTATATAACCTCACCATCAGTATCAATAACGAGCGTACCGTGCATTTGGGTAATGTCATTAAGCGGTTTGCCCATACCCCCACGAACTAAGGCACGCGCTCCGGCCAACCACAATTTTGGTCCCAGATACTGCCAGGGACGTCCCCGGGGAATTTCAAAATGCTGATAGGCGATTTGTTCTGGGTCACAGAGTACCGTAAATGGGAATCGCAGTTTCTCGACCACCGGTGCTGCCTGCATGGGAGTGGCCATAACGATGACTACCGGGGTAACCTTAGCAGCTTCAAATTCAGTTTGTTGATTACGCAGATTGACCATCTGCTCGCGACAGAAGACTCAACCAAGATGCCGCATAAAAAAGAATGCAACGGGCTGATCTTCCCATAGCGTGCTGAGTGATGTTTCCTGCCCGTTTGAGTCAGGGAGAGATAGTATGTTCATGAGGTATGCCTCTGTTATGGATCAGGTTGTTGCCAGACACTCATTCCACCATCGACCATGAGCATGTGGCCACAAACATGCTTTGCCGCATCGCTTACCAGATAGACTGCCGACTCACCACATACTTCGGCACCCGGCACCTGGCCATTGGGCGTGTGTTTTTGCATCCATTGCATGAATTCCGGGTCGTCCAGAGCGGGGGCTGTGAGGGGAGTATAAAATAGTCCGGGAGCCAAACCATTGACGCGTATTTGGTGAGGAGCCAGCGAAACGGCAACGGATTTCACCATCATTTCAATCGCGCCTTTCGAAGTATCGTAAGCAGTGTGCACATCTTCAGCCAGACGTCCATTGATGGATCCGATCATCAGAACACGGCCAGCGATATCATTAGCGACCCAATGTTTTGCAAAGTGTTGCGTTAGGAAAAAGTACGAATAGACATTTAACCGCATCGTCTTCTCAAATCGAGCCATATCCATTTCCAGAAATGGCACATCGATATAAGTACCAGCATTATTCACCAGCGTGTCAATTTCAGGATTTGCATGGAGGGCCTGCTGGTAAACTTCCGCGGTCGGATCCGGAGCATCACTTGCCAGGTCACCGGTGATCAGATGCGCCTGCACACCGGTTTCCAGGCATGTCCGCAGTGTTTGTTGAGCTGAAGCATCATCCTGAAGACCATGAATGACAACATTGGCACCGGCTTGTGCCATGGCGATCACGATTGCCTGACCGACACCCTGGGTGGAGCCGGTTACCAGTACATTTCTGCCTGTTAAGTTACTCATCAAATCCCTCTAGTAGGAGTTCATCATCACGACGGCTAATCATACCGGTTTTAAAGTGCTTTCGACAGACAGAGATGTAATCGTCATTACCGCCGATTTTGATTTGGGCGCCCTGCTTAATGACATTTCCATCCGCATCAATTCTCAAGACCATGTTGGCTTTTCGGCCACAGTGACAAATCGTTTTGATTTCAGTTAAATCATCTGCCCAGGCAAGTAATTGTTCGCTGCCGGGGAACAGGTTTCCCTGAAAGTCTGTCCGTAGACCATAGCAAAGAACGGGAATATCTAATTCATCCGCTACGTCCGAAAGTTGTTTTACCTGACTCGCTTCTAAGAACTGAGCTTCGTCGATGAAGACCGAATCAATCGTTTGTGTTTCACGCAAAGTAGTAACGAGTACCAGTAAATTGTCTGTCGTATGGAATGGAGTGGCAGGCGCGGTAAGGCCGATCCTTGAGGAAACACTGTTTTCACCATCCCGATTGTCGATTGCTGGTGCGAGAATCAGCGGGTGCATACCACGTTCACGGTAGTTATAGCTGGCCTGCAGCAACATCGTTGACTTGCCGGCATTCATCGTGGAGTAGTAGAAGTAGAGTTTAGCCATACACGATATTGTACGGTACAACTCCGGAGGATTAAGGGCTATCGAATTCCGTTTTGCTTGAAGTAGATGGCGGAAATGATCGTTATTGTGGCTGCGACGGTTAGGAACATAGCGTTGTAGCCCTGCCAAACCACGAGTCGAGCCATCACCGGCATTCCGACAAGGATGCCACAATCGAAGGCCATCAGAGCCAAAGCAGATCCGGTTCCCCGATTTTCGCTCGGAAATGTCTGGATGGATAAAGCAGTCATACAGTGATAGGTCAGGCCGTGACCGGTTCCACATAACAGTGCCGGAACGAGTACCATCCACATATTCCCGACAGAGATGGTGCAGTAGCCACAGTACCCCAGGACCATAGAAATGACACCAACACAGAGTATTTTTCGTCGGCCAATTCGGTCAGGAGCATTCTTCAGCAGAATGCGAATTGTCATCCCCCAGCCTGCATAGACGAGATAGAAGATGGTGATGAATCCCAATTCACCAACCATCACTCCGTTCAATTCGTTATCCAGCACAAACTTTTTAAGCAGGTGAAGAGGTACGGTCATACTGAGGCCAAAGGCAATGTTGACGTAGATGATGCTACCTGGCCAGTACGTTCTACAGGTACGGATGAATTGCTTCAGCGAGAGTGAGCCGGCCTGTACGTTTCCTGGTGGCGAAGGCATAAAGAACAGTAGCGACATGGAGGCCATTACACAGACAGAGCCCATCCAAAAAAACTGTTCGAATTCAACCAAACCGGGATTCGTTCCCAGTATCATATCACCGATCATCGGGCCGATGAGAAATCCAATAAAGCCACCCACGCCCAGAATACCGATGGCTTCAGTACGACGGGATTCAGGAGTTGTCAGGGTGATGTAAGTGATCGAACTGGTAAAAATGGAAGCAACTCCCAGAAACATAATTCCACGCAACGAGTAGATCACCCAGTTCACGTCGTCCAGCATCAAGTTGCCCATGAAGCCGGCAATGAAGAGTAGATATCCAATCATCCAGATAGTGCGAGCCCCCAGGCGATTGACGAGCTGACCGAGCCAGGGGCGAGTGACAAATCCGACGATGGCACCGAAGGAAGTGATGTATCCTAATTCCAACAGGGCTTTATCCTCATCACCCGGATAGAGGAATTGCACCCATTCAGCGTAGTGCACTAGAGCGGCATTTGCAGGCACGAACAGTACCTGACTCAAAAAAGCCAGCAAGAAGGAGCGATCGTAAAGCCTGTTATCAGGGGCTGCCGCGGCAGTGGACAAGGGGGGAATTCCGGAAGGGGGGCGAGAGGTAGGAGAGGATTGATGGGATTAATCAGCAGATTATGAGGGACATACCAGTTTTTGACAATGAGGAATTCTAAGAATCCGTTGGAACTGTCGGTTGCCCTGCTTCAGCACGAGGCAATGTGACTATGAAGGATGTCCCCTGGTCCGGATTGCTAGTCACCTCGATTGTTCCTCCGAAAGCATTCACCAGATGCTTTACAATCGAAAGCCCCAATCCCGTACCTCCTAACTCGCGGGATCGAGCTTTATCCACGCGGTAGAATCGTTCGAATATACGCTGTAAGTGCTCTTCAGAAATACCAATACCACTGTCGTTCACTTTGAGAATGACCTGTTTTTCTTGCGTCTGCACGTCGACGGAGACAGTACCATTTTCGGGAGTATACTTAATGGCATTATCGACCAGATTATCGAGGATTTGACGGATGCCTTCAGGTTCTCCATAAATGGCTACGCCTTGGGGTGAATTCACTTCCAGAGAGATGGATTTCTTTTTGGCCCGAGGTTGGTGGTACTGAATACACTTCTCCACTACCTCCGTCACGTTGACGACAGAGTACTCGGTTGTCTGAGTGCTGGATTCAACTCGTGCGATACTTAGAAGATCCTGAATCAGTAGGTGGAGCCGTTCCGATTGTTCGACAATACGGTTAAGGAAATTTCGGTTGTTGTCCTGATCTTCCAGAGCGCCATCTATCAGCGTTTCCGCATAGGCTTGAATCGAGGCAAGCGGAGTTTTAAGTTCATGCGAAACATTGGCGACAAAATCGCGTCGCATATTTTCCAATCGCCTCACTTCGGTAATGTCATGGACGACAATAATGATTCCGGACGCATCTTTCTCCTGAGTGGGAATGGAGGAAGCATCGAGTGCCAGAAACCGTACAGGTGGTCCCAGCAGTTCCATCTCGCCTCGAAAGTGTTCGCTGGTTTTCCTGGCCTGGTTAATGACTGTCTCGACCATTTGAAAACGAATGACTTCCCAGATAGGCCGTCCCTGGTCACGTTGTAAATCCAGATCAAACATCTCACAGACGGCTTCATTGGCAAAGCGGATGCGTTCATTTTCATCCACAGCGATGACACCTTCATCCATGCCCTCGAGTACTGTCAGGAGTTCATGATGGTTTTGCTCTAGCTGAGCCATGCGATCAGCCAATGCACTGCTGAGCTCGTTGAGTAACCGGCTCAGTTCACTGATTTCATCATCGAACCCATGTTCGACCGTTTTACCCAATTGGGCTGACGTAAGTTCCCGCGCTTCTTCAATGAGCTGTACGACAGGCCGCGTCATACGAGAGATTACGATTCCGGTCATCAACAGGCCCAGAATAACCACTATGAAAACCAGCTTGACGATTCGTAACTGAATATCAGCAATTTGATCGTTAATCGCCGAAGTGTTCAACGCGCTACGGACGTATCCCAGAATTTCACCCTGATGTTCTATGCGAAAGGCATAGTAAACCATTCCGATTTGAAGCGTGTCACTAAAACGCTCACTGTCGCCTTCGCTGTTCTGAGAAGCCTTAATTATTTCTTCACGACCGGCATGGTTTTCCATCACTTGAGGGTCTTTATCGGAATCAGCATAGACCGTTCCATCTTCTGCGACGACGGTAATACGTACCTTCGTCTGAGCATTAATCTTCTGAATGATATCTTGCACATGAGCAAAATCACCGGAAACCAGCGATTTACGAGCGACGTCTTCCAGCGATATCGCAGTATCACGCAAGCGTGCACGCAGTTGTTCTTTCAATTGGTCATTTTGCCACTTCGATGTCGTGTAACCACCGATCAAACTCACAAGAGTGATCAGGATGGAGAAATAGACGAAGGGTTTCCAGAACAGGCGAGAGGTAAACATAGGAATAAACATTCACTGCAAGCAGTGACTAATAAGTACTCCTTAGTCGGTAACCAATTCCACGAACCGTCTCGATCAAATCAGCTTTGCTCCCCATCTTTTTTCGCAACGCCCGGATGTGTACGTCAATCGTCCGTTCCAGAACAACCGTGTTGTCTCCCATCACAGCATCCATCAAATGATAGCGTTTGAAAGCTCGCCCGGGATGCTCCATCAGTTGCCACAGTAAGTCGAACTCGGTAGGTGTTAAGGTCACCGATTCCCCATCAATGGAAACTCGGAACTGGAGTCGATCCA
The DNA here is from genome assembly GCA_002348315.1 of Planctomycetaceae bacterium UBA2972. Taxonomy (GTDB): domain Bacteria; phylum Planctomycetota; class Planctomycetia; order Pirellulales; family Pirellulaceae; genus UBA721. The sequence goes on along the minus strand of DEAW01000046.1, from coordinate 15,889 downwards.
GGATAATTCCGTTTACACTGAGAACTTGAGATTCATCGTCTTTGGGTTGATTGGCGCGACGCAGCAGCGACTTAATGCGTTCAATCAGCACGCGAACCTTAAAAGGCTTGGTGACATAGTCATCAGCACCCATCTGGAAACCAACGAGTTGATCCACCTCTTCGCTTTTGGCCGTCAGCATCATGATCGGGATTCGCTTGGTAGCTTTGTTACTTCGCAGATGACGACAAACTTCGAGGCCGTCCATGCCGGGCAGCATGACATCGAGCAGGATTATATCGGGAATCAGTTTTTGAACGGCTTCCAGGCCCCGCGTTCCATGATCGCAAACGTGGACGACATACCCCTGAGATTCAAGGTTATACGTCAGAATCTCCTGTAACTCAGGTTCATCTTCGATGATGAGAACGGTTTGCTTTACCATAAGGCCTTTGAGGCAAAATTGGTGGACAACGGAATCGTGGTAGCTATTCGTTAGTTTATAGCGGCAGGGTTTTCATGCAAAGGAGCCGACAAAGCCCGTTGTTGCTCTAGTGATTATCGCCCAGCAATGATGGAACCTGATCACAAATGTTACAGGCCTGGTCACCAACTCGTTCTAACGCACGTGCGATGAGGATTTGAGCCAGCGGACCGGCGATATTCGGCTCGCCTTTGAGAGCTTCCAGGGCAACCTCTTCACTGAGCACTTCACGCATGATTTGGTCATTGAGTGAATCAACATATTCGTCTCGATTACGGTACTTCTCGGCTTCTTTTCCATTGCGATTTATGTAAGCACCGATGGCTCCATGCAGCATCTCAATGACGGCATGACCCATTTGAATGATCCGAGGCTCCGGTTTTGTCGAGGAGCGAGCCAGCATCAGTTGCAGCAGGCCGATCACATTCGTAGCCTGATCACCAATTCGCTCGAGGCTTGAGGTGACATGCGAGACAGTCAGTACATAACGGAGATCCGTTGCGACAGGTGAGTAGACTGTCAGGATGCGAACGACTTCTTTATCGATGGTGTTCTGCATTTCATCGAGCATGTGCTCGGATGCCTGAATAGCGTCGTTGACATCCAACGTGAGATCATCCAGAGCTTTGACTGCCGTGGTGACCATGGACTCCGCCAGCGTACCCATTTCGATAAGCTGATGGTGCAATTCCGATAATTCCTGATCGAATCGACGCATTATCCGTATCGCCCCTGAATGTACATTTCAGTTTTTTCATGTTGAGGATTCAGAAACATTTCGGAAGTCTTGGAGTGCTCAATGATTTCTCCAAGCAACATAAAGATACACTCGTCAGTTGCCCGGCGAGCCTGAGCCATATTATGAGTGACAATCACTACGGTATAGTCTTCTCGTAGAGACTCGATGAGATTCTCTACTTTTTCAATCCCTTCGGCATCCAAAGCGCTACAGGGCTCATCCATTAAGATGATATCTGGTTTCAGTGGTAAGAGTCGGGCAATACAGAGCTTTTGTTGCTGTTCAAGCGTTAGTGTGGTGGCACGATCTTTGAGTCGATCTTTGACGGTGTTCCAGAGATCGACTTCACGCAGTGCTTCTTCGACCACGTCATGACGCTCACTTTTGGAAAGTGATTTATGAGCGTCATGAATTCCCATGCCGAACAACACGTTGTCATAAATGGAGATCGGTAATGGATTAGGGCGTTGGAAAACCATACCCACGCTGCGTCGTAACTGTCGTACCGAGACATCCTCATCGTAGATGTTCTTGTCCAGAATTTCGATATCACCAGTCGTGGTGACATTGCCGTATCGTTCGTTGATACGGTTGAAGCATCTCAGTAACGTGGTTTTTCCGCAGCCTGAAGGGCCGATGAGTCCGGTGATAATCCCCTTTTTGATTTTCACCGAGACATTCATCAGGGCCTGGAAATCACCGTACCAAAGTGACAGATCATCCGTACGAATACTGTACTCGTCCGCACGCTTCGGAGAGGTAGGTGTAAATTCCGTACGTGTAAGCTGGGGTGCGACTGTAGACATTATCCAAAGTCTCCTGTGACATAATCGTAAGTGAGTTGATTATCGGGCGTCGTAAATATTTTTTCTGTGGGACCGACTTCAATAAGTTCGGACTTATTAAAGAAGGCAGTTTGATCGGCTAAGCGGCGAGCCTGCTGAACCAAATTTGTGACCAGGATGATGGTCATTTCATCTTTGAGGTCTGCTAATACATCTTCAATCTTCATGGTGGTAACCGGATCAATCGCGATGGAAAACTCATCGAGACAAAGCACATCCGGAGAATGAGATAAAGCGCGGGCAATCGTCAGTCGCTGTTGCTGACCACCTGAAAGTTTGGTGCCGAGCATATCCAGGCGATCTTTGACTTCATCCCACAGCATTGCCTGCTTGAGACAACGGACAACGATTTCTTCGAGGTCCTGTTTGTCGTGGATGCCCGAGCGTCGCGGCGCATAGGCAACATTTTCATAAATGGACATCGGCAGGCCAACCGGAAGCGGAAAGACCACTCCGACCTTCCGCCGCAATCCGTACACGTTTCTTATCTGTTGGACATTCTTACCATCAAACAGAATCTCGCCTTTGGTTTTGGCACTGTGGATGAATTCCAACGTACGATTGATCGCTTTGAGAAATGTCGTTTTGCCGGCGTTGGCAGGGCCGATGATCCCAAAGATCTCGTTTTTGGGAATCTGCAAATTAATATTTTTTAAGGCGACATCTTTTCCGTAGGAAACACTTACGTCGCGAAATTCAACCTGGTAATCCATAGCACTACCACTTCTTTCTTGCACGTAAGTAAATTCGGAAACCAATGGAAAGACTGTTCACAGCGATCACCAACCCGATCATCACGGCAGCTGTACCAAACTTGAAAGATTCAGGTACATTTTGCCACTGTGTGGAAATGATATAGAGGTGGTAGGAAAGTGCCATAAACCGATCTTCTAATCCGTAGGGAACCATCGCATCCCAGCCCGAATCAGCGATTCGTGAAGAGATCATCGCTCCGGTGAAAAGAATCGGAGCGGTCTCGCCTGCCGCTCGCGCGACCTGTAAAATGACGCCCGTCAGAATTCCGCTGATCGAATTTGGTAAGACAATGGTTCGAATCGTCTGCCATTTCGTCGCACCCATATTCCAGCAAGCAACCCGGAACGACATGGGAACCGAAGCTAACGCCTCTTTTGTACTGGTGATGATCACCGGCAACGTCATGACGGCGACCGTACAGGATGCAGCTAACAAACATCGGTCCATCCCCAGGAAGTACACAAATGCTCCTAAGCCAAACAATCCGTGAACAATACTTGGGACGCCAGCGAGATTCACTACGGCAAGGTTGATAAACCGAGTGAGCCAGTTGTCCCGGGCAAATTCATTGAGGTAAACACCTGCCAGGATGCCAATCGGAGCGGCGATGATGAGTGATACCAGGACCAGGAAAAAAGTTCCGATCAGTGGCCCCCAAATCCCACCGGCCGTCATCTTCTTCTCAGGGTTATCCAACAGGAATTCAACGGAGAGTGCCGGCCAGGCTTTGTAAACCAAAAAGATGATGATGGCCAACACGGGAATAATCAACAGCCAGGTCATGGCCAAAGTGGAGTACTTAACAGCAAGTTCGATCTTCTTCCCTCGCCGCTCCTGATCGTTGGTCTCGAAAGGATTTGTCACTTCACTACTCATTGCCTTGCACCTTGATTCCTTTCACGATCAGATCCGCTGTCAGATTGATGATAAAGGCAAAGACAAACAGAACGACCCCAATAAGGAACAGCGTGTGATAGTGCATATCACCCCGGACGGCTTCTCCTAATTCGGCAGCAATCGTGGCAGTTAAAGTTCGTACCGGATCGAAGACACTCGTTGGCATATTGACCGAATGGCCGGTACACATCAGCACCGCCATCGTTTCACCGATCCCTCGCCCAATTCCCAGCAGGACTGCTGCTAATAATCCGTTCTTGGCGGCAGGAAAGAGAACTTTGTAAACCATTTCCCAGCGGTTTGCGCCAAGGGCGATGCCAGCTTCACGGAAAGAGTCGGGCACAGCTCGTAAAGCATCTTCGGAAACGGAGACAATGATCGGTACACTCATGAGTGCCAATACAATGCCGGCATTGAGGATATTCAAACCAACCGGCTCACCCGTCACGTCCACGAGCATCGGATTGAGTACGACTAAGCCAATGAAGCCCCAGACCACGGAGGGAATCGCGGCCAGGAGCTCAATTAACACTTTGAGTATCTCCCGTGATCTACCGCGGGCAAATTCCGAGACATACACTGCCGCTCCGAGTCCCAAAGGTACAGCGATAATCATGGAAAGCACTGTAACTGAAAGCGTGCCGATCATCAGCGCCAGAATACCAAAGGTCGGTCTTTTCGCTGATTCAGGAATCCATTTTGGACTGGTTGTAAATTCAACCATGTCCAGCTTTTCGACTTCCGCATGATCCAGGCCTTCTTCCAGTCCGGTAATCGCAGGAAGACTCTCACTGAATACGAAATAGAAAATTGCCATCACGAAAATAATGGCGCTCCAGCCACACAGGTGTATTAAACCCACAATGGCTGGCTCGCTAAAATCGACCACCTTTTGAATGCTCCGCCTGAGGGAAAACCCTGAGCCGGAATCTGGTGTCGTTTCTGGCATGTTTACTTTTTCCTGAAAGGGAAATGAAAAGTGGATACGCCGCCGTTTTATTGAACGGGTACGTAACCCATTTCACTCACAATGGCTTGGCCGTTTTCACCCAGAATCCAGGCAAGGTAATTCTTCAAAGTTTCGTTCGGTTCGCCTGCGGTATAAATCAAAAGCGGACGAGCAATCGGATACGTACCGTTGATTACGTTGTCCGCTGTAGGTGCCACCGCTTCTCCGTCATCAGTCGTTTTGATGTTCAGCATTTTGACGTCGTCCGTGGCATAGCCCATGCCAGAATATCCGATGGCTGAGGCTGTTTTCTCTACCATCGAAACAACATCCGATGAACCGGAGAGGTCAATGGAACCTAGCTTGAAGTCGTTGTCCTGAAGCACGGCTTCACGGAAGTAAGCGTAAGTTCCGGAATTGTTTTGACGACTGATTCTTACAATTTCGTCAGAGCCACCAGGGATTTCAATTCCCAGTTCACTCCACTTGGAGATCGTACCACCGTCAGCGTAAATGGCTTCGAGTTGAGCCACTGTGATTTCATTAAGTGGGTTGTCTTTATGAACATAAACGGCCAGTGCATCCTGCCCCACAATGTATTCCACAGGGGTAACTCCGAGTTCGCTTTTGGCTCGAGCGGTTTCTTTCGCTTTCATTTTGCGACTGGCATTTGCCATGTCAGCAAGACCCTGGATCAAACTGGATATACCCACGCCACTGCCTCCGCCAGAGACCTCGATCGTGACGTCAGCGTTGTCTTGTTGATACTTTTCCGACCAGGCTTGTGCCAGATTGACCATCGTGTCCGATCCTTCAACCTGAATTGTCTGGCCAGCATCACCTTGAGAGGTTTTGTCCTTGGAGCCGCAACCGGCCAGAGTAAGAGTAGTTAGGAGTGTTGCAATTACACTCAACTCAACAGTCAGTTTCATAAGTGGGTCCCTACAAGCTATGAAAGGGTATTATTATCAGTAATATCACTTGGAATTTAGATGCCAATTATGAACCAACCAACAAGTAATTGTTAAGAAAGTATTAAGATTGAATTGAGTAGAGTGGGGGGTAGGTAAAAGACTGTAAAAACAGGCTTTTAGAGCACGTTTGCCAATCTCCAGAAGAGTAGGTTAAACCCTGAAAAGTGTGGAATTCTCATTTATTTGCTGGTGGAATCCAGCTAATAAATCGCTCATTTCAGATTTCCGAGGTTGGGGGTTACAGCGTCTTGTTCTAACACCGTTGATGCCTGAAGGCTTCCGGGATGCATTGGCTTGCAGTTTTCGAGTTTAGTTGTTATTGACTTGTTTGGGTCAGGAATCGTATCCTTCCCGAATCTTTTGAAAACGAGGCGGGGCGCTACACCTTAGTGATTTGCGTTGTTTGTGTTGCCTGAATGACACAACAACTCGGTAGACGGGAGGTCTCGATGATCCAGTTACCCATCGGTGGTAAGAAGCTCTTTGTTCTGGACACAAACGTAATACTCCATGATGGCGAGTGTTTTCTAAATTTTGATGAGCACGACGTTGTCATTCCGATGGTCGTCCTGGAAGAACTTGATAAATTCAAAAAAGGGAACGAAAACAGAAACCTACAGGCTCGCAGATTCCTTCGCAAAGTGGACGAATACAGCGATGACGTGTTGCATGAAGATGGAATGAATTTGGGAGGCGATTCCGGCAGGCTTTGGATCGTACTGACTGATCAACTGAATAAAAAACTGGGGCGGGCGTTTTTACAAGATTGCCCGGATCATCGCATTCTGAACACGGCCTTGCTGCTGCAGCACAATCATCCGGATCGTAAGGTGATTCTAATTACGAAGGATACCAACCTGAGACTCAAAGCGCGTGGGTTAAAAATCGTTGCTCAGGATTACACGACGGATAAAGTAGATGACGTTACGCAACTCTATCGCGGTACCCGGATTCTGGAGACAGATCCCCAGACCATTGACGAGTTTTACGCCAACGGTGGCACGATCGAACCAAACAGACTTCCGTTACCCGAGGATGCAACATTGCTTGCGAATGAATTCTTCGTCCTGCGTAATGGTTCGAAGAGTTCGCTGGCCACTTTTAATGAGGGCGTGCAGACGTTGTGTCGCGTGGATAAACCGACAGCCTATGGTGTCCAACCAAAGAATGTAGAGCAGACGTTTGCGTTGCAGGCGTTACTCGATGACAGTATTAAACTGGTCACGCTTGTCGGGAAAGCAGGGACGGGAAAGACTTTATTAGCTTTGGCTGCAGCGCTGGAAAAGAATGCCTCTTATCAACAGGTGCTCATGGGTCGGCCAATCGTCCCGTTGTCGAATCGTGATCTGGGTTTTTTGCCAGGTGACATCGATGCCAAGATGGATCCCTACATGCAACCGCTCTATGACAATCTCAAAGTGATTCAAAATCAATTTGGCACGACCGACCCCCGGCAGATTAATATTCGCAGTATGCTCGAAAATGAAAAATTGATGATTACACCACTCAGCTATATTCGAGGACGAAGCCTGCAAAATGTCTTTTTTATTGTGGATGAAGCTCAAAATCTAACTCCTCATGAAATGAAGACGATTATCACCCGTGCCGGCGAAGGAACGAAGATCGTCCTGACCGGTGATATCCATCAAATTGATCATCCGTATCTGGATACAGAATCTAACGGTTTGTCTTTTCTCATTAGTCGTATGAAAGGACAGGGAATCTACGCGCATGTGATGTTAGAAAAGGGCGAACGATCCGTGCTGGCTGATTTGGCAAGCAAAGTACTGTGAAGCACGACGGTTAACGTAGATGGTATTGGTCTTAGGCCATTAAGAACGGCTTGAGTATAGCGCTCATGCCGATTAAAAACAGAGCGATCAAGGCATATCGCTGAAGCTTTTTTCGGTCGAGCTTGTTGCCGACACGGATTCCTACTCCCGTGCCCAGAAATACAACGGGTAGGGCTAAGACTCCTAAAATCAGACCGGTGGTCGAAGTGGCACCGAACTTCCAGACTAGCATGATCGACAAGGGGATCATGCCATAGAATAGCATGGCAAATAGAAAACCCCGACTCTGCTTGGAATCCCATGGTTGGCACATAACCCAAAGTGCTACCGCCGGACCTCCCATTCCAATAAATCCCAGCATGACTCCGCTGATTGAAAATGCGATGAACTCCCACTTCACAGGTAAGTTTTCCTGAGGTTCCAGCTTGATCAACCCTTTGGTGATGACGATTAAAATGAGCACGATACCGATCGACTGCTGGATGATTTGCCTGCTTTCTTCTGGAGAGTCGCCATAATTATTTAGGTAATCCAGAGCCAATAGGCCCGGCAGGATAAACAGAATTCGCAGGACACCCGGTCGGACGGTGGAAGGCCAGTGAATTGAATCGGATAGTTTCCAGGCACCGATTCCCGATTGTGCCATGGATGCGATGGTCAAAGCTGCAATGGCGGTATCAATTTCGAACCCACAGAAATAAAGAATGGGGATACCAAAAGCGCCGGCCCCGAAACCGATCACTCCCTGCAAAAAACAACTGGTAAAGAATACGCAGGTAAAAACCAGGTACTGCCAGAGTTCAAAATCCGCGAGGTCGTATTCCATTACTTCAGCTTGCGTCGGGAAGGTCGACTAGTAAGGGTATGGCAGTATATCCCACATAGCTGATAATGAACAGCAAGCGTGTCAGGCCTGTTTGGTTCAGCTATGACCACCCTGGTTAGAGCCCTAGTCGGTAAAACCGATTGGCCGTTGCCCCAAAAATGTTTTCAAGTTCGCTTTTACTTAGGCATCCCACGGTATCCGCTAACGCATTGTGAACCTGTTCATAGGTAGCTGCTAATTCGCAGACCGGCCAGTCCGATCCATACATACATCGCTCTGGCCCAAACGCTTCAAGAACGATTTCAATGTAAGGTTTTAAGTCAGCCGGCTTCCATGCTTGCCAGTCGGCTTCTGTGACCATCCCGGAAAGCTTGCACATCATGCTGGGAAACTTAGCAGCAGCTTTGAGATTGGCTTCCCAGTTATCCAGTCGCTGTCCCTTGATCTCGGGCTTTGATAAATGATCAATCACCATGGGCAAGTTCGGGAATTGTTGTCCCAATTGCTGCGCGTGATGTAAGTGCTTTACGTAAAACAACAAGTCAAACGGGATGTTGTGTTTTTCGAGTACACCCAGCCCACGAAGCACTTGCTCGCGAACAATGAAATTGTCATCCGGTTCATCCTGAGTGATGTGTCGAATCCCCACAAATTTGTCCTGGTCTTTGTAACGCAGCACTTGCTCTTCTATATCGGCTGCAGCCAGATCAACCCAGCCGACCACTCCGGCAATGTAGTCTGTTTGGGATGCTAATTGCAGAGCCCAATCGTTCTCTAACAGCGTGTGTTGAGTTTGCACAAGCACGGTTTTATCGACACCAACATTTTGAATGTGGTTAAGCAGTGAATCGGGAAGATAAGTTTTACAAATGGCCTCGTTTTCCGGAGCGGATAACCAGCTGTAGTCAAATTCGTTGCGAGACAGATCCCAGAAGTGATGATGTGAGTCGATCTTGAGTGCCATCGTGAATTCCTTAACTGGCTGTGGACTGCGGGTCGTTGTTCTCAGGCCGACCTTCGATATAAAACCAATTATGAATAGGAGCTAAGATTTCCTGAACTTCGGCAACCAGAGTTTCATCGATTGGCAGTTCTGCCCATTCTGCCCATTGCCGAATGCGATTCTGATTGGCGCTGCCGGTGATACAGGTGGCCATATTTTCGTTGGCGATTGAGAACTGTAAAGCTAGTTGAGCGATATCGATTCCGGCGGCCGTGCAATGTGCTGCTGCCTGACGACATGTCTCACGCACCTCAGGAGTGGCTTTGTGCCATTCGGGTAACGGAGCGTTCGTGAGTAGTCGGGCTGAAAACGGAGCGGCATTCATTATGCCAACACCCTTTTCCTGTAGATATGGCACGAGATCGTTGAACATGGTGTTTTGCAGTGTGTAGTGGTTATAGCTCAGCACTACGTCCAGATCAGTTTGCTCGAGGACGAACTGAATATTGCTCATTGGATAGCCGGAAATCCCAATGTAACGAACTTTTCCCTGTTGTTGGATTTTTCTCAGAGCAGGAAGTGTTTCATCCACGATTTGTTGACGATCGACAAATTCAATGTCGTGACAAAGCACAATGTCGAGATAGTCAGTGCCTAAACGATGCAAACTTACATCGACACTTTCGACAACTCGTTGCGCCGAAAAGTCAAAATGGCTGACGTGATATCGGCCCAGCTTCGTGCCCAGATAATATTGCTCTCGAGCAATGCCTTTGAGCGCGACTCCTAGCAGGACTTCGCCGATACCGCGTCCGTAATAGGGGGAGGTATCAATGAAGTTCATGCCACAGTCGAGCGCGGCAGGTACTGCGGATAATGCTTCATTCACGTCGACGCTGCGGAACTCTGCGCCCAACGAGGATGCTCCAAAACTTACAACCGACAGATCCATGTCGGTGTTTCCAAGGCGACGAGTTTTCATAGGGCAGAGATGGGATTAGGGGATTTGAATGGGCTTAGTCCATACGGACGCCAATGTGGAGCAGTAGATTGGCAAACCGCTGCTGATCTGCCGTTTGAATAGTGAGAACATGATCCGCCGTCGACACTTCCGGGTAAAAGTCCCATTTGTCGATCGGTTCCAATTCCAGATCGATATTGGCTTCGTGAAAAGAAGCTCGATAGTCGTTCCAAACCGGCGGGTCGCCGTCGAGTGCATAGGGCCCTTCAGTCTCGTACATCATTGTGCACGCCTTTTCGACGGGTATCGCGGTTAGCAGAGCCTTGAGTACCTGGTCGCAGGTCGGTAGTCCAGGTGAAAGATTCAGACTCACCAATTCAGCATTGGGGCCGAGTGTGGAGGAGCAGGGGTAATTGCCATCGGCGATCAGGACTCGCGAATGATGGCCAGCGCGACCAAGCACTTCGTTAATTTTAGGATGGATCAGTTGATGTTTGAGCATAGTGGATGCTGTCCTTTCTATTACATGCCTGACTGCAAAGCTTCGAGGTGTCGAGTAAAGTGGTCGTCCAGAACAGCTGTATAAGTGTCAGGGTGTTGACGCAGTATGTCGGCAACTAAGGGGCCGAATTTTTCGTCCGTCAGTACACTCCCAAAGGTGCAGTGCAGAATCTGACGGCCGGGTAAGGTAAATCCTTTGCCCTGAGGTACTTCATCCCAAAGTTCGAGATACTGTCGCTCTAGCTCGGTGTCACATTCGATCGCAGCCGGAGCAGGCACCATTTCGAGTGTGGCGTGGACGTGATAGGTCGCTTTATCGGTGGTGTAGCGGCCCCGTGAAAACTCAACGATTTCACGGAAGAGTGCCTTTTCGTGACGAGCGACCACTCGCAATGCTTCCAAATAACTTGTTCCGGCAGTTTTAACATGCCAAAGCCCCCGCGTTGCCTTACTCAGCAATCCGTACATGGAAAGTTTATCAGAACCACTGTGTAGAGAAAGTTTGTAGGGGCCCAGCAGTCGGGCAATTTCGGCATGATCATTAAGTGAAACTTCTAATGCAGCCAGATCGCCGATGAAGTCGACGCCCTTTTCAAATTCTCCAATGAAACGAGGTGCCAGACTGACGAGCTTCATTCCATTTTTTAGGCACTGGTTAGCGATAATGTAATGCTCTGCCAAAGTCGTGGGTTGTTCAGTTTCGTCCACACTCAGTTCAATTTCATAGTTGCGACCGGCGGCCTGTTGGACTTCGGCAATGTAGGCAGAAAGATCCAATGCGTGGTTGAGAGACCGCCCGTATTTAACAGCAGCTCGCAGACAGGCTTCTTCGTTGAGGTCAATGGAGGTACCATTGGCAAGCGTAATCGTCTTACCCTGATATTCACTAACCCAGGTCACTTCACCAGCGACGCTCGCATATTTTTCTCGCAACGTATTTTCGTCGTAATCGTCAGCTTCTGCATCGACAAAGTCGGACGGATCAATGGTGAAGAAAGTAAAGCCAACTTCAGCTGTCACGTCGACGTCTTGTTTTGTTTTTAAATGGTCCGCGTCTGCACCGGTAATCCCAGTCCAGCCTGCATCCACCATGCCCTGGAGTGCATCGTTCATGACACCAATCGGAGTGCGAGAGGTACGTGCCATTTCGCGGATCGATTGCTGAGGGAATATCGGCTGGATGCCGCTGCCAGCTCGTTGCATCGAAGCGACATGGCCTGGTGTGGCGACGCCGGTTCGGTCTCCGAATCCAAAACTGGGATCCAGACCGAGGCATACCGGTTGAGGAAGAGACTGTTCTGACATGTTGATACTTTCTTAAGTGTTTGGTTTTGGGCAGAGAGTTTAACCAAAGTATTTGTTATAGGAGTCGATGGTCTGTTTGGCTGCTTCGTATTCGCCCGGGAATGGCAGAGCTTCGGCACTGATGTAGCCTTCGTAACCGATCTCTTTAATCGTGGCAGAGATCGTCTCAAAGTCCATATGCCCCAGACCAACCGGGCGACGGTTGGAATCCACGAAATGGATATGCCCAATGAGTCCCTGCCCATCACGGAGGCCACTGGCCACGCTGACTTCTTCAATATTCATGTGAAACAGGTCAGCGAGGATCACGACATTGTGGTCGTCACCAAGTGTATTTAATAAGGCGGCGCTCTCAGCTACGGTGTTGCAGAGGTTCGTTTCGTAGCGATTTAGATGTTCATAAATGAAGGGAACATTAAACTGCCTGGCATACTCGCCTAATTCAGCACAACCTTCGGCCAGCAGTTTTAACGCATCTTCTTTTGAGAGTTCGCCTCCCCAACGTCCCTGCATAGATCCCAGGATGGCTCCGGCTCCGAATCGCCCTCCCATCTGGATAATCTGTTTGATGAACTGCTTGGCTTTGGCTCGTTCTTCACTGCACGTTGAAGTCAGCGATAGACCGTGTTTCACCATACCGGCCCCGGTACCCACAGCGGCCAGTGAGAGTTCATGGTCGTTAAGCAGCTTTTCTAACTCGTCGGAGTCCACTTGCTCAGGCCCCAAAGAGAATATTTCCACAGCGTCGAATCCAAGTTTCTTTGCTGTTTTACATCCGGCTTCCAGGCCGTCCCAAAGGATGAAGGGGCCACCGCGAGCGGCCTCAACCAAACTAATTGTCACGCTGGACTTTGTCATATTGAATTCCTTTTGTATTGAGCCTTTACGCAATGTTAGTGATTGCCTGGGGCAGTGAGTGGGAGGGGCTAGTCCTGTATAGTGACGATCGCTTTGATGACGCCCGTCTCGGATTTGGTGTAGGAATCGAAGACGTTTGGCAGATCTTCCAGCGTGGTGCGGTGTGTAATCCAGGGCCGGGTGTCAATTTGGCCCTCTTCGATTAGCCTGATGATTCTGGCGAAGTCCCCGGGTAATGCGTTTCTGGAGGCTAGCAGATTCATCTCTTTGGCATGTAACCAGCGATGTGGGAAAACGATTTCTCCCAGAGTGATTCCGACATAAACCAGTGTGCCGGTATGAGCGACATAGTTCATGGCGTTGGCCATACTTTGGGCATTGCCTGTTGCATCGATAACGATTGTGGGTAACTCGCCGTGATTGGCGTCCAGTAGAGCCTGCAGTTCCGAATCATCTCCTTTGAAGGTTACCGTGCTTTCGACGCCCATCTGGTCCCGACAAAATGCCAATCTGTCTTCATTCATGTCCATGACAATCATCTTGGCCGGTGTAAGACGAGTGAATTCAACACAGGTCAGTCCGATGGGGCCTGCTCCGATAATCAATACCGTGTCGTCTGCTGTTGGCTTGGCGCGGTCGACAGCGTGACAACCGATGGCCAGTGTTTCCACGAGCGCCAGTTGTTCCATTTCCAGTCCACCGTGGGAGGGATGCAGTTTACGAGCAGGAACAAGGAAGCGTTCACGCATGCCGCCATCAGTATGGACGCCAAGCACTTCCAGATTGTCACAGCAATTACCGCGACCGCGACGACTGGCAAAGCTGTCTTCATTGTTGATGTAAGGTTCGACGCTGCAGCGATCACCCGCTTTGACGTTTTCAACGCCCTCGCCCACTTCCAGAACTTCCACGCCAAGCTCGTGGCCGGGAATGCGAGGGTAGCTGTAAAACGGAAATTTCCCTAGATATCCACTGATATCCGTACCACAAATCCCAACACGATGGACGGCGACAAGGGCTTCGCCCGGGCTGGGAGCCGGAGCTTCATCAACTTCGATGGTTTTAAAATTCTTAGGTTCTTCAAGAAGGATTGCTCGCATGATCTTGCTTTATTAGGAGGGAAAACCAGAGTAATTCAACAGTTACTATTATGTCCTTTCAAGTTCTGCTGTTGAACCAAGGGATGTGGTAGTAAAACTAAATAGTCGCGCATAAAAAAAGAGGCACTTGGATGAGCACCTCTTTTCTTAATTTTGGATTGTCCGCTTAGAGACTTGGCCGTTGGCCAGGTTGACCGCCGCCTGGTCGCTGACCAGGTTGTCCGCCACCAGGTCGTTGGCCCTGAGGGCGTTGAGGACGAAGCTCTTCACGAGAGATTTCAAAAGGCTTTCCTTTCATCTCAGTAAATTTCTCCTTTTGACCAGCGGTCAGAGTACCTAAAATTTTCTCTTCGGCTTCTTTCTGAACCGTTTCCATCTTCTTGCGGATTTCAGCCATCAATGCCTGAATCTTTTCACGGTCACCACCGAGTTGCTGGAATTGTTCGCGAACACCGCCGAACATCTCCTGAGACTTTTCTCGAGTACCAGTGGTGATTTCTTCGAATTTAGCTTTTTGAGTATCAGTGATCTTGAGTTCCTTTTGGACGGGTTCCAATAGCAGTGCACCTGTACCAAGAATCTGTAGTCGGATCTCTTCGAGTCGTTCCATTTGTGGCGGAAGTAAGACGTCGCCGATGACCGCATTGACCTTCTTCTGAGTCTCTTCGGAGGACTTACGGAATTTGTCAAACAGTTCACGTCGCTGTTCTTCCGTTAGATTTCGAAAGTCAGGACGCTCCCCCTGGTTGGCTCGAGCTTCGGCGCGAATCTTATCCACAGTTTCACGGATTTCCTGGACTTGCTCCTCGAAAATCTCAGCTTCTGCTCGTACTTTTTCAGACTGCAGCAGTTGTAAAATAGAGATGTTGTTTTGACCACCACGGCCACCAAATTGACCACCGCCTCGTTGGCCACCTTGACGCTGACCGCCTGGTTGAGCCTGGACTGCAGGAACGATGATAAGTGACATCATTGCTGCGACAAGCATGAATAGTTTGACGCGTTTCATTAGGAAAATCCTGTATCAGTAGATGAGATTGTTCTTTTGTGTCTAATGGTTGAACACTGTTGTTAGACAGCAAGTTTCGATGAATTGATGAAAAAATACAATTAATCGTGCCTCCAATATAACGCAAAATAAGCCTACTGTTGTGGATTGCCAAGCCTTTGTGACATATATAAAGGTAACAGGTTTTAGTAACTCTCAATTAAGGACTGAATGGTAGCTGTGCAAAAGGTTGTCCTAATCACCGGAAGTAGCCGACGTCGTGTTGGATTCCATCTTGCCAAATACCTCATTGACCATGGGTTTAACGTGGTTCTGCATGGTTGCGAAAGTGTTGCAAGTGGTGAGCAATTGGCAGCCGAGTTGGGTGAAAAAGCCTGTTTCTATATTGCTGATGTGACCTCGGAAGAGGAAGTTGAGAGGCTGGTCGAGCAAATTGTAAGTCGTTTTGGCCGGATTGACGCTTTAGTGACACTCGCCTCTCTGTGGAAGGCAACGCCACTGCAGGAATTGAAGGCTGACGAGCTGTCAAAGCAGTTTGCGGTCAATGCATTAGGAAGTATTTTGTGTGCTCAACGAGTCGGAATGCAGATGGTCAAACAAGCTTCTGGTGGTTCGATTGTGACAGTGGGGGATTGGGCTGTTGATCGCCCATACCCGGGTTATCTCGCCTATTTTCTTTCCAAAGGAGGGATTGAAACGGCAACGAAAGCTCTGGCAGTCGAGTTTGCTACGTTGAATCCCAGGATCCGGGTCAATTGCATCCACCCGGGCAATATCCTCTTTCCCGATGATTTACCCGAGAACATACGCCAAAGTATTGAATCAGTGACACCCACTCACCATGTCAACGATCCACTCGCTTTTTGCCAGGCCGTCCACTTCTTTCTGGAAAACTCCATGGCTACCGGAACCTCGATAAAACTCGATTCCGGCCGCTCCCTCTCCCAATAAGTGCCACCCACTCATCGAG
>DEAW01000211.1:8030-9400 GCA_002348315.1 Planctomycetaceae bacterium UBA2972 | reverse complement strand
TTATTTAATAGACCAAGCCCAGTTCTCGTAAAACAACTGGGGGCACAATCAACAAGCTTCTCATTTATTCGGAAACCGGATCCGATCGGCTTCAACCCATTCGTCCCATGAGTGGTCATCTTCGACATAGTGAATGTACCACCGACCGTCGGCTTCTCGCAAAACCTTCGCTGGGTACCATTGCCCGCGCCATCGCACCTCACACTCGGGCAGCATGTTTACCGCGAGCTCACCAGTCCCTCTTCGTGACAAACGAAGTTCAGATTCCGCATATCTTCTTACTTCCTTGCTGGCGTAGTTGAAGAACTCTACCGAATAACGTGTGGGAGCGGTATTTGATGCGTCAATAATTCGCCCATAACGGCCTTTAACCCTAACATAGCTACCTAGAGGGAATGCAAGTTCTGGATGGTTAACAACTTCTCCAGTCGTACCTCCGAAAACGAAATCATCATCTGTGTCACCGGAGTAAAAGCCGCTTTTTTGTCCTTCCAAATGAAGCATGGCATTGTTTATTTCCAAACGCACTTCACCAAGACTGATCATGCCATCACGATTGGTGTCCATTAAAGGTAAACCAGCTAGCGCATCAATGATCAATTGTGTAAATGTCCAATTCCCCGTTGAGGTGATCTCCTCCGTCGCAGAGGTCAAACTGAAACTTGATATACCCTTGAGCTGAAGTTTTTCGACAGCCAGTCGCAGTCCTCCTGAGTGACAACAGTCGGCGATAAAAATTGCTTGTCGACCATTAAAATTGGTGTAGACATCATTGGCCAACTCTCTCACAGTCCAACCGGTCTTCGCATTATCCGGGCCCAGTGTCACATCGTAATTTGCAAAACAAAAGTCATCACCAATCCTCCAGCCATGACCCGCAAAGTAGATCAGCAGTGTTGAATTTGCATTTGTAGCTAAAAGCGTAGATTTAATGGTTTGACGAATATTCTCGAGAGTCGCTTCAGAATCCAACAACACTGAAATTTGCTTAGGCGGTGTGCCACGCTGTATAAGAAGCTCCCGAAGTTCCTTATCTTTGCGGCGTCTTCTAGGATACCTGGTCAAATCAGCTTTCCATCTTGTAACACCAATAATTACGACGTGTGTATCTGCTGCGTCCCAGGCGTCATTAGCACCTAATCGTTGTACCGGTAATACAAATCCACTCCCTAAAACAACCAATAGCAATACGCGAAACATACGCTGCTTTCTCAAATGGTTTTATGCCCCTTGTTTGAAGTCATCATTTTATATCAATAAGCTCAATTTATTCATGCAAATTAGGTTACTGATGATCTTTTTAAAAACGACGTTTGAGATTTCTGGTCTTACTGCGTTTACCGACATATTGAAAAGGATTGGCCGGTTCT
>DEAW01000211.1:0-7702 GCA_002348315.1 Planctomycetaceae bacterium UBA2972 | reverse complement strand
ATCGGAGTTCGAGCCTTCTTGAGAAAGCGTAGTGCTGACGTCGCAGGTTCGGCTGCTACGTCAGGGCCACTCGCTTGTTGGCATTATCAATTCAGTAACTGCCACTTGAATGAACACTAGAATCAAGATGAGTACAAAGAAGGATAGAACCAGTAAGCACCAAATTCCAATAGCTTTAATCCAACTTTGCTTTGTAAATTGGATTTGCTTCTTCCTTATATAGTTACCTTGACGGCCTAGGGTAGAAACCCAAAACAAAAAGAATACAAATCCGTAAACATTGAATGCCACCTCACTTATGTCAGACATTACACCAATAGTCACAACGGCAAAATATGCCCACATCCATAGATACGACCTTTTAGCTTCCTCGTAATTACCGAGCGCTTTCCAGTTTTGCGCATGTAAAAATGCGCCGGCGAAAGGACCAAAGAAAAAGCCGAAAACCCACAACCTTCTTGGATTCCATAATCGAATCGTTGTTTTTGATAAACCCATCTCATGCGTAGCGAGAGAATCAGTGGTTGGTGCTTGGTATGGATTACTCACAATTATTCCTACGCCAAATTGGCTAAATGAGTCTTTATTCGCAATTGCCCGTTTACGGCGGCTAGAACCATGACGCAAATAACTGTTTTATGCATGCCGATATTAAACAGAAACATCCTCACGATAAATATAAGGATGCAATGACCTAGAAACGTGGGCGCAAATTACGTGAAACGATTCAAAAAGTTCACTTTAGCCGTTACCGGTTTACCAGACACATCCTACCGCATGCGTCTGTGGGATGGCAAAAGGAGGGTGACTTATTGAAAGCCCCCGCCCCTGGGAGCTGGTTTGGGCTTCATGAATATCGATGGAGCATGAAACACAATGTCACCATCTTCGTGCCCGCGGTCGTCCTTTAATTTAGATTCGATCGAGACATTTGTTGATCAGAGATAAGTGCGATAAAATACTGCGACGAGTGGAGTTTTAACAATAGTATCTAATCTAAAAGCGTCGAAACCACCGACGGGAACTGTAGAGTTTGGTAATGGCGCTCATCATGATGACTTGTAGAGTTCTTTCCTTAACCTATGCTCTCACGATTTTGCCTGCCTTCTTGCCAGCTGTTGTGGCTGTGGAATTAGAAGTTGTTGTTAGCCCGCGTGCCACGGTGGTACAGCGAGTCGGCATCACCGGTGGCGGATACCCCGTGGTCGCGGGAGATCGCTTATTGAACTTTTATCCAAATCATCCGGATGATTTTGGGATCACGAACGGGATTGGGGCGGCGGTGTCGACTGACGGTGGTGTGACTTGGATGAAGGGGCCTGATAATTGGCCGATGTCCGGGATGGTTGACATGTGGGCGCAACGGTTCAAGAATGGCGACCTGTTCGCTTTTGGGATCAAATGGGTTCCTCCTCCGGAATCGCGACGCGATTCGAACCTTCCTGAGGTCCCGGCTGATGCTTATCAGATTGGGATCTCTCAGGATGGCGGGAGAAGTTGGCAATTGGAGCGGGCCACGATTGATTGTCCAACGGAACTCGGCGGTCTCGTGCGTCCTTTAGCGCACATTCTTGAAAAGGAAAATGGCATGTTACTCATGCCTGCTTACGTATGGAAAAAAACCGGCAACAAGATTGTGTTGTTGCAGAGCGAGAACCGTGGCCAGCTCTGGCAAGTCCGGTCGGTGATCACCACCAGCGTTGCGATGCTAAAGGCCGGAGCTCGTGTTTCCTCGCCCTGGTTTGAAACAACAGTTTCTCGCACCGGGGACGGTGAACTGCTGGCGATTATTCGTACTGGAAGCACAATAAAATCAAACCTGATTTCCGTCCGTTCTGTGGATCACGGTAAGACTTGGCAAAAACCAGCGGTCCTGCCTTTTGCCGGCAAACTGCCGACGCTGCATCTGTTGGAAAATGGAATCCTGACCGTCACGACCGCCTTGAGCCGCAATCATTGTCGCGTCTATCTTTCCGCTGATGGTACCGGCCGCAAATGGAGCGACGCCTTTGTGATCAGCAGCCAGACAGGTGGTAATGTTGGCGTGGCGATCGCCGGTGAAGATAAACTTATCCTCACGACGCCTGCGAATCGCAGGATCGATGCCTGGCAACTGAGAATTGGTCCCAAGCCCTTGCTATCAGAATCTCTCAGTCCGCCCACTAATCTGAGTTTTAAAAAAGGTACGCTTAGTTGGACGGAGTCGTCCGCTGCGGTCGCGTATCGTATTACTCCCGTGCTTATCAAGCCTGGCGAGCTCTACCCAACGACGCAGATTATGCGGTATGCGGCTATCCAAACCCCCGACGCTACTCCCCAGTTGGATCTTAGTCGCCAGCTTCTGCTTGGCAGTCTCTATGCCTTTGAAGTCAGTGCCATTGACGCCAGCGGGCGTAGCTCTGCCACTGCTCGTAGCTCGGAATTCCAATTGCCCTGATAGCGACCTAAATTGTAGCCTGGCCGGGGTCGACTATCTTGCTCGTCAAGCGGAAGACCTCAAGCATCGTGACAAAATCGTGATCGTTGTCTTAAACAACAGCGCCAATCAGAATAAATGATTAATAGTCGCGTGAAAGGCGAACAATGAATCCGTCCATCAAGATATCTTCGGTTTCATGGGAAAAAATTGCTTCGTTGGTATCGTCAAGAAATACCAGACGATCAGCGAGGCCACCCCAGTAGTTAATCTCATATCCGAGCTTCAGATCAAAGCCTCCGGCAAATACCTCAAGTGCCCCCACTAGGACTCGGGAATTCCGTAAAACCGTCTGGACGTATGAGTGACTCCACATCGACTGACACAAATATGACACAGTTTGAACCGGTGGTGGAGTCATTCCAGGCATTATCAGCCGAGGATCAGCTTAGTCTGATATGGAAGCTTCTCTCACTTAGGGGCACAAGCGAGGCTGAAGGTGAACTAGGTGTGATCGCCAAAGTCAAAACTGCAATTATGCAATAAGCTGTTCATATCGACGGCTTTCTCAGGAAACGATAAACGTTTATCAAATCTGCAACTGCAAGTGGGCGATGAGGGACTCGAGGCAAGTAGCCGTTCACCCTATAAAACATGGGCATTGAGCCCCCTCGCGTTTACCCGTGGAACCATATGTGGCGCCAACTGAGACGCGTGGGGGATATAGCCCAAGCTCCATCGATGTCTATAAACGTTTATAGACACATAAGCCTTTATTTATGCGTATTTGCTGTCGTCCTTATCCTTTTATAGAATAACCACTATCAGGTGATCGTGGCCTCGTTAACATAGTTCGCTCGCTTAGATTAGAGAGGCAAATATGTCGACCAATTGCTCAGTCTATTGAGAGTAATAATAAGGTCTCCAACTCCACATACTAGCCATAACGCTTGGATTGCTGTAATGCGAAAGAAACGAAAACTGTCTAAACACGTACGCCCGTACCGACCACTGCTTGAGCATCTTGAGGATCGCCGAGTGCTGGCGACGTTTACCGAGATTGGATCACTGCTGGACATCGACTTGGATATCGCTAACGAGAAGCTAACTGTTACTACGCTACCCGATGGTTATGAACTGTCACTGACTAACACGGTTTGGAGCGGTACGGGTTCAAATTTCGCAAGTGGCAGCGGTCGAGGAACGCTCATCGTAGCCTCCTCTGACATTGGCCTGGTCCCAACGACGCTGATTTCCATACGGGATTCAGCCACTGGTGCATCGGTTGAATTTGCTGACAGTGATTCAGACACCAAGTACGTGGCTTCGGTCGACGTGCGGCTTGACGAGCCTGGAGCAAGTGAAGTCATCTTCACGGGTACCACGGAGTTTCTGGCGAGTGCGGGTATTGATATTGAGACAACACGTAACGTTCGTTTCGATTCAGGATCAGCTTTGAAGACGGTTGACGGAGACATTTCAATTGTTGCCAATATGCAGGATGTGGCAACTTCCGGTGACTTCCACGGAGTCCTGGTGGGACTCAACTCGACCATTGCTACGACTGGCGGACATGTCCTTGTGAAAGGACAGAGCGGCGGAACAAGCAATTCCGGTGTTCTTGTTTACAAAGGCGGTGTTGTCCGCACCTTAACGGACGGCAATATCACTCTTAAGGGAATTGGAGCATCGGAGAGCGACTCTCTGGGAACTTCTATCAACGAAAGTAGTATTTTGGCTGTCAATGGCGACATAACGATTCATGGGACTGGCGGGCAGCAAGGAACGTCAGGGACAGCACATGGTTTCGTAATTTCCAACGGAGCCAAGGTGAGTACCAGTGGGAATGGTAATATTACGCTTGAAGGTCAGGGGGGTACGAGTAGCGGTGATTACAACAACGGAGTTTACATAACCCATTCGGATACGGTCGTGTCGACTGAATCCGGTGCCTTGTCTATCAATGGAACGGCTGGTGGTAGTGGTGCATCGAAGGGTAATTACGGCGTTCACATAGGATCGAGCGGTGATCAAGATGGGGGTGCTACAGTATTCTCAAATACTGGAATCATACGAATTAAAGGCCATGGAGGATCTTCCAGCGGTGGTGGGAACAGGGGGCTCATCGTTGGAGAATCGAGTACCGTGGCCGTTGTGGACGGTGAAATACAGCTAATTGGTCAAGGTGGCATCTCTCAAAATCCATTGAGTAACTCGGAGAATAATAGGGGAACAGAAATTGACAGAGGTGCTGTTAGAGCAACTGGCTCAGGAGATATCAAGATATCCGGACTGGGTGGGAATACTAGCAACTTCAACTCTGGCGTATATATCCACGGAACGTCCGGACAGATAAGCGTTGAAAATGGCAATCTTCACATTGAAGGCACGGGCGGTAGTACTGATGATGCCGGTTTCAATGACGGCGTCTACGTCAGAAACGGAGCGACTATTTCCTCTGCAGGTGATGGTAGCATCAATATCATAGGTTTGGGGGGACAATCGAGTGGTCCTGAAAATCGTGGTATTCACATAGATGATGATGTCTCGATCACTGCTACGGGAGATGGAGGCCTGCATATTAATGGAACCGGTGGCTTAGGATCCGTTTCTGGCACTGGTGTAAGAATTAGCGATTCAAGCAGTCTCACTTCCGCGACTGCAGATATTTACATTGAGGGGCACGGTAAAGGAGATGCGAACTCAAACAATAACCATGGCGTGAATGTACGTTCTGATGCTTTAGTGTCGACCACTACCGGAAACATCGAAATTAACGGTATTGCAGGAGGAAAGCATGAATCGTTTTCAAATCGTGGTGTCCAGATTATTCATGGTCAGTTAGAAGCAACAGCAACCGGGAATATCACCATTCAAGGAAACGGTGGGATATCCAACGGTGGAGACAACGTTGGTGTTGCGTTTGCGGGTGCAGACTCGGTTAAGACTAAAGATGGCGACATTTTCGTCCATGGTAATGCCGGAACGATGCGTGAAGGAGGGGGTAATAGAGGAATTGGAGTTTGGGGCCGTCTCGAGTCATCTGGAATTGGAAATGTACACCTCATTGGAGTAGGTGCTAAAAGTGACGGGGACTATAACCACGGAGTGTCAATGGTTAACGATATTGCGGGGGTTTCGGTAACAAATGGGGGCATTGTTATCGAAGGCCATGGAGGGGGTTTGGGGAAAAATTCACACGGTAATCATGGCGTGGTAATTAGAGCCGCTGCACAACTCAATGCTTCAGGCAGTGGTGATATACACATCAACAGTCATGGTGGATTGTCACAAGGAAATTACAACGTTGGATTCGTCTCGCGAAACGGTGCGGATATTGCAACCAATTCAGGAAATATCACCATCCAAGCGTTTACGGGACAGGGAAGTGCCGCACCCGCTGCCGCAATTGCAGATCAAGGTGTAGAAAGTGCGATCACTACAGATTCTGGCAAAATAAGTATTCG
Organism: Planctomycetaceae bacterium UBA2972; assembly: GCA_002348315.1. Taxonomy (GTDB): domain Bacteria; phylum Planctomycetota; class Planctomycetia; order Pirellulales; family Pirellulaceae; genus UBA721. The sequence continues at coordinate 1,819 of DEAW01000211.1, read as the reverse complement.
AAGCGATTCCATAAAACTCACCCAATTAAGCACAGTTGAGACCGGCCAGGACGGAAGCGTCGCTATTCGTCCCATGACAGAGGGACGAACTGTAGAGTTAGGGGTGCCTGATATTACATACAGCAACCTGTCCTTAAGCAACCTGAGCCTCTCTCGGGTATCCACTTCGCATTTACAAATCGGCAGCAGTCGTACCGGAGAGATCTCCATCACAGAGCCTATAATTCTTCCTTCCAAAACCGATGTCACAATTACATCGCCAAAGGCTATCCAGGCAATGGATGGTTCGCTCGACACCAATGGTGGAAGTCTAGTACTCAGTGGGAACTCAACAGGGCATATCAAGCTGTTATCGCATGGCACTGATTTGGTATCAGCAACCACAACATTGGAGGCGGGAACTCATTTCGCAGCGACCATCAACGGCACCGACGTGGATACTCTTTACACTCAAGCGAATCTGATAGGAACTGTTGATATTTCCGGTGCCGTTTTGACTATCAATGGTGGATATACCCCGTCGCTGGGCGATGTATTTACCATCATTAATAATGACGGAGACGACTCGATCACCGGTACGTTTTCAGACCTCCCGGAAGGCTCACATGTAAGCCTCAACAATGTGCCACTAAAGATCTCTTATCTGGGTGCTACTGGCAACGATGTTACACTCACTGCGGTGTCAATCTCACCTTCGATTGATCCGATCACTGATATCACAATCCATGAAAATGATGGTTTACAGAGCATATCTTTGACAGGGATTGCACCTGGAAGTACCGACAACTCTCCTGTGCGTGTTACTGCGGAGTCTCAAAACACCTTGCTCGTATCTACCGTTGAAACTGTATACACATCTCCCCAAACCACTGGCTTACTGAAGTTTCAACCGGTAGCAGACATGGCCGGTAGTACGGTCATTACCGTGACTGTAGAAGATGGTGGTCTCGATGAGGATCTGTCCACAACCGCTGACAACGCAGAAGCTCAGGTACAGTTTAACGTGAGAGTGCTGGAAGCTCATCCCTGGCACAATTACAACTTCCCTGAGGATGTAAACGGTGATGGACAAGTGACACCTGTAGATGCACTGTCAATCATCAATGAAATCAATCAAGGCGGTGCCGGTGTATTACCGGAGAGCAGAAACGAAATCGCCCCACCATTTTACGACGTCAACAAAGATGGCAACCTCTCACCACTCGATGCCTTAATCGTCATTAACCACATCAATACAGAAGACTACATGATGTCGATCGATGTGACATTTACGAATGTATCGGGTCATACACTTTCAGAAGTGGAAGTTGGAAGTGTGTTTTATCTCACGTTGTCCAGCACTGATTTAAGTGAAGAGAACGAAGGAGTGTTTGCGGCCTATGCAGACGTTTATTACGACACCACGATGGTAAGTGCAGCCGGAGTTGCACAATTCATATCGCCGTACGTAAACGGAAAACATGTGGATACAGCTGTGGCTGGAATCCTGGACGAATGGGGAGCGTTTGGTGGCATTGAGCCGCCGGATTCATCCCGAGTTGTTATTTCATCGATTCCGATGCGTGCTGAGCGTGTAGGTCAGGCACTATTTGGAATGGATGCTGCAGACGAGTCGCCGCTGCACGATCCTTTGTTATTTGGAGTTATGGACGCGATACCAATAGATGCTGTGCGATTCGGTTCTGCAACCTTAGACATCGTTGAAGCGGCCGAAGGTGAATACCTTGAATCGGTCGACAGTGTATTTAAGGACTACGATTAATTCACACGTAGCTAAATCCAAGGCTCCCCGGCGATCGCTAAACTGCAAGAGATTCAT
>DEAW01000196.1:4471-9239 GCA_002348315.1 Planctomycetaceae bacterium UBA2972 | reverse complement strand
CCGGATAATACTCCTCCCCCAGCTCTGGACTCCAATCAACCTGCCGACACCACTGCGCCCGACCAATCGAATGACAATAATCAGCCGATGGACAATGCCGACCGGCCCGTTCTATCTGCGAAAATACTGAGTCTTAATAACCCGATCACAGTGGGGGATGAAAACACCTTCTTTGTTTACTTGCGTAATGACGGGCCAACGCCGGCATCTCAAATTGAACTCAAGGTTGCTGCTGGTGAACATTACAAAATCCTGTCCGTCGCTCAGAAAGAGACTGCGGCTTCGGTCTTTGAAAATTCTGTCGTTGCCCAACAGCAATTAGCAACTATTCCGGTAATCGCTCAACTATCAACCGGAAAGTCAATTCTGCCCTATCAAATCAAAGTGATCTCGATCAAGGAAGGTATGGGTACGTTAACTGTGATCGTAAAAGCCGACGGTTTTAAAAAGCCTATCGAGACAGTTGGAGAAATCCGAATTCTACCGGCGAAATAAACTATGCCCCAATTCGTAATTCTTCTACATACACCTGCGACTGGATCGAACCAGCAATCGCACTTTGATTTCATGCTGGAAGATGAAGATAGTAACACTCTCTTAACGTGGAGATGGGATGCCATTCCAACCAATTCCGAACCGTTTACCGGAACAGCTCTAAGTCCCCATCGCATTGCATACCTTATCTATGAAGGTAAGGTGTCGCAAAACAGAGGCCATGTTAAAAGGCATGAGCATGGTCAATACTCGGGAGACGTTTCGGCAGAAGCAAACCAATGGGATATACAGTTACGTGGCGATCTACTTCAGGGACATTTAAAAGCAAATCGCAAATCTGCAGAACAGTGGCAATTTACTTACTTCCGTTCTTAATCCACTTCGGCTGTAACCCGAACCTTGCCTTTCCCGAACTCCAGTCCGGTCACTGTCAGTTGGCGATCTCGTTTAACTCGGACTTCTGTTGGAATACGAACGATTCCAACCGTACGATCCGTTCCCGCTTTCCACTTAAAATCAACACCTGATCGCGCCATCGCGGACTCTATCTCGTCGAATACCCGTTTGATACGAATAGGAAGACTCCCTGCTCGAATGTCCTTGAGTCTGACTTCTACGACATTCGGTTCTGTTGTTAGGTGAACGGTGAGATGAATGGAGATCGCCGAGGAAAATCGAGATCGTTCAATCGTGAAAAAGAGCTGCTGCCCCTGATCATCTAAAAACAATCTGGGTTTTTTAATACCAGCAGGCAGGGAAACGGACGGATTACTTTCGAGATTGGTAGCTAGCCATCCATTAATCTGCTTCTCTGTAATTTCGAAATCCAGATCGTCTCCAAAGCGAATATCAGATTGCACCTGCTCGGCAACTTCAAGTAGTTCCTCCACAGGGTCCTGATGGACATAAGGCGGACGCTGTAATTCATTGTAGTAGCGTTCTGGAACGGACCGTACCAAATAGAGAATATACAGAGCCCCCAGGACCAACAGCATCGCCAGTCCGAGAAGGATATAGAAGAATTTGCGCCAAGTCATCTTCTTCATTACGTAATGTCTCCAGCTAGCTAACCGGGCGATTAACTGGTCAGACGAATCAGAGCGTACTTCTTCTTTCCTCGACGAAGTACGATGACGGTTTCGCTGGCCAGATCTTCCATCGTCAAATTGGTATCAATGGACTCAATACGACGGTTATTCACGTAACCGCCTCCCTGTTCAATTGCGCGGCGTGCATCACCTCGACTATTACACAGCCCGCTATCCACCAAAGCGTCGATGATATTAATCTGACCGCCTGCCAACGCATCTCTGGAAACTTCCACACTCGGTACGTCAGCAAAGATATCCAATAGTTGAGCGTCATTGAGTTCCTGAATTTCTGAACCAAAAAAGATCTCCGTGGCCTTCCTGGCTGCATCCAGTCCTTCCTGACGATGGACGATCAGCGTGAGCACTTCGGCTAGTCTCTTTTGACTCGTTCGAAGATGAGGTTCATTCTCGCGGGATTCGTCCAGTGCATCGATTTCATCAAGTGGTAATTCGGTAAGGAACCGTAAGCACTTTCCGGCATCATCATCGGCAACGTTTATCCAGTACTGATAGAACTTATAAGGGCTCGTGCGTTCCGGAGCTAACCAAATCGCTCCCGACTCGGTCTTACCCATTTTCGTCCCGTCTGACTTGGTTAACAGTGGACAGGTCATCCCGTAGAGTGACGCTCCATGCATGCGACGCCCCAAATCAATCCCGGCGGTAATATTACCCCATTGATCACTACCACCAACTTGCAATTCGCAATCATACTGTTGGTGTAAATGGGCAAAGTCATAAGCTTGTAATAGCATATAGCTGAATTCGGTGTAGCTGAGACCACTTTCACCTTCGAGCCGACTCTTGACGGAATCTTTGCCAAGCATCACATTCACTGGGAAGTTTTTTCCAATATCACGAAGAAACTCGAGGAATGAAAACTTCTGCATCCAGTCCAGATTGTTAGCCAATACGGCACCACCTGCTGCTTCATCAAAATCAATGAAACTCTGCATTTGCTGTTTCAAAGCTTCGGTATTGGCGTGTAACTGTTCCACCGTCAGCAGGTTTCGCTCCTGACTTTTTCCACTGGGATCTCCAATCATCCCGGTAGCGCCACCGACTAATGCAATCGGGCGGTGCCCTGCCTGCTGGAATCGACGCAGGGTCATCACCTGCATCAGATGCCCTACATGCATGCTATCTGCAGTGGGATCAAAACCGATATACATCGTCCGTGGTTTTTCCATAAGCCAGGGGCCCAGTTCGTCGGTCGTCTGATGGATTAAGCCGCGAGCGGTGAAATCTGCGTAGAGGTCATTCATTGTGAACAATCAGTTTCTTAGTTTTAGGGTTTGGATGAATTTGATTATCTCAGAGAATTCCAATGGTGAATATGACACATTGCCGACTCTCAGCCGCCTGAATATAGAATTCCTGTAATCTGATAATGTCCGTCTTTAATTGGCTATCTTCGGATAACTCTTCGAGATTCAAGTCGGATAGAATCGCCCCCAGATATCCCACTATATCGGGACGTACAAGATACACCTGCTGTGAACCTTCCTGTAGCAAAGGCCGACCCCCGTTAAAGGCCATCGTGAGGGGCATGGCAATCTGATCATTCTGTTGCCCGATTCTCTGCAAGTAATCATTCGCTTCCATCCATTCAGAACTCACTTCCAGTCGTTGCTCGTCCGAAGGTTCATAGGACAAAACGAACGATCGTAAGGCATCCGGATTACGTGCAGCGAACAAAGCCTTCGCATCGTCTCGAGCAACTGCCAGAAATACATTGGCCATCAATTGAGTCTCCTATCTCCAGATATCCCCATCCTCAAACGGACGGGCCGGTCCATCCAGTTTGGGCTTAGGAAGTAAATCCAAAGCCATCTCTACAAATTGCAGATCAGCCTGAGTGGTTACTTTTCGATTTAATGCCGAAGCCTCCACAATAGAGACCTGCTGTCCCGTCCATTCCATCAACTGCGACTCGTCTGTCGCTAATGTGTAATCGTCAACTTCTTCATAAGCTTGCAACAATTTGTGTTTTTGAAACATCTGTGGAGTTTGGGACTCCCACAATCCATCTCTAGGTACCGTCTCGACCACCTGACCACTACTCACTCGTTTCACTGTGGAAACCACCGGAGTCGCCAGAATCGCTGCTCCGGTCTGTCTGGCTTTGACAAACAATTCATCCAGCCATGTTTCGGCAATACATGGTCTGGCTGCATCATGCACAGCAACATATTCCAGTTCATGACGTACCGCTCGCAATCCGTTCAAAACAGAATCAGCTCGTGTGTCACCTCCGACGACAACGTCCAGCCCCAATACGGCGGTCTCACCACCAAATCTCTGGTGAAATTCCGTTTGATCCTCATCAGCAATAACGACGATCACCTGCTTAACATCTTCCCGACTTAAAAACCTGTCAACACTATGCAACCACAACGCCCGCGATCGAATCGATACAAACGGCTTTTTGTAGTTCTTATCGTTGAACCGCGAGCTCTTCCCAGCGGCGACGATGATGACAGCGGCATCTGACATAGAATCATTCTTAACAGGACCAATCGTTGTTTCATTACATCCTAACTGCTATAGAGCCGATCGAGAATATCTGCAAATTGTTCTTTGATTGCCACGCGACGTAATGTTCCCTTTACCGTCAGCTGTTCTTTATCGGCTGTCAGAGGCTGACTCAGCAACGCCAACTTCCCAATCCGTTCGTATCCGGCTCGCGATTCAAGAATGCGATCCACCAGATTCTGAAACCATCGTTCAACGTTGGGGCTGTCCTTCCAATGATCCGAAGTACCGGAGACGTCTACATTGTCAGCAAAATAAGACCAATTGGGGAATAGAATTGCCACAAGATATTTCTTTCGGTCACCAAAAACGATGGCTTGTTCAATTCCAATATGTTCTTCAAGCAACGACTCGATGACATGAGGCCAAATATTATGGCCACCCGACGTGACGATCAAGTCTCCTTTTCTACCCGTTAAGAAAAGAAATCCATCCTCGTCAATAAATCCCAAATCACCGGTCTGCAACCATCCATCCTGAATTAATTCATTCGTTGCCTGTTGATCACGATAGTATCCGGCACAAACATGGCGGCCTTGAATTAAGACTTCGTTCTGCTGACTAATCACCATCGTTGTTTGGTCAATAGCTGTACCAACGGAACCTGCACGTGTTAAATCTCTGCCATTCAAGGCAGCAACAGGAGA
>DEAW01000196.1:0-4145 GCA_002348315.1 Planctomycetaceae bacterium UBA2972 | reverse complement strand
GTTTCTGTTAATCCATAACCTTCCAATACAGCAACACTCTGCTCCTCGAAAAAGGCATACGTATCACTATTGAGTGCTGCCCCGCCGGAATTAATTTGCGTTAGCGAGGATCCTAAACCATCGTGAAGATTCGTCTCTGGTAAACAAAGTGCTTTCAGTTTTTCAAAGAAATAGGGAACGCCGTTGATGTGAGTGGGCGAAACCTGGGCAACCTCGACTGCCGCCTGTTGACGATCAGATGCCAGGGTAATCCTATGACCACCCAGGAGCCATACATAGAGGTCGCAGGTTCTACCAAAGGCATGAAAGAATGGTAAGAAATTAAACTGATGGGTCTCTTCGTCAAATTGGTAACGAGCCAATGCCATTTCCGCATTAAACACCAGGTTATCCTCAGTCAGCATGACGCCTTTCGACTCGCCTGTCGTCCCGGACGTGTAAACGATCGAGGCGATTCGGTGAGGTGAAGGAGCGGGAATCTGCAACGCGATTTCCTCTCCACGGGCCATTGCCAGAAATTCATCAAACTCACCAAGAATCAGCAAACCTGACAAATCATACTCGTCGTGCCTCATCCCCGTTGTCACAATCGGGATTTGACTGAGTGAAGATACTTTGGGGAAACCATTCGGGGAAATAAACAAAAGGCTGATTCCGGCGTGTTGAATTTGCTGTTCAAGCTGAGCCTGGCTTAAATCTGTATTGAGAGGTACAGAGACGGCATGAAGTTGATGGCAGGCCAGATCTACCAGTATCCAGGCAAGGCTGTTACCCGCGAGTATTCCGACTCGGTTTCCCTGCTGCACTCCCAATTGCCTGAGGACGGTCACTGTCGTCTGCACATCCTGCCAAATACGGGACCACGACACCCAACCACTATCACTGGCGGACAATCGCTGGATTGCCTGCTGTCTGCTTGTTCGTTGAGAATACTGTCTAAGGACTTCCAGGAATTTCATGAATCTTCGTCGGTGGTCATGCTTCGTTAATCATGACCGTTCTATAATGTGCTTATAACTTGACTGTGACGTACGATATATCCGATTTCACGTTTCATTTATTGTACGTGAGACTTTATTCCCCGGCTTCGAGGAAACAATACAATGCGACCGCGACGACTTTTCTCACTATGCCTAACCTTAGTATTTCTAACCACACTCTGTCAGGCCGGAAACACTCGTCAGGTAAAGGTCTTATTACAGTTTGAATATGGTAGCGGGTTTAGCAAGCAGTTTTCTGCAATAAGCGTGCCGGAGGAATCCACTGTACTGGATGTAATGAAGGCGATGCAAAAACATGCTCACCGCATCCCGTTTAAAACTCGTGGCTCAGGAACGCTTTCCTTTGTTTATGAAATCGACAAAATTCCAAATGAAGGGAACGGTAAGAACTGGATGTTTTACGTGAATGGAAAGCGAGCCAATGTGGGAGTCGGAGGCTTCAGGATCAATGCTAACGATCAGATCGTTTGGAAGTTTGAAGTCTTCAAGTAACGCTTGGTTACTGCGTCACAACTCGTCGCACTCGTGATGCCAGAAGACTGCGACACAATGCGTAACTGCCAAAGAACAAAGTGATAAATATCAGATCACCCATCAAGGTTTGGCGAAAGAAGGGTAGAGCGGCTGTGTAGCATTCCAATAACCCGGTGAAGTCATTTGAGTAATAAGAACTAGTACTCCAAACTGCCAGATTCGTCCCGATAAAGAATAAACCTGCAAAACAGAATCCGGCCAGACCTGTCAAACCAATGCCCCGGGCGTTGGAATTCTTTTGAGCATGCAGGCGTCTCAACGAATTCCCCATCAGAAATGGAACACTAAGCAGGACATAAACCGTTGCCATGATAATCGGAGCATACCCGCCAAAGTACAAATCACTGACTGCCAGGATACCCAGCGGTACCACGACTGCTGTCAAACGTCCGCGAAACAGATAACCGGAAAACAACGCTAATGCTGCCACAGGTGATACATTTGGATAGTCCTGTAATCCGAGGCGAAGTGCAACGCCCAGGCAAACAAGTAACAATGCAATGGCCAAATCTGTTCTGAGAGTCTTATTCATTAGTGCGAGACCTGTATCACTTTTCTCGTTAGCTTCCTGGTTGAACCGGGGCGGTTTGATCCGGAGCGACTGCGGGATTATCAATTTCGACCGGGGATGCAGCAGGTAGTAAAAAGCTTTCGAGTTTACGAACTTCATCTTCCAAATTTGCCAGCATCGTTTCGCGATCTGGTTCATCAACCGGTTCATCGGGTGAAATGGTACTATCATCACTAGGTATTCGAATCGTACCGATCAAAGCGTCCATACTTTCCTGGAGTTTCGTCAGTGCCGCTTGGCCTGCCGCGTCCTGAGTAACAGCCAACACCATCCCCGTCGATGGAATCGTATTGGGTCCTGCTTGCCGCCCTTCTTTTCCAATCGCCATCACAACATGATAAAGCTGGTAAGCGAGAATTCTCCGGGAGTAATCTACCCGGCGTTTATCTTCTTTACTTAACACGGAAGCACCACCACCAAAGACGTCACCGCCCATAGCTCCTCCCATGCCACCTTCCATACCACCCATGCCGCCCATGCCGCCCATCGCGCCATCCATGCCGCCCATCGCGCCACCCATGCCGCCTTCCATACCGCCCATGCCACCCATCATGCCAGCACCAGCGTCTCCTACGCCACCTGCAGCCTGAGCTGCTTCAAGCTCTTTTTCCTGTTCGACACGAGCCAATTCATTACGGCAGATTTGAATCGTCAACAATCCCAAGGCTTTGGACGTCTCAGCCACGACCACTTTAGTTTGCCCGTCATAATAGAAGAAATGCAGAGCTTTTGCAGCCGACAAGCGTAAAGGCATCGGCGCTGTGTCATCGTTTACTAACTCAATGATTCGAGTCAAAATCTGACCATTGTCCCGCCCGATTGCAGACAGTACTTCCAACGCTCGACGTTGTAACCAGGTATGTCCCGACAAACTTCGTCCCGCCGTCGTCGCATCCTGATTCAATAAGTTCAGAGCCAACGTTGCGATGGCAACCTGTTGGTTTCCCGGGATATGCTGAGTCACTCGATTGAGGCTGACATGCCTTAGTACACCGACCCAGCTGGCCAATAACAACGCATCGTTGCTGGCTCCACCCTGTATATTGTTGACTAAGAATCCCAAAGCTGCTGTTGAAGGGACTGGAACTCTTCGTGTCTGATCCGGATTGTAATTGGACTGTTGATTGACCTGGCCAACGATCAGCATGGCATTGTACTGAACAGCAGGGTGGAAATTTCCAGTGATGAATGTCTGCATCTGGGGAAGCACAATATTGTTAACAATGTGCTGATAAACACCATCATTTGGGCAGCGTGTGTTGAGCTCGTTAACAAAAGTCAAACGCTGTGTGGCGAGCTCTCCCATCGACCTGGCATGCGTAAACTGTGCAAACACATAGTTTTCATACCACCCCTTGAGGAGTCCCTGATTGGTCATTTGGATGGGATTCGGAGATCCCTCGGCCAGGGTAAAGTTAGCACCTAAGGCAGCTTCTCCACGCAAAATCACGGCGAGCTGAGCCCGGGTCTGATTGATGTTTTGTTTAACCTGATTCAACTGCGCACGTGATTCCGGGGCTTGATGAGCCTCCAGATCAAACGCTGCTGCAATTGGTAATTCCGTGTACGGTGAAGGCTGTTGAGCCGAAGCCGAAAGTGAAGACAGCGAAACGACGGCAAGCAGGACAAACCAAGTCTTTTTGAACAGCACAGTATTCCCCTTTGAATTAGCTGTTGTCAGCCCCCATGCGAGGACTATTCTCCTTCTACTATGATACGTACCGATGAAATCCTAAGTCAATTCTAGGAACCATTTTCAATGGAAACAAAAGGCACATAACCACTTCATCCCTTTCGACCAAAATAACCTTTTTTTCGTAATTCAAACAAAAACAGAGTCAAAACGGGACACAGAAATTAAAACTAACGCGGAAAAATCGTAATGTCTTAACATTCAAACGATTCGTATCGATCATCTTGGATACATTGACGCAACCAGAAGTTCCCGGAGAATACTGACACATCAGTGAGATTACGGAGGTTGCAGTTACTTGGTTTTCCTGCGTGAGTAGGTAATCAGCACCATTCCCGGTGGCTTA
>DEAW01000052.1 GCA_002348315.1 Planctomycetaceae bacterium UBA2972 | reverse complement strand
TCGACCAGTTCAACACCATAAATCCAGTTGGAATCACGGTGTCTAAAATCACCACCGTAGATTTGAGCCGCTTCAAAACCGATGGCATGAATCACGTTACTTAATAAGCCCATCGCCTGTTCGTTGAAGTACCTGCCCGCCACATTAGAGGCCGCTTTTTTGCCAACATTTTGTAACAACCACATCGCTCCGGTTGCCACCGGGTTGGCTCCTAAAGCAAAACGGCCTGCATAAACCGCTCCGCTGGCATAATCGAGCAATGGCTTGGCCTTTTTGTAAACCCCATACGCCTTAACGGCCTTGGAGATATAGCCATAAAGGCTCTGAATATTCATCTGCTTTACATTCAGCGGCAACTCATCCATCACGACCAATGTCTGCAGGCAGACTCGACTGGCAGCAAACATAATCTGTTCAGCACTTGTCTCCATCAGCGGCAGTTGAGCATCCGGCTGGTAAATCCTGGCCACCGACTCGGCAATCCCCAACGCTTCCTGACGCAACATCCGCGTTTGCAGGACTCCGTCCACCGTGTATTTGTTTTGCAGAATATTTTCAAAGATCCGTTTTGCTTCCGACTCCAGCAGTTCGATCGTCTGGCGATCCTTTGCAACAAACGCCTCCAGTGACGCATCCGAAGGTAACTCACCCCGAGCCACCGCCGCTGCGACACCATCATCCAAATCAATCGGCACGGGAAACTCAGACCATTCATGAAACGCGATCAGCTTTTGAGAAAGTTGTGCATGCCGTTGGTCCAGCTGTCTGGCTAGAACTTCCATCGCGGCGCGTTGATTATCCAGCTCGGACTCCCACGCCAACAGTGGGTCTGCCTGATCACCTAACTGATCAAGTACCTGACTGCCGGGACGATCGGATAGTGGTTTTTTCATGAGCACGGACAAGCTGAGACAGGCACAAGCTGATAGTCCGTAAGCGACGTATCGCCAGCTGGCTTGTGCGACAAAACGATCTACTAGAATCGCTAAGGCAAAAACGCTCATCATGGCCATAAGGCAAATCAGGTTCTTTGAGCGATCTCCGTTCATGATGACCTTTCCGACTGCCGTGACATCAAAAATGGTATGACCGACTCAGTGATCCGACTCCACATCAATAAGCAGTACGCTGCGACACCGACGAGAATAGCCAACGGTAGCCGGAGAATTAAGGCGATGTCATTGGCGAGCAGTAAATCCTGCACAAACCAGACAGTGACTCCCATCAGCATCGCTCTGCCCAGAATCTGAGCAAATTCAATTAACAGAGGTCCAACCGACAAGCCCACCCGAGAGAAACAAAATGTCAGGTAGTGTGGAGCCACCAGAAACAGAACGAATGAATACGCCGCACCGACGGTCACACAAAACGCGTGGTGCTGGGTTATCCCGGCTCCCAAATCAAACTGAGTTGAGAACCAATACGCCGCGGCATACCCTTGAATTTGAACCAGCAAAAGAATCAATGCCGCCGCCAGCAATCTGCCTGTCTGGCCCACCGATGCAAGTAAGCTACCTGAAATATTAATCATTCCATGAACACAAATCGCGGGTGCCAGTGCCAGCAGCATCGAGGCTGCCTCATCCCAATGAGGACCACTGATGAGTAAGGCAACATCATGACTCACCACTGCCAGTCCAACTCCGGCCGGAATTAACAGGATGGCGGTAAAACGATAAAAATCCCGAGCAATGCGATGATAATCCGGGGGATTCTTTCGAGCTCGTGAAAGCGACGGTAGCATCACGCTAGTGACTGGATCGGTTACAAAATAAACCGGTTTCATCATGAGGTTATACATCGCCGTGTACATACCCAATAACCGCTGGCCAGTTTGGGTCGAACCAAGCACCAGAGCCAGCAGTACTTTGTCCAGGTTCTGACCGGTATAAAAGACAAGACTGCTTAGCGAGTAATTCCCGCCAAAGGCAAGCAATTGCTTCAATTCAGCTTTCACCAAACGTCCGGGGCACCAGCTGCCACTGATCCAATAGCCCAGCGTATTCACTGTTAACTGGCAATATTCCAGTGTGATCAATGCCACAATCCCAGTTTCTGCGACTCCAAATTCAGACCGTCGTGCCACCATAATCGCTGCGACCACTGCAACCAGTTGACTAACTAGCCGAATGGCTGCCACTCGACCTAACCGCAGCTGACGCTGGATTCCTGCCAGATGCGTCAGCCCCAGTGAATCGACCAGTGTCGTTCCGGCAAATATCCAACTGATCCAAACCAATGCAGGAACTTCATAGATTCTACCAAATACATGTCCCAACGCTCCGGTCATCAACGCCGCCAGCAGGCCGAGCGCCAAGGTAATATAAAACATCGCAGATCGCTGGCTGACTGACAGCTGTTCGGACTGGACTGTGGCTGTTGAGAGTCCCAGCGTGGCAGCCATTCGAGGTAGCATCAGCAGTGGAATCACCATCCCGTAGAGGCCAAACGATTCGGGGCCCAATAGGCGATAGAGCGTCGCTGCTCCGGCAACTGCTACCACCTGGCGTAGCACTTGTAAAACCAAAACTTTACGCGTCTCCTGCCGCACCAGGCCGGGAGTCGCTGAGTCCGTTGGTTCAGAATTGTCTTGAGAACTTTCGACCATACTCGGTTTCCACACCTTGGCAGGGATCAGCTAGTTAACCAAACAAGCCATATCGAAAAATACAACGCAGGGCGCTAACACCATCTTTCCAGCCGATCTTTTTTCCTTCCGAATAAGACCGGCGTTGGTAACTAATCGGCCGTTCAAAGAATCTAGTGCCGTTCTGTTTCGACCGCCTAGCCAGCTTTGCGGTCATCTCGATTTCAATGCCGAATCGATTCTCTTTCATGCCTGGTGCGATCTCCTGAATCAATGGTCGGCGGAACAACTTATAGCACGTCTCCACATCCGTGAACTTTAATCGCGTTACTAAATTACAAAGCCAGGTAATCAACCCGTTCACCGCCATGTGCCAGACAGGTGAGTCTGCCTTTTCTTTAATTTGAAAACGCGACCCGTAAACGATGTCAGCGCGATCCTCAACAATCGGCTGCAGAAGATAGCGGAACTCATGCGGGTCATATTCCAGGTCTGCATCCTGAATCACAATCACATCCCCAGTCGCTTCCTGAAAGCCAGTGCGGACAGCAGCACCCTTGCCTCGGTTCTGTGAATGAAAGACGATCTTTAAATCTTCGGCATCGTCCATGCCTTCGAGTAATTCCCGAGTCCCATCGGAACTGCCATCATCGACAAGAACCATCTCCAGATTGAGTCCGATCGACCGGACCTTGGCAATCACTTCTTCGAGCGTTCGCACTTCATTAAAAATTGGAATCACAACTGACAATCGAAAGTCAGCTGGCATCACATAAATTCCCGCACGAGCACTCAGCTCACTGCCAAGTAACTCGACAAGCCGGTCATAGTGCATCGAAATTGCGTCCGTGTCGGCAGGTGAACTCACTGCTGCCAATGCGTCTGCCACTTGATTTTTTTCGTCGTCTGTCAGGAAGTCACTTTGAAAAGAAGGACGCATGGAGGCTTTCGTATTGACCGCGACATCGCGCGGAAAAGGATGAATAATTAGCTCATATTGAGTCGTGATAATCCGCCAAGAGTACCACAGGTTGAAAGGTATCGGCCATACGAATTTTGATTTGCAGTGTCAACGGACCGGAGGAAATCGAGTCAAAAAAACTACAAAAAAGAAACCTCGGAAAATCTAATGTTGCTTGCTTGACATTTTCTTCACAATCGTAAAAATGGCTCCTGTTGTTTGAAGCCAACTTCGGTTCTTCGCAAAGTTCGATCCGATCTTTGCTTATTAACAACAAGGGCTGGCTGATCCTTATCAACTTCAAGCCGACCTGGTTGTTAACTATTTTTCTTTGAAAAAAGAGTACCCATTCTGCGCCCCCGGTGCGCGCTGGATTTTCTCTTTTTCCAAAGCCAAATAAAAGCGAGTTCTCTGTGAGGCTCGGCGAAGGACTCTGGTCCAAACGACTTTCCTTAAAAATGGATATGTGTGCGTATACGTACAGCAAAGCCTTGGGGAGCGACGACTGATCGGAGCGACAGTCGACGGCATATGCCGTGGCTCGGAGGTCCTCCCTAATGCTTTCTTTTGGCATCGCCGCGCAGGGATCGCGCGGAACAGCCAACGGCGGAGAGATGGAAACCGGATTTCTTCTCCCGCCATTTTTTATGCGCTAAGTCGTTATCTTGTTCAGCTCAGAACCGGAAAAATATTAAAATCGCTTAGGTCCTGTTCGTCCTTTTTCCAACAAACCTACGTCGTCAGTCATGGCAGAAACAAAAAAAAGTTTGCTTTCGCTTGGGTCCAATCTCGGGAATCCCCAAAAAAATCTCGTCGCTGCGATTAAAAAAATCGACACTGCGGAACAAATTAAATTGTTGCAGACCAGCCTGTTTCGTAAGTCTCAGCCCGTGGGCGGACCGACAGGCCAACATGAATTTATGAACGCCGCCGTGGAAGTTGAGACCACGCTGACGGCCGAACAGTTATTGGAAACCATCCAGCGAATCGAAGCTGAGCTTGGACGCCAACGGCACACACGCTGGGATGCCCGGACTATCGATATCGACCTGCTCACCGTAGATGATTTAGTGGTCAGTTCGCCGTCGCTCACTTTACCTCATCCGCGGATGGTCCTGCGACGATTTGTGCTTGAACCGGTATGCGACTTACGACCAGAGGGCCATCATCCGGAGACCGGGTGGAGCTATCAGACGCATCTGGATTACCTCAGTGTGGCCGGAAATTATTCTGTCACCATCAACCAGTCACAGTCCAAACCCGTTCCGGCTTACCTGGCATTGGGTCAGAAATCCGAGGTGCTGGTAGCACAAAGCATGCCTGTCGCCCG
>DEAW01000152.1 GCA_002348315.1 Planctomycetaceae bacterium UBA2972 | reverse complement strand
CCCGACGTTTTCAGCAACGTACGTTGCTCGTTCCAATACGGATTTATCCATATCGAGTCCGGGCTGCATCACACCCAGAGCAGCCACGACGGCAAACACATGCAGGAAAGCCGAAATTACAAAGCTGCCTACCGTAAACCGATAATACGACCTTGATGGAGTTCTCGCTGAATCCGTCACAACAGAGGATTCCCTTTATAACTGGATTGGATGCAATTACTATATAAGGATACTAACCGCCAATCGTTGTGGTCACTAACAAAAGATGTCGACAGATTCTCAACCCAACGCTTGCTCATCCCATACGGCTATCAAGCAGTTACAACTGCTAATGCGGTTTTTTGGATTTATTTGTATTGTCGCATTCGTACCGTTTGTCATGCCTGTCGAGTGGATGGACTGGTGCCATCAACAACTAGGCTTAGGGTCCTTTCCTGCAGAGCACCCGATCGCTGTATATCTCGCTCGAAGCACGTCGGCTCTGTGCGGACTCTACGGCGCTTTTGCGCTCGTCTTAGCCACTGATGTGGTCAAGTATCAACGCCTGATTCACTTCCATATCCTCGGTCTGTTCTCGATCGGGTCGATTGGTACTTTGCTGGCAACGCAATGCGGCATGCCCACGTTCTGGGTCATGACTGATGCGATCAGCATTCTGATCATTTGCCCCTGGAAATACCTGCTTTACCGAAAAATACCCCACTAACATAATACTAGCCTTCCGTCGGCGTCCCCTCAGAGAGGA
Organism: Planctomycetaceae bacterium UBA2972; assembly: GCA_002348315.1. GTDB lineage: Bacteria > Planctomycetota > Planctomycetia > Pirellulales > Pirellulaceae > UBA721. The sequence continues at coordinate 10,641 of DEAW01000152.1, read as the reverse complement.
AGTGAATTGCCGAATGTTCTATAATGAACGCTGACGCGCCCGGGGAATAATACGACTGAGGAAAGTACACGACGGATGAATCCATATCAAATGACCGCACCACCCCGGCGTTGGGATCCCAAGCTCTCGCCTTTCATTGTCAAGTTGATGAAAGGCATGAGTCGCAAGAAAGCCCGACAGGCCTGCAAGTTGGTCGACGTCACAATAGAAAATGTCGAGGTGGTACAGCAAGCGGTAGCAGCCAATCAAGGCGTTCTGATTACTCCCAACCATTCAACGCACGCCGACCCGTATGCGATGAATGAAGTTTCTTATCTGGCCAATCTACCATTTTATTTCATGGCAACCTGGAACATTTTCGACGTTCAGGGAAAGCTCGGCCAATGGGTGTTACAAAAGCATGGGGTTTTCAGCGTTGACCGTGAAGGCACGGACCGCAAGGCGATGGAAATCGCTCAGGATATCCTCAAAACCAAAAAACATCCGCTCGTGATCTTCCCCGAGGGAGAAGTTTATCACTGCAACGATCGGATTACTCCATTTCGGGAAGGTGCTGCGGCATTGAGCGTGTTTGCGGCCCGTAAAAGTGACCGCCCCATCGTTGCCATTCCGTGTGCCATGAAATATCGCTACACCAAAGACCCAACACCTGAACTGTTGGAACTCATGACACAACTGGAACACTCAATCCACTGGTACTCGAAAAATGAACTTTCGCTGAGCGATCGGATTTACCGATTAGGTGGTGCCGTGATGGCACTCAAGGAACTTGAGTATCTGGGACAAGTCCGTGAAGGTGCCTTAACGGAACGCACTCAGTTCCTGGCCGACACGATTCTTCGGCGACATGAAGAGAAATACGAAGTCGCCAAAGTCGGGAAGACCATTCCAGAACGCGTCAAAGAATTAAGACGGCGGACGATCGGATTAATGGAAGAAGTGTCACCTGATAACGCCGAGTTAGACGAAGAAATTCGAAGGAATTTGGCTGAGTACATGTTAGTGGTTCAGCTCTTTAGCTACCCCGGAAACTATGTTGCCGAGAATCCGAGTGTCGAGCGAATCGCTGAGACACTCGACAAGATGGAAGAAGATTTGTTAGGCATCGAAAGTGCCATTCCGCGGGGCGAACGAGTCGCTCAAATTCGATTTGGCGACCCCATCGTGATTCCCTCGGAACGCAAACGTGGTATTGCCACCGAATTAACTCAAAAACTCGAGGACGCTGTTCAACGCATGCTCGATGATATGAATGCCGGAAATTAAATGCTGCGGGTTGTTACGAAACCATTCCGTTCGCGGCTTGCTGGAATACTAACGGCCGTACTACTACAGGCCATGCTAACGGCCGCGGAACCACCGATTCCGGAAGACGATAAGACGCTCCGTCGACCCGTTGACTTAGTACGGCATGCCCGTTGGATCATCGCAGCGAATCATCTGGAAGGGTCTGTTTCTGTCATCGACACCACACGCCATACGTTTTTGTCCGAAACAAAACTGGGCAGCCGTATTCGCAGTCTGGCCGCGGTAAAAAATACCAATATCCTGTTAGCGGTGGATGAAGCAGAGCATAGGCTCATACCCTGCACTGTTGTTCAGGGACATGTCTCCAGTTTCAAACCTGCAGAAACTGCTCATACACCGATCGATGTGGTCGTAGACCAGCGGGGAAAGCTGGCGAGTGTCAGCTGTTTGTGGGCGAGACAGGTTCAGCTGTTTGATCTTCGCGTTACGAACCCGGCTGTCTTCCCGGTTCTGGCGGCGACGATCGATTTACCTTTCAACCCCGGAATCCAATGGATCGCTCCTGACAACTTGCATTTGGTGGTCGCGGATCATCATGGGGGATATCTGGCACTGATCGACCTGCGTACACGACAGTTATTGAGAATTTATCAATTGGGCGTTCATAACATCCGCGGCATGGCATTGAGTCCGGACGGAAAACATCTGATGCTGACGCATCAATTGTTAAATGATTTAGCCGCGACCGAGCGTCAACGCGTTTTCTGGGGAACAGTCCTTGAGAATCTGGTCCGCGCGATTCCGCTTAAAGATCTTTTCTCGGTTGACGCCGCCGCGCCACCCCAACAGATTGTGAAGATCGCTCACTGGCTTCAGTATCCGCTGGGCGAGCCGGGCAATGCAGCCGGAGATCCAAGCGAAATACTGATCACCAGGGACAAAGAGATCTTCATCTGTTTTTCCGGAACCAGTCAGTTGGGGCACGAAGCAAATCTATTTCATTCTTTAGAACGTCACGAAACAGGCCGACGTCCCATTGCGTTGGCAGCCTCTGAAGATCACTCACGCATCTACATTGCCAATTACTTTGACGATTCAATTTCCGTGTTTGATCGAAGCAAGAATAGAATCGTTGACACCATTTCACTGGGAGCAATGAGACCTGAAACAACTGCCGATCAGGGTCATGCTTTCTTTTTTAATTCCCGGTTGTCACTTGATGGCTGGTACAGCTGTCATAGTTGTCACCCCGACGGCCATACCAACGGATTTCTGAATGAGAATATGAGTGACTTTCAGATTGATTCACCGAAACGCGTCTTAACGCTGCTGGGCACTCGGCAGACCGGTCCGTGGGCATGGACGGGAAACAAGCCTGATTTGAAAAATCAGATTAACAAGTCCATTCATGTCACGATGCAGGGTGGTAACAGCAAGCTAGCCAACGAGAACACGGAACAAGCTTTGGTAGCCTATCTGGAAACTCTGCAGCCTGCCGTCCCGCTGGCAGTCGCAAGAAAATTCGAGTCCAGCGCAAGTGTCTCACGAGGAAAAGAACTTTTTGAATCACGCAGTTGCCACGAATGTCATCAGCCCCCGACGTTCACCAGTGCCGGAAAATACGATGTGGGAATTCATGACGAATATGGCATCACCGAATTCAATCCACCGTCACTGTTAGGAATCAGTCAGCGTGATCAGTTTTTTCACGACAACCGCGCCCGCAGTCTGGAGGAGGTTTTGCTGAAATTCAACCACCCTCATACGGGACGGCTCAATATACCTCGGCTTTCGGCAGAAGAATCCCGGGATTTAATTCAGTATTTACAGACGTTGTAGCCGACCGGATTTGCAGGGAATTTCGTAGGGATTGTTATATAATCTTAGTCTCCGGCTTTTCACTTCACCTTTGAAACTCACTGAATGTCAACGCAGTCCAACTCGCCGCAAGACACCTCTCTCGTAGGGCAATCCCTTGGAGATTATCAAATACTGCGCAGGCTTGGTCGTGGTGGCATGAGTGTCGTGTATCTTGCCGAGCAACAGTCGTTAAAGCGTCGTGTTGCATTTAAGGTCCTCAAGCCAGAACTGGCCAAAGATGCCGTTTATGTTCGCCGCTTTCATAAAGAAGCTCAGGCGGCAGCCTCGCTAGTGCATGCCAACATTGTGCAAATATACGAAGTTGGCGAAATCAAAGGCATTCATTACATCGTGCAGGAGTATGTACCAGGACAGAATCTGGCTCAATACATTCGCCGTCATAGCTCGGTCTCAGTACCACTTTCGATTGTGATTCTTAAACAGGTTGCTGCAGCATTGCATCGAGCAAGCGATCAGGGCATCACGCATCGAGATATCAAACCTGAAAATATCATGTTGTCGACCAGTGGCGAGGTCAAAGTTGCCGATTTTGGATTGGCGCGTGTGACCAGCGGTGAACATCATGTCGATACCACTCAGGTGGGCATTACGATGGGTACGCCTTTGTATATGAGTCCGGAACAGGCCGAAGGCGGAAGTGTCGATCCGCGCAGCGACATTTATTCACTGGGAGTGACCAGCTATCACATGCTGACCGGTCGCCCTCCTTTTGAAGGCGAGACTGCTCTCAGTGTTGCTGTTCAGCATTTAAAGCGAGAGCCCGAACCGGTCTCTGAAGTCCGGTCAGGAATCCCTGTTGACCTGGCAGCCGTTGTCATGAAGATGCTGGAAAAGCAACCGGACAATCGCTTTCAAAGGGCCGACGACCTGCAAAAACAACTCCGCTCGATCCCCGTCTCGATCGGCGAGGACACCTGGCCCGATGATTTAGATCACATTGACTGTGACGAAGTGGCACTGGCCGATGCTCGTATCGAAGCCACACAACAATTAGATGCCCTCATGAAAACTCAGGGGCAACAGATTTTAGGTTCAACCAACGGGAAATTATGGATCGCGGCGACAGTCCTGCTGTTTGCTACGGGCGTTTTATTGGGCAGCCTACCCTATTCTGAAGAAGCTCTTGAAACGCCGGACGAAGTGGTTGAAATCATCAAGATTGAAAAGCGTGATACCGTCGAAGCACAATACCTGTATGCCTCCGTTGTCAATTCCGAAGAAGCCTATCTGAGTGTTGAAGAGTACTTTCCGATTGAAGAGAATCCACAAAACTACCACTATGTAACACTCAGTCATCAACGCATTGCTGATTTGCATTTGGAGGCTGCAAATTACCCGGCTGCAGAAGCCTACTACATGGAACTCTATTATCTGGCTCCCGAAGAACGACATTTCCGAGCGTATGGGATCGCCGGATTAGCCAATGTTTATAACCGCACCAATGGGGTGGCCAGGATGGCTGATCGATTAATCGAACTGGGTGAAGTGCTTCCTCTACTTAACGACGATATTCAATCCGAAATCATGGATCGACTCGATACTGAGCTGCGGGATATTGTTGAGCAGTTTCAAGCCGATGCGACAAGACAGTCGACACCTCCTGATTCAGCCGACGGCGGGAGTTCTGAAAACGAGTCAGTGATCACCTCGGCACTTTATCGACAGCTTTCAGAACTTTCCAAGTCCTTTTCTGAACTCCCAAGCTTTCGGGAAGCTGGCTCGGATATTCAGAATGAGATCCTCACGCGATTTGAAGAAATGCGAAAGTTGATCCGGGAACAGAATGAGGACGAGTCCGAAACACCGGGAGAAGACAAACCGAGCGATACGAATACTCCGAACGAATCGCCGTAGCTACTAGATGGCGAGTAATTCAGGCTGGCTCCGGCAGTTCAATCTGCAGAAGTTTGTTGAGGTTTCCGGATTGAAACCCGGCCAGATCCAACGCGATGAACTGAAATCCTATCGATCGAAAGAATTGTTCGATTTCAGCTCGTAGAGGGTTGGCTGCAAGCTTTTCAACGAACTCCACTGGCACTTCAATTCTGGCTAAGTCACCTCGATGAAAACGCACACGTACGGGACTAATCCCCTGCTCTTTAAGGAATTGTTCGGCCTGATCGATTCTCTGCAATCGTTCCGCAGTAACTTCCTCGCCATATGCGATACGGCTGGATAAACATGGGCTGGCAGGCTTATCCCAGATAGGAAGATTCCAATGCAATGCCATGGCCCGCACTCCGGCTTTATCAATTCCACACTCGGCTAAAGGCGAGCGAACCTTGTTTTCTTCGGCTGCGATTAACCCCGGGCGGTAGTCACCCAAATCTTCGGTGTTGGTTCCGTTGAGTAACACTTCATCACTGCTGTATCCGGTCAGCAAATCAAGCTGTTGATAAAGTTCGGACTTGCAGTGGTAGCAGCGATCTCCCTGATTACTAACATAGTTAGGGTTTTCGATTTCCTGAGTCTGAACCACTTGATGGCGAATCCCGATCAGCTTGGCAAGCTGCCGGGCCTGCTGTAATTCACCTGAGGCGAGACTCGGGCTATCAGCCGTCACAGCCAATGCGGAATCTCCTAAGGCCAGAGAAGCAGCTTTTGCAACCACGCCGCTGTCGACGCCAGCCGACATGGCGACCACGCAGGAAGGAAATTGCGAGATAAACGAAACAACACTCTCGATCATCTCGAGAGTGCTTTGTTCGTTCTTGTTCGATTCGACAGCCATCGAATGAAATAGCCTCCGCCGCAATGCCGTGGTAGCGAGTTTTGTGAGAGCCCGTGTAACCATAAAGGTGGGAACCTGGACAGCGGGACGAGTGATCCACAAGAATCAGTTTCAAAGCAACTAAGACATGGCATGACCCGTGGCCGCAGCCAAAAATCAGCTCCCAACGGACCTCTTATCGGCTCCCCAAAAAATCTGCACATACGCACAAACATGGAAGAGGCTAATAGCAATTTAGCACTCCCGGCCCGCGTATGCAATTACCATGCAATACCCGAATAATCGGGTGCTTACATTTCGTCTTCGAGGGTAACCGGTTCCATCACTTTGGTATTACGCTCTATGGCAACAACCACCGTCTTTTGTCGACGGCCATCAGCCGTAGTCGCAACACAGGGAAGTACCATCCGGCGATCGGGCAGATCCATTCGGACTGTAAAGCTACCGTCGGAACTCAGTTTCACGGGTTCTCCGGAAATTACAACCGAAGAGCTTGGGTCGGCATTACCAAACACGATCAATTCAGCATCCACAGCAAACTGGAAGTCGGCTTCCTGTTCACCTGGTGCTTTGAAGCCAAAGCGAGAAACGACGGATTCACCAATCGGGCGATTAAGTCGCTGTTCAAACAGGTCTTTCAGGTCGCTGCTGCCAGCACCGCTTTTGCGGCCACCACTTTGAACGTAAATACGTTCGTAGTTGTCTGCGATATCATCCCAGTGAGTATCAACCGATTCACTGGAGCCGGGAACGGGAGTCGTCACAATATTGCTACGGCACAGACAATGGAATTCTCCGCTGGCTGCCAAATAACCCAGTTCGACTCGGTATTGACCCGGAGGATTGGTTACATTGATGTACCAGGTTGTAACGCCACCGTGCACTTCGATATCACGAACGACACGGGCGCTATTGGTTGTCGTGGAAGCATCTTCGACTTCATAAAGTCGGATGACCGGACGTGCTGTGTGCCAGTGTTCCATCATGGCGGCCTGAGCTCGGACTACACTCTTGCGTTTGATTTCCCAGCAAGCTTGCAGCCAGAACGAGTCTCTGACAAGCACTGTAATTTTGTCGCGGTGAACCGCACGTCCATTGGAAGAGCCAAAATTGCTTCCCAATGACAGGTCTTTCAGCTTTTGTTTTTCTGAATCGCTCATTTCGAGCTTCAACAGATTTGTTTTCAGTTTGACTTCTGGCATCTCGGCACGTTTTCTTCGACGTGTCGCACGTTTACGGGGCTTGGACTTAGAACCAGCTTCCGCTTTCTTTTTCTTGGCTCGAGTCTTAGCAGCTTTTACAGCTCGCAATTTGTTAGACAGAGCTTTTACCAATTCATCTTTTCGCATGGATGCATAGCCGGTAATGCCCAGGTCGCGAGCACGTTTGCCAAGTTCCTTAACGGTCTGAGATTTCAAATCAACTTTGGAAATCAAAGCCAGTTCTCCTTTCGGGTAGTTTTCTGTTCCGGAGTGTAGGATTCCGGAGGCGGGAAAAAGACAAATCGTCTTTTTGAGTCACAGGTGGGTTTTGGAAATCCAGTGCTGGACAGTGGCTGCCAGGCATTTCCATTGTTGCCGCAGTGTCTCTCGCCTGACAAACCTCTTCCATTGTCATACGAAAATCACGGCGAAGTCTTTTCAATGCAACTGCAGACCATCCTTGAGAGTTGCATAACCTCGAACATTTGTCGTCAAAAGTACCAGCAGGTTTGATGACCGCTGCCCTATCGAGTCCGGAGTTTTAAGGCCGACGCTTGCATTAGAGATCGAATTAGTTCAAGTGATCCAAACCGTCGTCTTAAGCAAGTACATTTGACTGTAGTTAAAGACTTAAAAATTGACAATATGCAGACCCCCCACCAGAGGGTTCAAAAGAAGCAGTTAATTGGGAGTTATCTTCGATCGAACCAGATCGCAAACTCCCTTTAGGTTAAAACACGGAGGCTCCATAGAGAGTAACTATGAGGTTACAGTTCATCGACTGGACTGCGGCGGCACAAGGAACTTCGGAAAATTGGAGTGGAAGTCAAAAACACTACGACAAAACGGCAAAAACATCGTCATATAGGGGTCGGGTTAGTTGACCATACGCTCTTTGGAGTATAAATTGAGCGGCTTTAAGTGATGTTGAATTTGTTAAACCAGTGAAACTGTGACACTTTGATGCGGTATCCGGATACTGCGGCTAAGTAAAATAGTATCGAGTGGTTAACCGGTGATACCTTTTATATATATGATGAGGTATTACTTACTTCCATCAAGTGAAAGCGATGGTCGAAGCACCTCACTTTGAAAAACCAGAATATCCCAAGCGTCCTAAGCGATCGGCAATGTCTGAAGCTTATGGCGTGATGTCTCAGGTGTTAACCTGTGTTGTGATCATGATCCTTCCCGGAATGGGAGGGCGTTATCTCGACACTTATTATGAGACATCGTTTATGATGGTAACTGGCTGGATTATTGGCCCTCCCCTGGGCTTATGGCAGTTGATTAGAATTGCCAATTCAGCAACCCATGAACAGTCCGACAAGTCGGAAAATTGAAGGAGCTCGAATGATGAGCGATGACAATTCAACCGACTTGAATCGAGTGGACAAGACTGAATTAAATCCTCTTCGGTTTCAATGGAAGCCCTTGGTGATAATCTCAGTTGTTCTTGGTTTAGCATTTGCTGCAGTGACTTGGTACGGATACAGTGACTTTACTGACAATGAAATGAAAGCTGCTGGAATTGCAGTATTTCTTTGTTGGTTGGGATCTGTCCTGGGGCTGATACCACCTATGTTTCTCCGCGGGCCGGAGCATGGTGTAAACGGTGTACTTGCAGGAATGTTATTCCGGATGTTTATTCCGCTCGCTGGAGCATTTTTGTGTTCTCAGCAGAGTGAACAATTGCGAAATGCACACATTTTGTATTTCACATTAGGATTTTTCCTTTTGGCATTAATCGTAGACACCCTACTGAGTGTGAATTTGATCAAGTCACAATTCAGTACCCAGAATACAAAGACAGACATCTAAATGGCCGACCCTCTACTCCATATTAAAGATGCATACTTCTTCGAGGTTCCTAAGTTTGCGTACCGCTATAGTTACACCAAGCCATCGGAATTTCCAACGGTCTGGTTAAAACATGACCCGACGATTCAGCACCGGGAAGCGGAAGTTTTAGCCGAACAACATCCGGTTCCTATAGAAGATACCGACGGTAAAGAGTTTAAAACGGCCGAAGATTCCGTAGCCGAATGGCACGACTGGTCACCCGGGAACCATCATGCTCCCTATGACGTGTTTCTGGAAGAAGCGCACGGTCAAGTCATTCCACAAAAAGATCGGGATGACGCTCAAACCGCAGTCTTAACCGATACAGCCTGGCTCGACGGTGAAGTTGCTGAGTCCTGGAACAAGGATGGCTTACTCGCAGAATACAATCATCACCTCAGCGGGAAAGTACTTATTCCCCAACCGTTTGGGGAATTACGGAATCTACATGAAGCGGAATCAGGTTTCTGTATTTCCAAATTCATGCTTGTTGAAGTTTTCGTCGCCTGCCTGATCGTCTTCGCCTTTTCTCGCTTTGGTAAAGCGATTGCCGGTGGCAAACCTGCCAAAGGAAAACTCGCGAATCTGCTGGAAACGTTTCTACTCTTTGTACGAGATGAAATCGCCCGGCCTTCGATTGGAACAGATGCCGATTTCCATCACGGACACGATGATCACGACGACCATGCTGAACATGACGGGCATGACAGCCACAGTCAGGATGCGGACGCTCCGGACACCTTTGTCAAAGCTGACAAGATTACTCCGGTGTTATGGACCATCTTCTTCTTCATTCTGACCTGTAATCTGTTTGGTCTGATACCGTTCATTGGGTCACCAACAGGCGTCTTTGGCGTGACAGCCGGACTAGCCGCTGCTACGTTTTTGACTTCACTGATATCCGGATCGATCATGCACGGCCCGGTTGGCTTCTGGCTGGCTCAGCTTCCTTCGATGGATCTACATATTGCCATTGGAATTATCATCAAGCCAATGCTGTGGGTGATTGAAGTGATGGGGCTGTTTATCAAACACACCGTGCTTGCCATTCGATTGCTGGCCAACATGGTTGCCGGACACATGGTATTACTTTCGATCATGGGAATGGCTGTCGCTGTTGCCAGTGCAGACTACTATTGGGGGGTTGCTCCGGTAGCCGTTCTTGGTGCGACCTGTATTGGTTTGCTGGAATTGTTTGTTGCCTTCCTACAGGCGTACGTTTTTACATTGCTGAGCGCACTTTTTATCGGTGCGGCAATGCACCACCACTAAACAGAATCAACTTAAACAAAACACAATCACCTAAAACTCAGACGAGATTCACGAAATTCGAGGTTATCACGTGAACAAGATTATGCAAGAAAGCTGGATTCGATGGAGCTTCGCTCTACTACTGTTCTTTGGAACAGCATCCCTGCCACTGATGGCTGCCGATGGCGACTCAGAATCGGCTGTCGAATCGGTTGCCGATAGCGATAGTGACGAGGGCCATGAAGAAGGTCACAAAGACGGTCATGACGATGATCATGGGCACGCTGATGGACACGAGCATGAGGGAGACCACAGTCATGACGATGGACATGGAGATAGCCACGGTGGCGGACATGGGCACGGAGCGGATCTTTCGCACTCCAATGCAAGTCACGGTTTAGCCGCGGTTGACGAATTCAAGGGAGACATGGCCATTTACACATTGGCCGTTTTTATCCTGATGTTAGTCATCTTGCGATTTGCAGC
>DEAW01000227.1:57115-85071 GCA_002348315.1 Planctomycetaceae bacterium UBA2972 | reverse complement strand
CCACTTCACCATCAGGTGACTGATGAGGGAGCACAGCTGTATCTGTCGCTGCCGGATGCTCCTGATAATCGTTCCCGAATCCACCTGACATCCGGGAAAAGTGGCAAGCATCGTTCTTATATTGATGCCGATAATGATGGGCATTGGGATGGTGATAATGTGGACAATATTATTACGAGTCTGTTTAGTGGCAATGGGATTCCGGTGATTACTCTGGCCAATATCGCTGTGCTCGGAGCGTTCGCTGGATATGCCGGTGGAGGTGGTTTTAGTAATTCCACGTATAGTAATTTTGTTCGTGACAAAGGCTGGGGTATGGGCTCTCAGGTCGGTGCCATACCGAGTGTCGTAGGAGGGCGTGGCGTCCAATTGAGTCATATTGGAAAAGTGTTTGAAATCAACGATAAGAACCTATCTCGCTGGCGTAGCTGGTGGCGGTATCTACTCACCGACCAGCTCATGATCTGGGGGCCGGGGTGTTTCATGGGAATGGCATTACCAGGGTTGATCTCGATTGAGTTCTCACAATATTCAGAGTTCTTCTCTGATACCGAAGGTCTATCCTGGGCACAAGCCTTGATCACAGCTGACGGGCTCAAAAACGCTCCGGATCTCTACGGCCTTAATCAATTGTTCTGGATTCTGACCGTGTTAGTCGGCCTGTTTGTCCTGTTGCCAAGTCAGATGTCGATCATCGATGATGTCTGTCGCCGCTGGACAGACATCATTTGGTCCGGAGTGTCAGGTGTTCGTGAAAAAATGAAGGCGGATCAGGTCGGTAAAATCTATTATCGGATTATGGTGGCATACATTGTCTGGTCACTCATCATGCAAACTGTATTTTTGTATTTCTCGGATGCCAAAGGGATGGTCCTAACGGTTGCCAACACTGGTAATCTGGTTCTTGGTTTGACGGCACTGTTGATCTTAGTAAACAACCATCGCTTCCTTCCCAAAGAAATCCGTCCCGGTTGGATTCACTCGAGCGGATTAGCTTGTTGCGCCATCTTTTATTTAGGTATGACGATTTTGGTATTTGCCCGGGCACCGGAAGTGCTTTGGTTTTTTGCTCTGTTTGGAGTTTGGGTATTGATTTGGTGGTGTTTCCTAAGGCAGAAACGAACGCCCGCCATGAATGTGGATAAGGATTCTGATTATGAACTCGATGTTTGATTTGACGGGCCGGGTCTCTTTGATTTCCGGAGCGGCTAGCGGTATGGGAAAAGCCATTGCGATGGCAGTGGCTGAGGCCGGTTCGGATGTGGTGCTGGCTGATATCAACGAAGCCGGTGCTCAGGCGACTGCCACAGAAATTGAAAGACTGGGACGGCGGGCCTTGCCGGTCGTTTGTGATATTTCATGTCCCGATGCGATTCGCAGCATGTTTGCACAAATCGACGAGACGTTTGGGCAAATTGATTTTGTGGCAAATATCGCCGGTGAAGCTGTGCGGAAGAAACCGGAAGTGATCGAACTGGAAGAAGTGGAATGGACGTGGAGGAATATTGTCTATGGCCGTTTCTGTATTTGTCAGGAAGCAGGTCGCAGGATGCTCGAGCAGGGGCGTGGAAGTATTATCAACCTGGGATCACTGGCAAGTATTACCGCATTAGGCCGTGGGCATATTGCTTATAGCATGGCCATGGGCGCCGTGGTTCAAATGACGCGTGAGCTGAGTACTGAATGGAGTGGACGAGGTGTACGTGTGAATTCGGTATTGCCAGCGCAGGTTCTCAATCCGGGGCTCGAGCAGCGTATTGACGCGGATCCCCGAATTAAGGAGCGATTCCTGAGTGGTATTCCAAGTGGACGCTTTGGAAGCTCGGACGACATCAAGGGACTGGCAGTCTTTCTCGCTTCCGACGCCTCGTCCTGGATTACTGGTACGCTGATACCTATGGATGGCGGAAACCTGGCCATGAATGCCGGCGGCAGTGTTGGTACAGAAGTCTTTGCAGAATAGAAAGTGATTAATAAATAAGATGACTACAGCAGCCATTGAAATTGATAAAGAAACCGGTCTTTCGCTCTATCGCACGATGCAGATTATTCGTCAGTGTGAAGAACGTTTGGCTAAATCACATCAGCAGGGCTTGGTTCATGGAGCCTGCCACACCTATGTCGGTGAAGAAGCCATTGCCACCGGAGTGTTTGCTCATTTGCGGCTGGAGGATGTCGTCTTTAGTACACATCGTGGTCATGGCCATGCGTTGGCCAAAGGGCTTCATCCACAGGAGTTGATCGCCGAATTGTATGGCCGTGAAGCCGGCTGTAGTGATGGTCGCGGTGGCAGCATGCATTTGTTTAAGCCGGAAATCGGGATGATGGGTACCAGCGGGATTGTGGGACCATGTATTCTGCATGCAACCGGAGGTGGCTATACCTTTAAAATTCAGAAAAAGGATAACGTCTCGGTGGCTTGCTTCGGAGATGGCGCGGTTAATAACGGCGCGTTTCATGAAGGGCTCAATATGGCAAGCATTTGGAACTTGCCATGTGTGTTTGTTTGTGAAAACAATCAGTTTGCCACGGAAGTGCCGTTTGAATACTCCAGTGGTATTCCTGATGTTGGTCGTCGTGCCGCCAATTATGGTATTCCCGGATTTGAGGTTGATGGTAACGATGTGCTCGAGGTTTACCGGATTGCGGGTGAGGCTGTTGAGCGTGCTCGAAAGGGTGAAGGGCCGACGCTGATCGAATGTAAGACTTATCGTACTCGAGCTCATGCCGAAGGGATGGGAGACTTCACTTACCGCACTCGTGAAGATGTCGAAGACTGGAAACAGCGTTGTCCGATCGAAAGACTGGCGAACAGGCTGGTGGAAGAGGGTCTGGCGACTGAGGACGAATTACAAGCGATCGAAAATGAAATTGAAGTACTGATTGCGGAATCCCACACAACAGCGGAAGCCAGTCCTTATCCATCCGGGGAGACAGCGACCGCGCATGTTTATGATGATTCAGCTGAATCAGATGCTCAGGATATTGATCCGGGCGATCGCGTTCAGACGTTTGTTGGTGGAACGCACGAAGCACTCGACACTGCGATGGCCGGGGATCCAAATATCTGGGTCATGGGTGAAGGAATCGGTGAACGTGGTGGAAACTTTATGACCACCGTTGGGCTCTACGAGAAATATGGTGCGGATCGATTATGCGATACCCCAATTTGTGAACGTGGGTTCGTAGGTTTGAGTTGTGGGGCAGCTATGACCGGAACTCGCCCAGTCATCGATTTTATGTTTATCGACTTCATTAATGATTCCTTCGGCGAAATGATTAATCAGATTGCCAAGATGCAGTATATGAGCAGCGGTCGAATTAAAATGCCTGTCCTCTTACGCGGTTGTGGCGGGATTGGGCATTCAGCGGCCACCCATCACTCCGGTATCTATCACTCGATCTATGCACATATACCCGGATTGCGAGTGGTCACTCCGGCGACTCCCTATGATGCCAAAGGTCTTTTCGCACACGCGTTGCGATCCACAGATCCAGTCCTGTTTCTGGAACATCGGGAATTGATGGCGATCAAAGGCCCGGTGCCGGAGCAACACTATGAAATTCCCTTCGGGAAGGCGCGTGTCCATCGAGAGGGTACGGATGTCACTGTTGTGGCGGTTGCTTTAATGGTACAGCATTCGCTTGCAGCCGCAGAGCAACTTGCAAGCGAGGGAATCTCGGTCGAGGTTGTGGACCCACGGACAGTTTCCCCTTTGGATACGGACACAATTTGTGCTTCGGTTGCTAAGACCGGGCGTTTGCTGGTTGTCGATGAAGCCTTCCAGCCCTGCAGTATTGCTTCGGAGATTGCAGCCTCCATTGCAGATCAGGGATTTGACGAACTGGACGCTCCCATCAAACGTTTAAGTGGAGCCTTCACACCGACTCCGTACTCCCCAACGCTGGAAGCAGCTGTCGTACCCAATGTCGATTCGGTAATTGCTGCGATTCGCGATCTATTGGCAGAGTGATTTCAGGCAGCATGAGGAGAGGTTAAAGAGATGGCAATAGAAATTGTAGTACCGCGGCTGGGCTGGTCCATGGATGAAGGAACTTTTGTCGAGTGGTTAAAAGCGGACGGCCAGCAAGTTAACGCCGGGGATATGCTGTTCGTTCTGGAAGGGGAAAAAGCGGCTCAGGAAGTAGAGTCCTTTGATTCGGGTATTTTACATATTCCAGCAGAAGCTCCTCAGGCAGGCGAAACCGTCCTGGTGAGTCAGGTACTTGGTTTTCTGCTTGAGGCAGATGAGGAACCGCCCGTTTATATTCCGGCTGCTCCGGTGCCCAAAAGCGAGATTCCGTCAGAATCGGAGCCAGCTCGGGAGGCACCTGTGTCTGCGGCAGCTTCAACGGGTAAACCAACGAGTCGGCAGATTGCATCGCCACGTGCGCGACGCAAAGCAGCGGAACTTGGTGTTACGCTGGAAGGCATTCAGGGAACGGGAAAAAACGGGCGTATTCGTGAGCGGGATGTTGTTGCTGCGGCAGACAGTGGAGTAACCAAACCAACCGGTTCAATATCGGCTGCTGAATCGGCAATGGTGATGCCCTCTCAGTCTGGACAACTCCAACCATTGTCCAACGTGCGTCGCATTACCGCTCAACGCATGCGAGCAAGTAGGCAGCAGACGGTGCCAGTGACCTTGAACACCAAGTTGAATGCCAAAGGTCTCATCGCATACCGTGATTCATTAAAGGGTGCTGGAACAACCCCTTCGTATAACGATATTATTATGAAGCTGGCGGCCAATCTGCTGCGTGAATGCCCGGAGCTCAATGCTTGTTGGACGCCCGATGGTGTTTATATTTACGACGATGTGAATATCGCGTTTGCGGTTGATAGCCAATACGGTTTACTGGCGCCTGTGCTTAATCGAGTAGACAACCTATTGCTCGACGATGTTGCAGAATATACGGCTGAGTTAATCGCAGACGCCCGGGAAGGAAAGCTGGCAGAAGATCAACTCAAAGGGGGAACGTTTACCGTTTCCAGTCTGGGAACATTGGGAATGGATCATTTCACACCCGTGATTAATGTTCCTCAGTCCGGGATTCTGGGGATTGGTCGTATTGTCGAAGAACCGGTGGTGGAAGACGGAAAGGTCGTTGCCGGGTACACCTTATCACTTAGTTTGACGTTCGATCATCAGGTGTTGGATGGTGCTCCGGCAGCCCGTTGGTTACAAAGTTTGGCACATCAATTAACCCAGCCGGCGGACTCGATTTCATAAGAAAGTAAAACCATGGATAAACAGCAGATTGTTGAGCAAGCCAAAGCGATTCAACCCTGGATTGTCGGCTTACGAAGACAGCTTCATCAACATCCGGAACTGATGTATGAAGAATTCGAAACCAGCAAGCTGGTTCAATCCACTCTGGACGAATTAGGAATTGAGTATCAAAAAGATATTGCTGTGACAGGCGTTCTGGGGACGGTTGGCAATGGTAACGGGCCCTGTGTGGCTCTAAGAGCAGATATGGATGCCTTGCCCATTCATGAACAGGCAGATGTTGA
Organism: Planctomycetaceae bacterium UBA2972; assembly: GCA_002348315.1. GTDB lineage: Bacteria > Planctomycetota > Planctomycetia > Pirellulales > Pirellulaceae > UBA721. The sequence goes on along the minus strand of DEAW01000227.1, from coordinate 79,553 downwards.
ATTCCGCAGTCAGGTTGATGGAAAAATGCACGCCTGTGGTCACGATTGTCATACAGCGATGCTGTTAGGGGCGGCACGGTTGTTGAAAGAAAATGAAGATCTCATCCAGGGTACGGTGAAGTTGATTTTTCAGCCCGCCGAAGAAGGTGGTGCCGGGGGCGAGAAAATGAGTAACGAAGGTGTGCTCGAAAATCCTGCAGTGCAGCGTATTTTTGGTCTGCACGTCTCGGCGGAATTGCCGACCGGCATGTTGGCGGCTCGGGCCGGCACTCTTTTGGCTGCCGCGGGGTCGTTGAGAATTGTGGTGCATGGAAAGGGTGGCCACGCAGCCATGCCTCATTTAGCCATCGACCCGGTAACGACCGCTGCAAAAATCGTCGTTGAATTACAGACCATTATTTCACGAGAGTTGGATCCGCTTGAATCCGGAGTGATTAGTGTGACGATGATGCACGGTGGTGAGGCTTACAATGTGATACCGCCATCAATGGAAGTTCAGGGCACCGTTCGTTCACTTACGATGGACGGACTGAAACACCTTCAAAGTAGAGTGCAGGAAATTGCCACCGCCATTGCTTCAGCAAACGGCTGTCAGGCCGAGGTCAGTTTCCCGGGAAATGATTACCCGCCGACACTGAATGACGAAGTTTGCTGGGAAGCCGGCAAGACCGCAGGCGAAGAGGTTTTGGGGGAAGGTAAAGTACTGGAGATGTCACCGGTTATGGGCGGAGAAGACTTCGCTTTTTACACGCAACGAGTGCCAGGGTGTTTTGCTTTTCTGGGGATTGGCAATCCGGACATTGACGCTACGTACAGTGTGCACCATCCGATGTTTAAGGTCGATGAAGACGCGCTGCCATTTGGCTCGGCAATTCATGTTAACTGCGCGTTGAACTCACTTGACGACCTGAGTTAACCGATCCGACTCAGTGAATCCCTCCCACGATTTCGGTCGTTGGTACTGAGTTGCTCAGACTAGCCCGGTCGGTAGCTTGTAAGTAAATTAAATGGTTCAGGCTTTTCCTAACACTCTGTGTGCTATTGCTCGTAACCGAAGTAAATAGTCTCAGACTGCAAACCGTATAAAGGCGAATGATGATGAAGCGATTGTCTTCCTTATTCTGTTTTCTCTTAACACTTGTTCTTTCCACGACTCCATTGATTGCTCAAGTCGATTTACAAAAGGGTGATCGAATCGTCTTGATAGGTAGTAATACGGCCGAGAGGTTTCAGTATTTCGGGTATTGGGAAGCCTTACTGCAGTCGCAGTTTAAGGATCTGAATCTATCGGTTCGAAATCAGGGGTTTAATGGTGACGAAGTCCGATTCCGTCCTCGCTCTTTGGACTTCGGATCTCCTGATGAGCATCTGACTCGAGCTAAGGCAGATCTGATTTTTGCTTTTTTTGGCTTCAGTGAATCGTTCCGCGGAGAAGCCGGGCTTGCTACCTTTACGAAAGAACTGGATCAATTCCTGACGCATACCTTAGAGCAGAATTACAGTGGCAAGGGGAAGGCCCGGATTGTTCTGATTTCCCCACTCGCCTTTGAGAATTCCGGCGATCCCAATCTACCCACCGGTGAAGCCCAAAACGCAAATCTCGCGTTATACGCCGCCGCCATGGAAAACGTAGCGAAGCAATATAAAGTCCCCTTTATTGATTTGTTAAGTCTGTCTCAGAAACTCTATGCCGCAAGCGATGAAGCTTATACGTTTAACGGAGTCCACTTAAGTGATGACGGTTACAAACGGTTTGCTCCTCATTTTATGACTGCGTTGTTTGGAGTGGACTCTAAGTGGAACGATACAGCTGAAGCCATTCTGCCTGAAATCCATGAAAAGAACTTTAACTACTTTCACAACTACCGAGCAGTCAATGGTTACTACATTTATGGTGGTCGCTCGCGTCGAGATCACGGTAACCCTCCCTATACCGATGCCTACGTGATTGAAAACGAGCGTGCCAAGCTGGATGAAATGGCTGCGGTTGTTGATAAGCGAATTTGGGCTCTGGCCAACGGGAAAGACGTTTCTGCTAAGTACGATTATTCAGAAACTCGAAAACTATATGACGTACCGACAAACTTCAAAACGCCGATTACCATCCTCCCACCGGAGGACGCTAAGAAGACTTTTACGATTGCCGAAGGTTATGAAGTCAACCTGTTTGCCAGTGAAGTCGATTTCCCCGAGCTGAGAAATCCAGTGCAATTCACGTTTGATACTCAGGGTCGCTTATGGGTCGCAACGATGCCTAGTTACCCACAGTATTTACCTCCTAACAAACCAAATGACAAACTTCTGGTTTTTACGGATGAAGATGGAGATGGTAAAGCGGACAAGATGGAGACGTTTGCTGAAGGTTTGCACCTGCCAACCGGGTTCGAATTAGGTGATGGTGGCGCCTATGTCGCTCAGGAACCCAATCTGGTATTCCTCAAGGACACCGACGGTGATGGTAAAGCGGATCTCAAGAAAATCCTGCTGGGCGGTTTTGACTCGGGAGACTCCCATCATGCCATCGGAGCTTTCACCTGGGGGCCCGGGGGTGGTATCTACATGCATGAAGGTACATTCCATGTGACGCAGGTTGAAACACCTCGGGGAACAGTTCGTAATGCTCATGGTGGCGTTTACCGCTTTGACCCGACGAATCAGGAATTTTATACCCATGTGCATTACAACTTTGCCAACCCCTGGGGACACGCGTTTAACAAATGGGGTCAGAATTTTGTGGCGGATGCGTCAGGAGGAGCGAATTATTTTGCGGCTCCCTTTTCGATTCGTGCTCCGGAATACTACGGACAGGATGATTTCGGACCCTTTAAATTCCAATACACGGAACGCTTAAATCAGTTTCTCAAGAAACGTGTTCGTCCGACATCCGGTTGTGAGTTTGTGTCGAGTAGCCATTTTCCTCCTGAAGCACAGGGGAATTTTCTGCTTAACAATGTGATTGGTTTTCAGGGAATCCTGCAACACACCGTCAAAGAAGTGGGATCCGGATATGAAGCAACGGAGATAGAACCGATTCTGTATTCGTCAGACCAGAATTTCCGCCCGGTTGATATTCAATTTGGCCCGGACGGGGCTTTGTATATTGTCGACTGGTTTAACCCGCTGGTAGGCCACATGCAGCATAGCTTGCGTGACCCGAACCGGGACCACTCGCATGGCCGTATCTGGAGGATTACATACCCCTCGCGTCCACTGGTCAAGAAACCGGAAATTGAAGGAAAAGGTATCAAGCAGCTCCTGGAAATGTTGCGTACGTATGAAGACCGCACACGTTACCGGGTGCGACTGAAGTTACGAGAATTTCCGACGCAGGATGTGGCAGCAGCCGTTGAAAAATGGATTGCCGGATTAGATCAATCCGATGACCAGTACGAGCATTTGCTGCTGGAAGCTTTGTGGGTTTGTCAGCACCACAATCTCTCTGATGGAATTGGCCTGTCGCTGCTGCGACGGGTTTCTGCCTCTCCGGATTACAATGCTCGCGCGGCAGCAATCCGGGTTGTCAGTTACTGGCGTCATAAAATTCCAAACGTCTTCGACTTACTGCGAACGGCAGTCGAAGACGAACATTCGCGAGTGCGTTTGGAAGCCATTCGTGCCTGCAGCTATTTCCATGAAAGCGAAGCGGCAGAAGTGGCTTTGTTGGCACTCAATCACGAGGTGGATTATTACGTGGACTTTACACTGCGTCATACGATCCGTCGTCTGGAGCCGGTCTGGAAAGAAGCGGTTGGTTCAGGAAAGGAATTTGCTGCAGGAAATGCGAAAGCGATTGAATACATCATTGATCGCGTGGCAACCACTGACCTGATCAATATGACTCGCAGCGAGCCAGTCTATCAGGCTATTTTGAAACGCCCGGGGATCGTTCACCAGTATCGTCACGAAGCGTTAATGGGGATCGCCAGCATCAATCAAACCGATATGGTTGCGGAACTGGTCAAAACCGTTCGTGAACTTGATGCTTCTGCTGAACAGCAGGCAGAGCAGGTTTTAACAGAGTACGTGCATATGTTCCGTATGACCGATCCGTCCATGTTGAAAATGAAGCGGGCAGATATCGCTCAGTTACACCGGGCTGGTAAAAAGGCGGTTACACGGCAATTGGCCACAGCAGCTCTGATAGCTGCCGATGGATCTGCTGAACAGGTTTGGAATAATTCCCTGAACAACGCTGGTCGCTTTCGCACAGTGTTAGATTCGATTCCCCTGATTGCCAGTGATGAAGTGCGAGAGTCATTGTACGAACGCGTTCTGTCCACGGTATCGACATTACCGGATCCACTGGCCGCTCAGCTAGGCGATGCCTCTGGCGCGGCTGGCCGATTTGTCCGAATTGAACTACCGGGGAAACAACGTGTCTTAACACTTGCTGAAGTTCAGGTAATGAGTGAAGGAAAGAATGTTGCTCTTAAGAAGAAAGCCAGTCAATCGTCCACGGACTTTGGAGGAGCGGCTGTACGTGCTGTGGATGGCAATACCAACGGTGCTTATACCAGCAATTCGCAGACGCATACGACCGTACAGAATAATCCGTTTTGGGAAGTGGATCTGGGGCAGGAGTTCCCAATCGACACCGTCGTGATTTGGAATCGCACAGAGAATAATGGTCAGTTTGCCAGTCGCTTAGACGGGTTCACGGTCGTTATTCTGGATGCCAATCGTAAACCCGTATTCCGTCTGGCAGGAAATAAAGCTCCCAATCCAAGTGTTGCTGTAAGTGCAAACGGAGCGAATCCTAAGGTTCAGCTGACACGTTCTGCCGTGAATGCCGTGAGTTATATCGCCGGGCATGACAAGGAAGTTTTCGACGTTTTGGCTCCCCTTGTTTCGCAGTCGGCATTTCGTAGTACTGCGATCACGTCGATTGGCAGACTGGACGGCGCCGAGCTTCCTAAAGAAGGTGTCGTTGCAATACTCAACCAACTCATTAAATATATTGAATCCGTACCTGCCAAAAGTCGAACGGAGACTCAGGTAATGGATGCGATTCAGCTAGGTAAGGATCTTTCCGGACAATTGGGTAAGGATGCTGCCATTGCAATTCGTCGTCAATTGGCTGATTTGGCTGTGGACGTGATTGTTATTCGTCCGGTTCCTCACCGAATGATCTACGACCGACCACACATTTACGTACAGGCTGGAAAACCCGTGGAAATTGTTTTTGAAAACGTCGATATCATGCCGCACAACCTACTCGTGACAGTACCAGGTGCGCGAGAAGAAGTAGGGATTCTGGCTGAAAAGTTGGGTGCTACTCCGGAAGGTCTGGCGAAGCAATTTGTGCCGGATAGCGCCAAAGTGCTGTTCTCGACAGGCATGTTACAAGCAGGCCAGCAGCAGCGTCTCCAAATTACTGCTCCTACCGAAGTCGGTGAATATTCCTACGTTTGTACTTTCCCCGGACACTGGCGAACCATGTATGGAACCATGCATGTGGTGGCGGATATTAGTGATATTCCACTTCAACCCACAGCGCCTGCGATTGCTCATGGTGATATGCCTCAACGGCAGTTTGTTCGACAATGGTCGACTCAGGATATTCTGAACGCGATCAACGAACTGGAGTCGGGACGCGATTTCCAAAGTGGACGAAAATTGTTCACTCAGGTTTCCTGTGTCGCTTGTCATGCGATGAAAGGTACAGGGGGTAAACTGGCTCCGGATCTGATCGCTTTGCAGGAAAAGCTTGCCGAACAGAAAACAGATGTAGCTAAAATCATTGAATCGCTTACGGAACCCTCGAAGGAAATTGAAGAGAAGTACCGTACTCAGATTATTGCAACGCTCGACGGTAAGCTCTATTCCGGAGTGATTGTTGAACAGAATGACAAAGTACTCAAGCTTTCAGATAACCCGCTGAAAAAAGACGGGGGCGTTATTGAGATTGCCAAGAATGATATTGATGAGCAGGACGAGTCTAAGGTTTCGATCATGCCACAAGGTCTGTTGAACACGATGACCAAAGATGAGATTCTCGATCTTTTTGCTTACATTATCAGTGGTGCGAATCCGGAACACCCGGCATTCCGTAAATAAGTGATTGCTCGAATTCGGGTCTGGCTAGGGCTGGAGTCCAACCGGTGTGGTCGAGAAAAAGAACTGCCGACAATGCATGTCTAATTCACTCGTACCGTTGAGTATTTCAGCAGTACGATGACCTGTGAATCTGTCCGAGATGCTGAGCATATGGACCTGGATGCTGTCGCCTAGTTTATATTTATGAGCGATATATCTGGCAGCCGCCAATTGGAATCGGTCTTGTGGATAGACAGGCACGTTCAGCGTTGCCAAAGACCATTTACGAAGATCCAGCGTCCGGTAGGGAGTGTCGCCAAGTTGCGGCAACATGAAAGCTTCAAGCTCCTCGACAACTCCGACGTCATACAAATGCACATTAATGATCACTCGGCTCGTCCTTGGTGAATACAATCCCCAGGCCAGCCAATGATCATATTTACCCAGTGGTTCTACGGCTGGCAGCAACGAGGCGGCAAGTACCAGGATAGCTGCGAGCTGTCCTGAGAAGGTTGTTTCAGCTGGCTGCGTCGAATTCAACTTGTCACTAAATAGCAGCGGAACGAGGACTACAAACAGGCCGTTCCAAATAATCACGCCGGGTTTGTGTCCCAGTCCTAAAGGACTGAGTAGTGTGATGATACTCAGGTGTAACAGGATGGCGAGGGCAATGCCTGCTTTGCGGGATCGGGGACGAATCAGTAAGACCGCAACCAGGATTTCAGCGAGTGGGAAGAGAAGCGTGGCTTTGGATGACAGCGATGGAGCCCATTGCGTACTGTCGAGATTGATTAAACCGGTCGCCGCAACTAAAAATTCCTGTCCAACGGTTTCCATGAATTGATAGTCGAATTTTCCAGCGGCTGAGAAGGTATAAATACTGATGGTAAGTAACCGCAGTAAGCTGGTTCCCTGTCGTATGGAACAGGCAGCAAAGACAAAGGCCCCTAACAGCAGGTGAAACGCCCACGGTTGCAGGCGGTGTTGATTTAAGAGAAACATGGCGAGCAGGCTGACGATGACTATAAACCAGGTCGTGCTGGCTGGCTTGATCGTCGTACCAAGTAACGCCAGAGAGCAAACGGTAAGCAACAGATAATGAATCCAGGTTGCCTGCGCAGCAGAGCTGCCGAAGACATCCAATAACGGTACGGCCGGAAACTGGTTTGGGGGTAGCCACACCTTATAGGTGACAGCAAACAATACTAAGGCAATGCCTGCCCAGCTACGTTGAAGAATTGCCCAGTGTGTTGTGGATTCAGAATGTCCTGACACTATTTGCGAATCACCTTTTTGATGGCTTCACGTATCTTCTGTTCACTGCCGGGTCCCACCCATAGCCACGTGTCCTTAAAGTCTTCGTTGAACGTTGCATCGGTGGGTAAATAGCCCGTCCAGGCATCTCCGTAGGCAATACACATTACGAAATTCTTTCCCGCATATTGTTGAGCAATCAACTGATATCCGATGAACGTTTCTCCCGGGAACAACGCGATTTGAGCGTTCCCCAGATCGACACAGGGGAAATCCAGAGGTTTGTCTGCCTCGACTCGAATCCGACTAGCCAATCCCATTGCTGCCAGAATCCGTTTCTCAGTTGTCAATTCGTCGTTATTAAGATTCTTAGTAAGCTGTTCTTTGGTTAAATGATCACCACTGTGAAACGGTAATGATAGTTTGGTGTTACGTACATCGATTTGAGTGATGGGAAACCTGGTGGTGTGTCTGGAGGCTGCGGCCATCGCGTTGTATAGTCGGTCGATTAATTCCTGTCGATGGTCTTCAGAACCGTTGTTGTATTTTCCAGCTGTCACATCGCCGCCGCACCCGGGCACGAAGATCTGACGAATCGATTGATTGTCTCGCTGCAGGCGTGCGCGAGCTAAGCCAACGAAGTCTGCTGAGACGACTCCTCTTCCGTAGTAGCTCATAGGATGGGTGGCGTAATGGTGTAGTTGCAGCAAAGCCTTCTTCCCATTAAAAAATGTGATGGTTTTAAGCAGCGGGTCGATGGCACCTTCAGGAGCCTGAGCGTAGTATTCGTTACCTCCACCGTTGCTGCCTCGCCCGTAGGTAATGTTGCCATCTTGTAAGACAACCCGTCGGTTACTGGCAATCCGATCCACTTTGACTTCGCTGGTGCCATAGTGGGTGACCGGCGAAGCTAATTCGAGACTGTCTTTGACGGCCTGAGTGACACGAGCGAGTGTTTCGTCATGCCAATCGACCTGATAAAGTTCGTTGTTGAGCCCAACCTGGTCGAGTAGGTTTTGAGCATCTAAATCGACAACTGGAGCGTCATGCTGGTGTAAAGCCGTTACTAATACATACTGAGGTGTCGTTCCAGCTGCATTGGCCAACGCAGTGCGCCATTGCTCAAAGGCACCATTGCGAATTTCACACCAATCCAGTGCACATAACACAACCGGTTGTTCTCCACCGCTTAAAACAAATCCATGTGCAAAAAGTGGATCCGCAATGCTCTTACTTTTCGTGGGAAGCACTCCCATACACCGGTGATTTAATGGAATAGTGACATCCACAGTAAATGTTGAAATTGAAAAATCAGCGGAGAATGCAGGAATCGTCACAAAGGAGAGCAGAATACAAAGGAGGCTTTTCATAGGATTTTTCATGATAAAAGAGGTGCTGTTATCTAATTGGTGTTAGAGTTTTGAGGAAGCTCTGATATTTTATCAATTTGTCAGAGCCGATGCTTTGTTTAATTCTGTTGGTAAGTAACTCAGTTTGGGTAGTAGTAGATTATGGAAAAGATCAGCTTATCTCCGAATGGCGATGTCACGGTTGTAGCATTCACACAACCTAAGTTTCTGGATGACGCCGATATTCAACAAATGGGCGACGAGTTATTTCAAGTTGTGGATTCGGGTGTTGAAAAAATATTACTAGATATGTCTACAGTTGAGTTTTTGTCGAGCGCGGCATTAAATCGGTTTATAATGCTTCATAAGAAAGTGAAAGGTACCGGAGGTGAACTACGATTGGCTGGTGTCACATCTGAAATCGAGAAGATCTTTGCGATCACACGCCTTAATACACTTTTTAATATCCAACCTGACATGACTACGGGACTTGCTTCGTTCTAATCAGCAAATCCCATTGGGAGTGCTGAAATGCAACTGAAACATATTATTCTGACCTGTTTAATTCTTGTCCCTTGTTTATTTGCCTCCGGGCAGGACGCTTCGTTTCGTAGAATGCCAGCCGGTTGGTCTGCCGAATCTCCTCGTGAAGAGATCGCACCCGACTTTGAATACAATCTCAAAGGTGGGCCGGATGGGAATGGTAGTTTCGGAATCTCAACGGACAATCGCTCCGGTTCCTTTGGCTGGTTCGAGAAATCCTTTCCTGTGGAAGGCGGCAAGTACTACAGATTCTCTGCTCTGCAACGAACGCGGAACCTGAAACAGGCACGGCGAACGGCTGTGACGCGGGTGCTTTGGCGAGATGCTGATGGTAAGCGTGTACAGCATGATTTTGAATCCACGGCGTCTTACGGGACAGGTAAACGTCCACGGGCTGAACCTGAATTTCCTGCGATCGTCAAAGAACTGGATAACGGCTGGAGTTTAGTCCAGGGGGTATATCTGGTTCCAACGGCTGCTACTCAGGGAATCGTAGAGCTTTCCTATCGCTGGGAAGCACGCGGTAAAGTGGAATGGGCTCAGGTGAGTCTGTCCAAAACCGAAGCTCCGCCAGCTCGTAAAGTCAAACTGGCAACTATTCACTTTAAGCCCTATGGTGGTGACTCGAACCTGGAGAAATGCGAGCTCTTTGAACCATTGATTGCTGACGCAGCGAAGCAGGGAGCGAACATTGTGGTTTTGCCGGAATGCCTGACCTATTACGGACGCGGCCTGAAATATGTCGATTGTTCAGAAGCGATTCCGGGAGGCGTCTCGACCGAGTACTTTAAAAAGCTGGCTAAGAAATACAATCTGTACATTTGTGCCGGGCTGCTCGAACGCGATGGAAGGTTGATTTATAACACGGCTGCCTTAGTTGGCCCTGAAGGCTTTGTCGGTAAGTACCGTAAAGTGACGTTGCCGCGAGGTGAGATTGAAGAAGGTATTACGCCCGGGACAGAGTATCCGGTATTTGAAACATCCTTTGGGAAAGTGGGCATGATGATTTGTTACGACGGCTTCTTTCCCGAAGTGGCTCGAAAACTGAGTCAGAACGGTGCCGAAGTGATTTGCTGGCCGGTTTGGGGATGTAATCCACTGCTGGGTGCTGCTCGTGCATGTGAAAACCATGTGTTTGTCGTCAGTAGCACTTACTGCGGAGTGGAACTCGATTGGATGATCACCGGTGTTTATGGACGTGACGGTCAGGTCTTGTCGCAGGCTCAGGAATTTGGGGAAGTCGCTATTTCCGAAGTTGATCTTAGTAAGCCATTAATCTGGTCGAGTCTGGGCGACTTTAAAGCTCAGCTGCCAAGCCACACGCCCGCCGAGAAACGGAGAGACGACTAGCGCCTTCTTCGCCCTATGGCGGACTTGAGGGTCTTGACGTAAATCTGCGAAGGCCGAACAGCCGAAGCCTTTTTCAGGAATCACTACACTGGCGCAATTTACGCACCGTAGCCCGGAGGACGTCGGCATAGTGGCTAAAATCACTGTATATAACACGTATCGAGCGAGTATGCAGAATTTACAACGCCAGCAAATTCCTGACAGGGAGTGTCTAAAAACTTCAGGACTAATCTGAGTGAAGCGAACATGAATTTGAAACAGAATTAAGAAAGAAGATTAAATGAAATTGAATGTGTGCAGTAATGGACTGGCGTTGTTAGCCGTACTCATCGTTTTAAGTATTGGCCAGGTACAGGGAGCTGACAGTCTCCCGGACCCGGACGGTAAGCCTGCCGATTTGTCTAAGCCGGTACAGGTTTATATCCTGCTTGGTCAGTCTAATATGCTGGGATTTGGTAAAGTGGCTGGTGAAGAGGGTTCGTTAGAGCACGCGGTAAAAGAGAAAGGGCTTTATTCTTACCTGATCGATGACGAAGGCAACTGGACGACTCGTAAGGATGTACGCAATGTACGCGTTATGGGGAGCGGTACAGGTGGAGCACGGCAGTTCAATAACGAGTTTATGACGATCAAGGGTGGGCGAGTTGGACCTGAAATCGGAATCGGTCACTTTGTCGGCCAGGCAACAGAAGCACCCGTGATGTTGCTTAAGAGTTGTATTGGTAATCGAAGTCTGGGCTGGGATTTACTGCCTCCCGGTAGCCCTTCGTTTGAGTTTGAAGAAGACGGAAAGGTGTTTCATTATGCTGCCTACAAGGAAACGCCCTTGAAATGGGAAAAAGGGACGAAGCCGGAACCGATTGGCTGGTATGCAGGTAAACAATATGACGGTGATATCGCTCGGGCAAAACAAGTGCTTGCCAAACTCGAGATGTATTACCCCGACGCCGGGAGTTATGAAATTGCAGGATTCTTTTGGTGGCAGGGTGATAAGGATCGTTACAACAAAGGCCATGCCAGTCGGTATGAACAAAACCTTGTTCATTTGATTAAACAACTACGCAAAGACTTCGATGCACCCAAGGCAAAATTTGTTTGTGCAACCTTAGGACAGACGGCTAAAGATGCCGAAGGTGTTGAACGTCAAATACTCGATGCCCAACTGGCTGTGGACGGAGAATCCGGTAAGTACAAAGAGTTTGCCGGCAACGTGGCAACGGTCTATAGCCACCCGCTGTCGAAAGGCGGAGCGTCTAATGGGCATTACGGCGGCAATGCCGAGACATACATGAACATTGGTGAAGCAATGGGTAAAGCGATGGTGAAGCTGTTAGAAGCAGAGAAGTAACCGTCGTCGGTCAGGCCAGAACTTCCCGGATTACATGACCGTGAACGTTGGTCAGCCGTCGCTCCAGTCCGTTGTGATAAAACGTCAGACGTTCGTGGTCTAATCCCATCAAATGTAAAAGGGTGGCATTAAAGTCGTAAGCGGTCGTCTTATCAATTGCAGCTTTGAATCCAAACTCGTCGCTCTCACCATAACTAAAGCCTCGTTTCACACCGGCTCCGGTAAGGAAACAGGTAAAGGCGTTAGGATTGTGATCTCGACCTGTGCCGTTTGACTGCAGGAAGGGCATCCGTCCAAATTCCGTCGCCCAAACAATCAGAGTGTTTTCCATCATGCCTCGTTGTTTAAGATCCGCGAGTAATGCCGCGGTTGGTTGATCCATAATTTCGGCTTGCATTGCATGGGTGTTGAGAATGTTCGAATGAGAATCCCAATTCGTAACGCCATTTCCTCCTGACGGGTCGCTACCGTTAAACAATTGGACAACGCGCACTCCTTTTTCGAGTAATCTTCGAGCCAGAATACAATTCTGTGCGTATTGTCCGCGTAGTTCCGAACCACCTTCGACGCCGTAGGAATCCAGCGTTGCTTGCGTTTCCCCGGAAAGATCCATGATCTCAGGAACGGACATCTGCATTTGTCCGGCCAGCTCATAGCTGGCTATGCGTCCAGCTAAATTCGCGTCTCCAGGATACTTTTTTAAATGTCGGGCATTGAGACGCTTTAAGATATCCAACGTGCCACGATCAGCCTGCGGTGATAATCCCATGGGGCGATGAAGGTTATTGGGTGGATTCTTGGCATTAAAGTCAGTTCCCTGAAATGCTGCAGGCAAAAAGCCATTGCCAAAGTTGTTTTTACCGCTGCGTGCCAAACCACGAGGGTCGTTAATGGCAACAAAAGCTGGAAGATCCTGCGCCTCCGTCCCGAGTGCATAGGTGACCCACGACCCAAACGACGGAAATCCTTCCATCGTAAACCCGGTATTCATGAAGTTCTCACCTTGTGGATGAGCACTGGTGTCTGTCGTCATCGAGTGGATAAAGCAAAAGTCATCAACCTGTCGGGCCAGATTGGGCAGTAAGTCCGAGACCATTTTGCCGGTCTCGCCGTGAGGTTTGAAATCCCAGAAGGGTTTGGCGATATTTCCGGAAGGCCCTTCAAAGGTAACTCTGGGAAGACTCGGTGGTTTTTGACCGTGCAGCTTCGTTAAGGCAGGTTTGTAATCAAAAGTATCGACATGGCTGATGGCACCCGGAAGATAGATGACCAGCACCTGTTTGGCAGGTACATCAAAGTGTGGCGTGCGGGATTGATAAGGATTGTGTGGGTCGATGACGGGGCGAATAGGCGTCTTACCTCCAACCGTCTTTGGGTCATCCGCCAGCAACTGATCCGAATCAAGCAGGCTCGTTAACGCCAGGCCGGAAGCAGACAACCCAGCCGTACTGAGAAAATTCCGGCGATCAAGCAGGCGTTGTCCGAGTGGTGACAGGTTTTCAGGATTGCTCATGATTAGCTGAGTTGATGGTGTTGAGGAAATAGTTAGGAGATGTTGTCGTGGACTCTCTACGGGAGGAAAGCAAATTCGTTGGAATTGATAAGGGCGCGGCAAACAATTGCCAGATCTTGTTCCCTTGTCAGTTGGACACAGACTGCAAGTTCCGTCTCATCCGGCGGTCTGCCTAAAATCAACTGGAAGCAGCGGATGATCGCGTCTGATTGGTCACCATTTGTCTCTTCCAGGGCTCGTGCAGCAATGAGCCTGGTTTGTTCGAGTACAAAGGGGCTGTTTAATAGATTGAGCGCTTGCAGCGGTGTTGTGGAAACAGGACGTTTAGCTCGAACCTGACCACAGTCCGGGAAATCAAAGGCAGTAAAGATCTGATCGTCGACACGGCGCATTCTTTCCTGATAAAGCATCCGACGCCAGGTGTGCGGTCCATGATTATCAACGACTTCCCACTGGGCATAAGTCTTTTTCTCGTTGTGGATACGATAACTGCGTCCACCAATAGATTGGTCCAGTTTTCCGGAAGCAAGTAGAATCGCATCTCGAATGACTTCAGCCTCAACGCGTTTCGGGGGGTATCTCCAGAGTAGACGGGCATTGGCATCTCGTTCAATCCCTTTGGAATTAGGGAGACTGGCCTGCCGAAATGCCTTCGACATCACCATCATCCGAATCATATTTTGCATGGACCATGCATCAGCATTTGCGGACGGTTCAATAAACTCGGCAGCGAGCCATTCGAGAAGTTTCGGATGAGAGGGCGCGGCTCCGGCCTTACCAAAATCGCCGGTGGTCGCAACGATGCCCGTACCAAAGACATGATGCCAAATGCGATTTACCATGACGCGGGCTGTAAGCGGATTCTGTTGACTGGTAATCCAATTGGCGAATGCCAGTCGACGATCGGCTCCGGGTGTTTGCGAGGTAAGTTCTAAGTTGCCCTGGAAGAGTTCCAGACCTGCGGGGTTTACCTCATCTCTAGGGCTCTCCGGACTGCCTCTTAAAAGAACGTGGGTAACCTGCGGTTCAACAAATCTTCCGACGAAACTTGGTTGCGGTCCCTGTTCGCCATGAGTCTGAATGAGTTGCTGGATTTCGTTCAGCAATGTTTTGCGACCGGGATGCTCTTCGTTCAATTTCTTATTAACGAACCATGTACCAACCCAGGGCTTCCATGTGCCATCTTCCTGGAGATAGTCGACATCAAATTCATATCTTGGCAGTCCGGGCATACGCTCGAGATAATCGGTGTCATAGTAGTATTCCCGGTTGCTACTGATGCGAAGGCGATCCACGAGTTCGGAGTTTTTGAAATTAAACTGGACATAGGGATATTGGTCAGCATCTTTTTCGACACGTGCTCGCCATGCCATCGTGCCATACTCACCATCGCTGATCCGCTGAATTGGATTTCGATTTTCAAGTCCATCTGCAGGGTAGCCGGTTAATTCTGTTCCGTAATCTCGTAAGGCCAGATTCTGTGACAAGTCATCGGGTCCGAAAAATTCGAGTTCATCCAAACCAACGTACGTTGTCTTAAAACGGACACGCACGGCTTTGGTTGTAACTGCCGGAAAATGCAGTTCTCGGTAAGCTGCCCAATTTTCTTCCCAACCGCCGGTGGTGCGAAGCTTTTCACGGACAGTTTCGATATCAACCAGAAGTTTGTCCCCCTGTTGTTTGAGCGGATGTTCGGCAGAATACTCCGGTTGCCTCCCTCCAAACTCGATATCCTGAAAGACAGCTGTGAGCGCATAATAATCCTTCAGAGAAACAGGATCGAATTTGTGATTGTGACATCTTGCACAACCGATGGTGATCCCCAGAATCGAAGGCCCGACAGTTTGCATGATCTCATCCATACGGTCTGCACGCGCCTGACGAATTGCGGCAGGCTCCCGACCAACAGTCGCCGCCGGTACATGCGGTCCGGACACTAAAAATCCTGTTGCCTCACCGGAACCAAGTGAATCGCCGGCAAGTTGTTCCCGGACGAAGAGATCGTATGGTTTATCTTCATTGAACGCCCGCACGACATAATCGCGATAGACCCAGGCATTTTTACGGTAGAGGTTGGCTTCGGAACCATTGGTTTCCGCCCAGCGAATTACATCGAGCCAGTGTTGAGCCCAACGCTCGCCAAAGTGAGGTGATGCCATTAAGCCATCCACTAACTTCACGTAGGCCTGACTTGAATCCCGTTCCCATGCTTGCAGGAAATTTGTCGTTGTTGCGGGAGTTGGGGGTAGACCAGTCAGAACGATGGATACGCGTCGCAGCAGTGAGATGGGATCTGCCTGAGGTGAGAATCGCAGCCCCTGTTCTTTCAGTGATTCAGTCAGAAAGACGTCAATGGCGTTCGAACCCTGTCGGATTCTGCCGGGCAAGTCAGGTCTCAGAAGAGGTTGAAAGGCCCAGTGGCTGGATTCGATGGTATTGGCCACATCCGTTTGACCAGGCCAAACAGCCCCTTGCTTGATCCATTGTGTTAGTAATTCAATTTCCTGCCGGGGCAGTTGCTCTTGTTCGGGTGGCATCTTGAGATCTGGATCAAGATGAGAAATGACTTCGATCAGGTAACTCTGGTCTGGTTTGCCTGGGATGACAGCTGCGACTCCGGATCCACCCCCCTGAAGCATGCCCTGACGAGTATCAAGTCGTAACTCTCCTTCATGCGACTCCTGATTGTGACAATCCCAGCACCGATTTTCCAGTATTGGTGCGATGTCACGTTGAAACTTTATCTCTTGTCCATGGGCCGACTCGCCGATGCCTCCGCAAATCACCCAACCGGCGACTGAGAAGATAACTAGTTTTGACTTGAGAAGGGATGTCATCAGTTTTCGAATTGTTGTTTTATAGTTTGCGTATATGTATTTTTCGCAGCGTTGACGTTTCTGTCGAGAGCTTACCTGAAGGAAAGTTTGCCTCCAATATGACATCGGAGTAGACTCGGTTGTTCAGCCAGACCTGACTGCGATTACCGGCGACCCGGACGCGAATGGGAGTCCAGCCATTGGCTTGGACATCGGCTACCATCGCATCACCGAGTTTCAGAGTGAGACCACCTTTGACTTCCCCCAGAAGTTCGAATGCGGACAGTTTAATTGAGGGCAGTGAGCTGATTTCGAACCATTGGTCTCCGTCACGTAACTGGATCAACTGTTCACGTAAGTTGGCTTTGACTGCTGCATGTTGTCGTTGTTTGGCTAGATTATTGAATTCATAGGGGTCATCCACGTAATAGTAAAGTTCTTCCTGTCCGTCGGAAGTAAGACTATATCGCCAATCACGCGAGCGTACCGAAAAGTGTGGATAGAGAGTGCCGATATGTTCTCGATGTTGACTATGATCTTTCCCCGGCAGAGCCGTGATTGCAACGTCCGGCCCGGACCACGTTGCCGTTGGATTGAGAATGAGAGGGCGGAGACTGTGTCCATCGAGTGGGTAATCTGATCGCCCCTGGTGAGGGTTCTCAGGCAAATCACAGAGGTCGATGAAAGTGGGATAGACATCGATGAGTGAGATGGGTTTGTTACACGTGACACCACCAGGCATGCCGTCCAGACCAGCCACGATAAAGGGGATTCGAGTGCCACTGTCCCAGAGTGTTTGTTTGTAAAGTGCTTCTTTGCCCCCGACATGGAAGCCGTGATCGCTGGTGAGAATGACGATGGTGTTGTCCGCATAGGGGCTTGCTTCTAAGGCATCGAGGACGGTTCCGACCTGATCGTCAATAAAGGCGACGCATGCCATATAAGCCTGCAGCCATTGCTTGTATAGAAGCGGTTTATCCCGGTGATTGAAAAGCATTTGGTAGCGACGAAAGGCATAAAGGTTGGGGTTGGCCAGACTCGGAGCACAGTCTTTAAGGTCACCTCGTAGGTAGGCTTGAGGTACTTTGATTTCGTCCAATGGGAAACGGTCGAAGTACTTTTGCGGTGCGTACAGCGGAGTGTGAGTTCTGCTGAATCCGGTAAACAACACAAAAGGCTTTTCATGATTCTGTTGTGTGAGGATGTCAGCAGCCCAGGCGGCATTGGTCTCATCAGGCATCGAATCCCGATCCTCATCAGAAACATATCGCCAGGGTTTGCCGGAAAGCCTCCAGCCCGTGTAGCCGGGAATGTTATTTTTTGCATCCGGAGCATACTCAGGGATCATCGTCAGCGGACCAAACGTGTGTTCCCATTGGTAGTCCATATCCGGATCCGCATCATCCGCGTAGAAGTACAACTGTTGTGGATGTGGGATTAGTCCTCGCCTGTTTGCCTGTGTTCCATCCCAGGGCCAGGGGCCGTTGTTTCCACCAGGTCCCCGAGCGGCATAGAAGCCTTTTGGGTCCTGATTGCCATGATAGATTTTCCCAACGCTATAGACATTGTAGTTATTGGTGGCCAGATGTTCTGTCAGCGTTTTAGATCGCTTAAGGATGGCATTTTGGCGATAGTCCTCAAACCAATAGAGGCTGGATGTTTGAGGGTAAAGTCCTGTCAGCATGCTGGATCGAGAGGGAGCACAAATAGGGTCGTTGCAGTGCGCATTGGTAAAGCTCACTCCCTGTCGTGCCAGACGATCGAAGTTGGGTGTTGGTACCAGTGGCTTGCCTTGTGGATGCAGAGGCATATCGTTGAGATCGTCAACAATAATAAACAGCACATTGGGCCGTTCAGCCGCGCTAGCTGGAACGCTGCTCAGGAGTAGGGTACAGGCGATGACGATAACGGTGCAAAGCTTCATTGAGGAAACCAATGGCAGGGTCGAGAGTGAAAGATTGAGATCAATTCAGTACGAATCGGACACAGATACAGTGAGGTACTTCGATACTATTTCCGGTTGCACTTAATGTCCCGGTCTGAGTATTCACCTTCAAGACGTCGACGTTGTCACTTAGTTGATTCGCTACAACAACGTAGCGGCCATCCGGCGTAATTCCAAAGTTACGAGGAGTACTTCCTCCACTACTACAGTGTCCGGTTGCAGTCAGCGTTCCGTTGTTCTGGTCGATTTGGAATGTGGCAACACTGTGGTGTCCTCGGTTGGAACAATACAGGAATCGTCCTGTGGGATGGATTAATAATTCTGCAGTTGAGTTCTCATCCTGAAATCCTGAAGGCAGAGTTGAAATCGTCTGGAGGGCTCTGGGAGCCGCGTCTTCGCTGGACAAGTCAAAGACAGTGACCGATGAAGATAACTCGTTGTTCACGTACATCCACCGACCCTGTGGGTCAAAGGTAATGTGACGGGGACCACCTCCGGGAGGAAGTGATGCATAGGCCGGATTGTTCGGTTGCATGCTTTGCTTATCATCGGCCAATCGATAAATACGCACTTTGTCCTGTCCCAAATCCGGGACCATGATGAATTTACCGGAGGGATCTGTTTTGGCTGAATGCGGATGGGGTTCGGCCTGTCGTCCAGCGTTAACTCCGCTGCCCTCCTGGTGCTGGAAGAAGCTGCCGGGTTTCTTCAACGAACCATCTTCCGCGATTGGAATGAGGCCGCAACTTCCACCGGTATAGTTGGCATAGACAACGTATTTGTCGTTGGGGCCGACTGAAACATGACAGGGATTTTGCCCACCGCAGTCCTGTCGATTAATTTCGGTTAGGTCACCGGTGTTGTGATTGATTTTATACGCAACGATCTTTTGGCCATGTTCACCAGATGCTACTGCATAGAGGTATTTGCGGCTGTTGCTGATTGCTAGGAATCCGGCATTTTCAGCCTCGGTAGCTAACCGGGCTTCGGACAGAGTCCCTGATTCTAAATCGATTGTACCGGTATATATGCCTTTGCTGCCGGATTGATTTTTAGTTCCATAATATACGCGCACGGAGAGGTCCTCGCTTGCCTGAAGGGATGAGCTGGTAGCCAACGCAGTCGACGTGGCGATAAAGGTACGGCGGTCCATAAGAGTCTCCAACGGATGTGTCGAAAAGCAATACGCTCATTATAGACGGCTTTGATTACCACTGATACGAGGCGAATCGAAGGTGATTCACTTAGGCCAGATCGATTTTAGCTCTCGCACTTTGAGTGATTTGATCGATGCATTGCCACCGTTGATGTAGAGTTGCGGTGGAGGGCCTGCGGGAATCGGCAGGATACAATTTGCGCCGGTAATGGCGCCGTGATTGCAGTAGACTTCGATGGACGTTCGGTCAACGAGTATTCGCAGATGGATGAGGCCGTTGTTAAGCTTCACAGGCATGGGATGCGTGCGACGCGAAACGACTTTTTCGGTTTTGGTTGTGTATTGGACGTCATGCCCGTGAATCTTGAAACCGAGTGCATCCGACTCGGCCGGATCAAATTCGATTTCAATATCAAACAGATCCCCTTTAATTCCCGACAACAGAGTATTGCCGTTGCCGACCTCGATGTTTTCCCACTCGTGCTCTTTTTTATAAAGCTGAGTGATTTCTTCAATCGGATAGCGGCACAGTATCATTTTGTCCTGAATTGAGCGTAAGCTGAGCACACAGGGGAAAGTCAATTGTTGATTGAAAGGCATGTCGGGATATTTTCCGCCGCGCATCCATGCCATCTGAATACAGCGTCCATCGCGTTTTGGCACATCGCTCCAGGTCTGAGTGGCATAGAAATTAAATCCATAATCCAATGCTTCTTTTTCCTGCTCCGTATGAAACGTAGTGCCGTCAAACTGGCCGATAACATAGCTACCGTTTCCATCAGAGAGCACCCACTTCATCTGCTGTTTATCTCCATCCAGAGGGAGCTGAAAAATGTCCGGGCATTCAAACATATCTGGAAACGTGCTGAGCTTCTTCCAGTTTCTCAAATCTTTAGATTCGAAGAAAATGTAACTTCTGCCGGGAGGACCATAGACAATCATGACCCATTTAGATTCCGGTTCGTACCAAAACACTTTGGGATCACGATCCGCGTGCCGCAGGATTGGATTCATTGCATATTTAGTCCAACTTCGTCCACGGTCAGTACTGTAGGCCATGCATTGCACTTTTTCCTTCCAGCCGGTGAAAAAGGCGAGTAAAGCTTTTTCTTTCGCCGTTCCAAAACCTGATGTGTTGTGCCAATCGACCACCGCACTTCCTGAGGCCGTATTACCAAGGATTGGGTCACGATGAAGTTTAGGTGGTAATTCCTTCCAGTGAAGAAGGTCTTTGGAGATGGCATGGACCCAATAGCTGCCGGCTCCATTGGCGAATAGATGCCATTCGCCTTTGTAATAAACCAGACCATTAGGATCGTTGATCCAACCTTGTTCCCCACCATGTGGAGGATCAGGCCGAATCATCGGATTAAGCTTTGTCAAAGTCCACTGTCTGGCTGAGAAGTGGAATTGAGGACGCAGAGACTCCTGATAGAGAGGTGCCACGACTCTGTTGGGTGCTGATTCGGCAGTTGGCTGAGCTTGAATGTAGCCGTTTGGACTGACAGTAATCAGAAGTAAAAGGCACGCCCTGACGGCCGGTCTATAGTTTTGCTTAATCACAAGCCCACTTTCATCTCCAAGATGCTGATAATCCATCTATTTTCATTCAGATAGATTCGCTGGTCAACAAAAAGCCTGAGTTAGTCTCTCCTTCGTCGGGGCACAGTCGGCCAAAGGTGTGGCGAAGCCTTTTACTGTAATCACTACACCGGGTAGGGCCGTCCGGCCTTCGCATATTTGTATCGTAGCTTTGGTCCGCTGTCGCCCTGCTTTGTCGGGCTATGGCGGATAAACTAACTGTTTCCGGTACTTAATATAAGCTTTGAAGTCAGTGAGTTTACCCGACCCAACTTCGTACTTCGAATTTCGTCGGGTAATCTGCGCCATGACGAAGCTTTTTTCAGGAATCATTACATTGCCGAAGGCACACCGGCTGAACTCGCTGTTACCGATAAGTAGCAGATATAATCAATTGAGAGCACTCGTTTGATTTCTAATTATCCGTTCTGGTTCTCACCTACTACATCAATCATCGTTGGTAATATCATCCCGTTTTTGAAAAGCGTCTTAGCAGTCACTCTTAGCGTTGCCCCCGCTGTTTTCCTCTTTATGATGATCGAAGGGATCGGAGCAGTTTTGTATACGTGGCCTGAAGACTTTCAAGGGACATTCTAAGAAGTTGCTCACCAGGTTGAAACCTCATCTGCCTGAGTGCTGATTCTACTCGGTGGTCTTGGCTACGGAGTGACCATGTTCATTTGCACCCTGATCGCAACTCGCGTAGGCCACAACAGAAATCCCTGGCATGGCTATGGAATAGGTGGATTCCTGTTCGCGATGGTCGTATGTAACTTGATGATGCTGCTATACCCTGTCTGGTACTGGGTTATGAATTTCCTCGTACATCCAATTGCGGCTTACGCTGGAACCAAGCTTGGCATAGAAAAATCGCTAACTCAGATTGTCGAAGAACCAGGGAGATATCCCGGATCTTAGTAGCACACCCATTGCGATGAGTTTGTGGACTCCAACTGTCAATTGAGCTTGAAATCCAGAGCTAGTTAGAAAAAACTGGCGGGCAGCGTGCCAGATCAGCCGTCACATTTAAACAATCGTTTAGGCAACGGTCTCAATGTCGAATTGTTTACGTGTCGAAATGGTAAAGCTCCCCCGATAGGACTCGAACCTATGACAAGGCGGTTAACAGCCGCCTGCTCTACCAACTGAGCTACAGGGGAATAGTATTCCGGAGGAGACATTTCTCCTTCAGAAGTGTGTAGTTTATTTGAAGTTTTCTTCCCCTGCAATCGGGGTTCATCGGTTTTTTTAACGATCAAGTTTTGTTTACCGGAGATCTCATCTACTTTCGTTTTTGAACAGGCAATGAACATCTCGTCGTTGGCCAATCAGTCCCGTTCAAATGTACACATTCATTCGCACGATAGATATATTGAAGAGTATGAAATGGTCTAATTCCCTACGAATTGTGCTCATGCTGATCGTCGTCTGCCTGGTCGGGTGCCGCGACGATGATTCACAGGTCACCCACGATTTAAACTCATCGGATGTAGATTTCTCCGACGTCAACTCAACAGATAGTCTCGTACACTCTGACACTGATGCAG
>DEAW01000227.1:46170-56783 GCA_002348315.1 Planctomycetaceae bacterium UBA2972 | reverse complement strand
AAATGGTTCCAGTGATGACGCAGATGCTCAGCAGCCCACAACGACGGCTGACCAACAATCTATTGAAGAACCATCGAAAGAACCACCAAAAGAACTAACCGAAACTGAGAAAGTAGAGCAATGGCTTGAATCGGTCAGCGTTTATACTACGAAAGAGTGTGTCAACGATCAGGGCAAGGCGATTGTTGCCAGTTAAACTATCCTCAATTAAGCCGTCAAAGCGTCATCGATTCGTAACGAGTCCACTAGCTTATTACAGTGCGTTTCAAATTTAACTTCACCACCATGGCAGGTCCTCATGCGTTCTCTGGCTACAATCCCCTTACTTCTCATTGCCTCTGTGCTCACGGCTGCCGAGCGTCCTAATTTCGTTGTCATTTTGGTTGACGACATGGGATACTCGGATCCTCAGTGTTTCGGAGGTGAGATTGAAACACCTAATCTGAACTCACTTGCAGAGAATGGGATCCGTTTTAGCCAGTTTTACAATTGTGCTCGATGTTGCCCAACCCGAGCCAGCTTGCTCACTGGCAGCTATCCTCATCGTGTTGGTTTAGGACGTAACGGGCGGACGATGGACCCTGATGCTCCAACCGTAGCCGAATTGCTGAAAGCATCGGGTTACCGCACCGCCATGACAGGCAAATGGCACCTTTCAGAATTGGCGACGACGACCCCCGAACAGGATCGGATCGGCTGGATGAATCATCAGGTTGAATTAGGAATCCCGTTCGCAGACCCCCGGTCTTATCCCCGCAAACGAGGATTCGATCATTACTATGGCGTGATCTGGGGAGTCGTTGATTTCTTCGACCCATTTTCCTTAGTGCACGACGACCAACCGGTTGCTGATGTTGCCGACGACTACTATCTGACTGACGCCATTACGGATTACTCAGTTCAGTACATCGAACATTTTGAAAAGACGGATGACGAACCGTTCTTTATGTATGTCGCCTACACAGCTCCTCACTGGCCCCTGCACGCCAAGCCTGAAGTGATTGCCAAGTACGACGGAAAGTTTGATGCTGGCTGGGATCAACTCAAAACAGATCGCTTTGCCAGACAGCGAAAAATGAAATTGTTTCCGAATGCTGAAGTCGATCCCGTAATCGATCGAGGGATGTCCTGGGCTGAATTGTCCGACGAAGAAAGGGAGTATCAGGCTAATAAATTTGAAGTCCATGCAGCCATGGTTGATAGTGTTGATCAAGGAATCGGCCGGATTATTGATGCCTTAAAAGTCTCGGGCGAATACGACAACACGGTCATCTTCTTTCTCTCGGATAACGGGGCTTCTCCTGAAATACCCGGGTATGCGGGATACGATCGCAATGGCGAAACCCGGGACGGCAAGACAGCCCATCGCGAGCGTGAATTGAAGTTACCGGAGAATCGCAACAAACTGGGATCAGCAGAAAGCTACACAGGACTGGGGCCGGCCTGGGCAAATGCAGCCAACAGTCCGTTGAAGTATTGGAAAAAAGAGAGTTATGAAGGCGGATGTCGCACTCCTTTTATTGTTCACTGGCCGGCGGGGCTGAAAGCAGCAGGAGGCCAAATCACTAAAAATCTAGGGCATGTCATGGATATCGCTCCCACTTGTCTGGAATTGGCAGGTGTTGGCCCGGACTCCACTTTTCCGATGGACGGCGTCAGTATGGCCGGTTTTTTCCAGGGTGAACCAGCAAGCAACGAACGCCTGCTCTTTTTTGAACATATGGGAGGCCGAGCGGCTCGTCATCGTCAATGGAAAATTTCTGCGTTGGCTGGAAAGCCGTGGGAACTATATCACGTCGAACGAGACCCAGCCGAAACAACGAATTTGATTGAAGAACAACCCCATCGTTTTGAGGAATTAAAGTACCGCTGGGAGGACTGGTTAGCACAAATGCCTCAATCCGGACCACAGCAACGAACCTCGTTGACTGCTGAAGTTGACAACATTGCCAGGCAACCCGTCCAAATGACTTGTGAGATTTCAGCGTTGGAGAAAAATGGAGTATTAGTTGCTCAGGGAGGTAGTCAACAGGGCGTTAGCCTTCATATCAAAGACCGCAAAGTCACGTTCAGTGTCCGAATCAATGGGAAACTTACCGAGGTGACCTCACCTAAGATCGAATTGAAAGGGCCGATTGCGATTCAGGCTCTATTAGGTGAAGGCGGAAAACTGCAACTATCGATCAATGGCGCAACAGTAGCGACCGGTAATAGCGAAAGTTACATTCCAGTCCAACCGCAGGATGGTTTGAGTATTAATGATGACTCGCAAAGCAATGTCGGCAACTATGGAGACGACTTCAATTACGCGGGGGAAGTTAGGAAGGTCAAAGTTCGAGGGTTGAGTAATCCCCGGAAACCAGCAGAGTCAACTCAAGGGAACGGAGATAAAACTGCTCCTAACTTTATCGTCATACTGACAGACGATCAGGGATGGGGGACGACTTCGATTCCTTATGACCCCAAAATAAAAGATTCGTCCAGTGATTTCTTTCAAACTCCCAACATGGAAAGAATTGCAAAAGCTGGTATGCGGTTCACCCAGGCTTACTCTGCTCACCCCAACTGTTCGCCATCCCGAGCGGCGTTGCTCACCGGGATCAGTCCGGCTGCAATGCATATGAGTGATATTGTGGATCGCAATGGTGGCCGTCTCTACGAAGGAAACAAACTCAACCCTCCACGACACGTCACGCAACTCGACGCGAATCTACACACCATCCCGGAATTATTGAAGATTCATAACTCAGCATACCGAGCAGCTCATTTTGGAAAATGGCATTTAAGCGGTGGAGGCCCGCAAGCTCATGGGTTCGATGCCAGTGACGGACCCACCAGTAATCGCGAAGGAACCGTCCCTTCCAATTTGCCGGATGATCCGAAGCGAGCCTTCAGTATGACTCGATCCTCCATTCGATTTATGGAACAGCAGGTTCAGCAAGGGCACCCGTTTTACTTGCAGGTATCACACTACGCAACGCATCTCGGTTATCAAGCAACCGAATCTTCGATTGCCGAGCTGGAAGATCGCAAGCCCGGACGTCGGCACACGAGTGTGCCGTTTGGGTCAATGATCGAAGATTTGGATCGCTCGCTCGGAGACTTGTTAAATGCCATCGAACGTTTAGGCATCGCAGATAATACTTATTTGATTTTTACCGCCGACAATGGAACGTATCCGACGGAAGACCCGGGCAACATCAACGGACCATTGCGAGGCAGCAAGGCGACGCTGTGGGAAGCAGGAGTACGAGTGCCAATGATAGTGGTCGGTCCGGGGATTAAACCGAATTCTCTGACGCGAGTGCCAGCGATTGGCTGGGATATTCTTCCCACGATTTGTGATATCGTCAAAATCGAAACGCTGGATAACAAGGTCGAAGGCGGTAGCTTACTGCCCGTGTTGCATTCACAAAAAAATGCAATCGTACAAAGGCCTCGCGAAGAGTTGTATTTCCACTGGCCGCATTATCAGCATCAAAAAAAGAGCAAGCCGGATTCCACAGTGATCTCAGGTGATTTGAAGCTGCACTATTTTTGGGAGTCTCAAGAGGTACAACTTTATCGGCTCAGTGATGACCTGGCCGAGCAGCATAATATTGCAGATCAGCATCCCGGGGTTACTAAACATCTCTATGGAAAACTGACAAAGTATCTCCAGGATATTGATGCACAGTTACCGGTTGTAAATCCCAACTATTCCCGTTCGACCGACCCGGCATTGAATCCATAAATCTGAACGATGCCAGGTAGCTGACCTTGGTCTTAATTGTGGTATCTTGATTCTGAGACAATGCCATGGGTAATGGCATAAGTCGAAAGACGAATAACGGAAGCTGCCTCCATCGAGCGAGTGAAAATATGTTGAAAACATCTCTATCTGTAATGCTGGCATTTGCCTTTATGCAATCCTTGTGGGCGGCTCCACAACGTCAGCCGGATCCGTTTGAAAAGCCAAATGTGATTGTCATCATGGCAGATGACCTGGGATATGGTGACCTGTCGTGCTACGGTGCCGATTCTTTTAAAACGCCTCATATTGATCGATTGGCAGCGGGTGGTATTCGGTTCACCAACGGTTACTGTTCTGCTTCAACCTGCACTCCCACTCGTTATTCTTTACTGACTGGAACGTATGCATTTCGAAAACGGGGCACGGGAATCGCTCCGCCCAACTCGCCTGCTATCATCCATCCTGACACGTTTACATTGCCGGACGTAATGAAGAAAGCGGGATATGCAACAGCCGTTGTTGGTAAATGGCATCTCGGCTTAGGTGGCGAGGATGGTCCCGACTGGAATGGCGACTTGAAACCCGGGCCTTTAGAGTTGGGGTTTGATAGTTGCTTTTTACTACCGACCACCAATGACCGCGTGCCACAGGTTTACGTGCAAAATCACCGTGTTCTCAACCTGGATCCGAAGGATCCGCTGTGGGTAGGAACGAAGAAGCCGAGTGAAGATCATCCGACGGGCCTGACCCATCGTTCGACCCTGAAAATGGATTGGTCACATGGCCACAATTCGACGATTCATAACGGGATCAGTCGAATTGGTTTTTATACGGGTGGGCATGCCGCTCGTTTCCGCGATGAAGACCTGGCAGATAAGTGGGTTGAGAAGTCGATCGAATTTATTGAGGCAAATCGTGATAACCCGTTCTTCCTGTTCTTCTCTTCCCATGACATTCATGTACCTCGCATCCCTCATGAACGGTTCCAGGGGGCGACGGATCTTGGTTTTCGGGCAGATTCAATTATTCAATTTGACTGGTGTGTCGGTGAGATCATGAAGACTTTGAAGAAAACCGGGCTCCTTAACAATACATTAGTGATCGTCTGTTCGGACAATGGCCCGGTTATGGATGACGGTTACAAAGACTTCGCTCTTGAGAAACTCGGGGACCATCGTGCTGCAGGACCCTTCTCTGGTGGTAAGTACAGTGTTTATGAAGGTGGCACACGCACTCCGTTTATCACGTATTGGCGAGGAATCGTGAAGCCGGCCGTCAGTGAAGAGCTCGTTTGTACGATCGATTTAGCAAATAGCCTGGCTACATTGACTTCCCAAAAGCTTCCCGAAGACGCGTGCCTCGACAGCTTTAATGTATTACGGGCCCTCTTAGGCAAAGCGAATGGCAAAGGTCGAGATCATCTGGTTCAGCAAAACAATGGCAACAATGGTAGCTATGCACTGCTCCAAGGCGATTGGAAGCTGCATCGATATGATCGCAAGATAGCTCGCAATGTCGTGGTGGAAAAGCAATTGATGAACCGCAAAGTCCCTCCCTATATGCTCTTTAACCTGAAGGACGATCCGACCGAGTCGAAAAATGTCATCGCTGAGCATCCTGAGATTGCAGAGCGCATGCAGAAGCAGCTTACGGAAATCATTGAGTCAGGACGGACGAGATAATTCCGACCGATCTCTTAAACCATCTTCTTAAACAGAGAAGATGGAATTATCGAGTGTGCCGGTACTGTCACCGAACCTATCCACATGGATTCCCATGCTGTGCAGGATACTGAGATACATGTTGCACATCAGCGTATCTCCATCTCGCCAGTGCACGCCGTGTTTGAGTCCCATGTTGGAACCACCCACAACCATCGTTGGCAGATTCTTTGGATAATGTGTTGTGCTACAGCCTGATCCGTAAAGAATAATACTGTTGTCCAGAATCGATCCCTGATGATCCTGGAAGTCACTTAAACGCTTGAAGAAGTATGCCAATTGCTCACTCAGGAAGCGGTCATACTTGGCGAATTGAGTTTGCCCGTCTTTATCTCCGGCATGGGAAAGGCTGTGGTGAGTTCGTGTGAGGCCGAGTTTCAGCGGGAACGTGTCACTGATTCCCATTCCATCTTCACGGTTCAGCATAAACGCCACACTACGCGTGATATCTGCGTCAAAAGCCAGAGCGATCAGGTCAAACATATTTCGGTAATAGTCCGCCGGTTCACCTTCATTCGTAGCCGAAAGATTTAGATGGGTGTAATCCTGTTGCTTGAGTGGAATATCGATCCAACGTTCCGAAGCAATCAGTCGTGATTCAACTTCATCAAGCGACGTCAGATACTGTTCCATTTTCTGACGGTCGGATTTGCCAAGCCTCCTGTTCAGTGCCCGAGCATTTTCCAATACGGCATCAACCAGTTTGATTCGTTTTTTGAGTTGTTCCCGTTCCGTTTCCATAGACGCTTTGTCGCCTCGGAACAGGCGGTCGAAGATTCGACGAGGATTGTTTTCAGCAGGAATCGGTTTTCCCTGTGAGTTGTACGAAATGGTTCCTGTTCTGGACAGGAATCCAACTCCGGCGTCCACTGAGAGAACCAGCGAAGGCTGGCGGCAGTATTGCTTGGTATGGTTGGCAACGACCTGATCGAGTGCAACGGAATTGTAGGTACCCGGTTCCGGATCGTGTAATTGAGCTCCGGTCAGCCACATGTCTGAACAGGTGTGTGGATCAGCTTTAGGACCAGCCGAGTGGTAGAGTCCGCCCATAAAGCTAAGCTGGCTGCGAAAATCCGCCAGTGGTTTGGTCGACTCACCAAATTCGAAGTCTTTTCCGTTTGTGGTCGGGAACCAACTCCATTGATTAATATCATGTTCGTTTTTAGGTAGCGACATTCCGTTTGCGGTATAGAGCGCACAGAAACGGCGTGGCGTATCCTCCACAACTTCTTTCCCCATCGCTTCCAAAAGAGGAAGTGGTAATGCAGTTCCGGCAATGCCTTTGAGCACAGTTCGTCGTTGGAGTTTGGTGGAGCTAGCCATCTTTCAATTACCTTAAATTGGGGATGCTTGATGTATCCGCCTGGTCAGAGGATCAGGTCAGACTAAGTTTAATATCGTCGCATTCGTACCGGTTACTTTTCCAGAAACGCATCACTTGTGACGACAAAACGAATCATCTCTCGCATTCGGTATCCGTCAGCTTTTAATTCTAATTGCTTTTCTTTCAGTGTTTCAATCTCATTGTAACTTAGACTTCTGCCAATGGCGTAGGTTGTCATGTGTTTTAAGAAGCTAAAGGCGACCTGATCAATGCGGTCATTTGCTAAATATTCCCGCAAAGCTACGAATCCATCGACTTCGGTAGTGTCCGGAAGCGTTGATTTGGCAATGATTTTGCTGGCCTGAGTTTTCCAGATCCCGCCGGCATCAAATTGTTCGAAGGGTAGCCCCCAGGGGTCAATACCTTCATGACATTTACGGCAGCCCTGCTGGTCTCGATGGAGCAATAGTTTTTCAGCTAATGTCAGACCTTC
Organism: Planctomycetaceae bacterium UBA2972; assembly: GCA_002348315.1. Classification (GTDB taxonomy): domain Bacteria; phylum Planctomycetota; class Planctomycetia; order Pirellulales; family Pirellulaceae; genus UBA721. The sequence continues at coordinate 49,512 of DEAW01000227.1, read as the reverse complement.
CTGAGCTTCATTTAAGGCTGGAACGTTGGGGGGCGGATCGGCGGGTGGTTCAGCAATAATCTTTCGGGCGAGCCAGGCTCCACGCTTGACCGGGTTGGATTCACGTCCATTGGATAGACCGGAAAGAACACTTGCTGAGGAAAGAATACCTCCGAGCTGATCCTCTTGGACTTTGACCACTTCGAATTCAAACCCGGATTCGATGCGTTCGGGGAATCCGTAGTAATTGGCCACCTGTTCATTTGCTAATACAAAGTCGGAGTGGATTAAATTTTTCAATGGCAGATTGTTAGTGATTAAATACTCCAGATAGCGAATGGGTTCTTTTCGCAACTCAAGCCTGAAGTCACGCGTGAGGTTGGGATATTGTTTAGCATCGATCTCTACGACATCAAATTTGTCGAGCTGAAGCCATTGGCTGGTGAATTCCTGCATGGCTCGGCGGAAGCGAGTATCTGCGACCATCCGATCAACTTGTTCGGCAAGATGTTGCTCTAAGTCATTGGTGTCTGCCAGATTCAATAAGGGCTGGTCAGGAGCTGAATTCCAGAGAAAGTAGGATAGCTTGGAGGCTAGTTCGTAAGATGTCAGTGGTTCACCTTCCGGAGAATCACTTGCTTCGATCAGAAAGAGGAATTGTGGAGAGGTCAGCGTGACGAGCAATGCGTCTTTGACGCTATCAATGAAATCATTGCTTTGCTGATACGACTCTTTCCAGACCTGAAAAAGTGATTCCGACTCTGTGGCAGTCACAGGTCTGCGGAATGCCCGAGTTGCAAAATGATCGATGATTTCACGAGCGTAGAGGTTTGGGTTCGTCTTGTTTTCTGAATCGATAAAAATTGCGCTGTGAGTTTTAGGAGGCCAGGCTTCGTAATACGGACCTTCAAACTCGATCGACTTAATCAGTAAACGAGGCATATCTCGTCCGTCAGTGTATTCGCTAATGACGCCGATTTCCCGCATGCCTGCAAGATAATTCGGATTAAGGGGATCACGATTCGGATTCGGATAATTCGCCATCGCTCCTTCGAAGACATAATTGGCAAGTTCAGTAGTTGCGATAGCGTGCGGACGTCCAACTCGATTGAGTGTCGATCCACAGTCGCGCCGTAGTCCGACGTGCACTCCAATTCGCGGCGAGCGTTTAGAAAATGCGGTGAATTGTTTTGCCAATTCTGTGTTGTCCCCGAGTCCTGTCAAATAGAGTTGAATCGGATTGGCACTGGCGTATTCAGTACGAATTTTATGCTCACCCTTGTCCAATGCGAGGACAGCAAATGCGGGTTGCCCCAGAGACGCCGTAAACTGGCGATGATCGACATGCAGTTTGAGCTGTTTGGGTTTGACTGGTGGAGCTTTGATAAACTGTTCTCCACCCGCCATTAACGCTTTAATTTCAGCCGGGTCCAAAGCTCGTTTGTAGATACGAACCTCGTCAATCTCTCCTTTGAATTCCTTAGAGGCTTCAATGCGGCCAATGTTAAGCTTCACCGCCGGGTTGTCCAGATTAGCTTTATTGATCGTACCTTTGGCAACCTGAAAACCGTTGACGTAGATACGAGTGTCAGCGGTTCCCGGGCGTACGACGGCTGTCACATGCTGCCACTGATTGACTTGAATTATGCCAGCATCCGACTGAACCGTGCCGTTGGCCTGATTATTACCATTGGCGGTTTCAATTCGAATGACGCCTCGGTTGTTGGGCATGTCGAGGTACCAACCGTGCGTCCAGCTGTAGCGACCTAGACAAACAATACCGCCCTGACGCAACTCTGTGGGACGAATCCAGACTGACACAGTAAAAGGTTGATCACCGACATTCATAGACTCATGCCGATCAATGACCAGAGCATCTCCCTGCCCGTCCACGGCCAGTCCTTTTCCAAATGGAGAGTCGATGGTCTTCGCTTCACCTTCAAGTATTCCGGCGAGTTGATTGTCATTTGCTTGCGAATTCAATCCCTCATTCAAAGACCAGTGTCCGATGAGCCCTTCCTTCAGGCGAGTGGCATCGGCAGTAATTCCATCAAGCGAAGGAGGTGTCGCAAAGGCATCCACCTGATACACTCCGGCCTGAGGAATGTGAACGGTCTGAGTTTTTGTGGATTCAGGTACGGCAATCGTATCCAGATTTTTGGTGACGGCTGGTTTGTGAGATTGATCTAAAAGAAGTGCATCATCATATTTGGCGGCATTCACAGTCACTCTAAACCGACCGGCGTCAGGTAACTCACGTAGCGAGATCTTGAAGTTTGCTTGTGGGCCGTAAGTACTTGATTGCCCAAAGATCTCCGGACTGGGAATTGCCGGTCGTAGTGCCAACCCTTGTGGAATTGCCTGATACGGAAGGCCTTTTGGGTATCCCCCTGTACCTCGTATACAGGCAAAGACTGCGTGATAAATACTGTCGTATTCACGCCATCCCCGTACCGTCGCATTGCCCTGGTATCCTTCGACGAATCGAAACTTCCGTTGCATCAGAAATTGTTCGTATTCGAAAGGTTTTTGCGGTGCTAATTCCACGACTTCAAAATCCTGATTACGAAGCAACAGACTATTGGCTCCCAGAATGAGATTGTCCTTCTCAGGTTCAGGATTGATGTCTTCTCCCAGATCCATTCGGAAAGTCTGAATGACTGGCTTTTCATTGGGATCAACGATTGCTCGATCGAGCCCTTTGGCAGCAATTTCGAAGTAAGATTCCAGCAGTAAAGGAGATAATAAGAGTGTTTCCTGATTATTAAGAAACCCGTCTTCCGAAACGCCATCTGCCGGCAGAATATCTGTTAGTTCATCTTGTATGCCGAGTAGATCCTGCAGAGTGTTCCTGTATTGAGCAACGGTGAGTCGTCGAATAGAGCCGTTCTTTTCGGAATTACGAGCACGTGCTGCAGCAATTTCGGTTTCAATCCACTCGACCAGAAACTCGCGTTCTTGCACCGTTGGTTGAATTTCGTCCTCGGGTGGCATGGCTTCCAACGAAAGTTGTTTGGCCACGTCGCGCCAGTGAAACAATGAATCATCAGCAAATTCACCCGTGAAGTTATCGACGCGCACACCGGAAGTCATCATGTCGACATTGTGACAGCGAGTGCAATACTTAGTTATTAATGGTTGAACTTGTTTCTGAAATGCTGCGACAGGTGGCTCGTTCCATCCCTGCGTAACCGTCACATTCAGTGAAAGTAACAAGATGGTCGCGATCTGTAGAGGTAATCGAAGGGCTGACATGAATCGTATTCCGGCGATGAATGAATGTCCGCAATTAGGAATGGATCTCTCAAATTATAGCAGGCACAGAGGATTGGTAGTTCGGTTGATCCTGTTGATCCTGTTGAT
>DEAW01000227.1:0-45847 GCA_002348315.1 Planctomycetaceae bacterium UBA2972 | reverse complement strand
TTGATCCTGTTGATCCTGTTGATCATGGCCCGGTGGTTTGTTTAGTAATTTGAGTATTAGCGATCAAGCAGGGTAAGTGTTTTTACCAAATTGCCTTCGTAGGAAAATCCGACTTTTGAACCTCTGGATTCAATCATCGTAATCTGCCCGCGTTCATTACGTTTAAGCCGGACCTCTTCGGTCGTTAGTACTCCTCCGACTCCCATTTGGTAGAAGCTAACGGCCTCAGTCTTTTGGCTGAGGTAATCCGCGATCAGTAAAAACTGATTAATGCTTGCACGATGTCCGTCATTCCAACGAGTCACTCCGAGTTCGAGCATGAGTTGGCTGTCAGTAAAATACTGGTTTGCCAGCGTCGCAAATGCTTCCTGAGGCGAATGAATAAAGAAATGGACGCTACCACGAACATGTGCTCGCTTAAATGGCTCTGATTCGAGATACGACTTCCAGGTCGTTGACCATGAAGCCTCCTGGCCATCCCAGATTCCCTGTTGGCTGAGGTTGGACTTTGTAACCTGCCAATTTACACCGCGAGATTTTCTGTCGTGAAATTCAACTAAGTCGCCAGCAGCGAACTCGAGCTGTTCATATTTGAGTTCAAACAGGTCCGGGCGCAGTTGCCTCCCCACAGTATCCAACATGTTGTGAGCAATTTCATGGGCGAGACAGATCATATACACGTCTGTGACACCACGGCGAGGAGCATCGCCCGGAAAGCTATTTTCCGAACGGCCCAGTGGAAGTGCGAAAATATTTACCCCAGTACGGGAAGAGATGCCCTGTTGCTTAAATCCTTCGCCCAACCAACCACGTACTGTGATAGTCTCAACATCCCAGACTTCGCGTGGCATCGCTGACAGCAAGGTCACCATTTTCTCTGTCTGCTCTGCTGTCGCGGTATTATTGTCTATAAAAATTACGCCCAGATTGACGAGCAATGTTTTGTAGGCATTTTCGAATCCTGCCAGATCGGCCAATTGATGGCGATTCTCCGATGAGTCAGGGAAAGCTTCAAACAACACGATCCACATTTGAGCAGCCAGTGATGGCAGATGGGGAGTTTGCTCAAGATCAAACTGCTGGCGGCGAAAATACTGAGGGTATTCTTTGACTAATGCATATAACTCAGCCACGATAGGACGACGGTTGATTTCAGAAATGAGGCCACTGTTGAGAGCGGCCTGCAAGCTGCCAAGCAGACCGAAGCTCTTACCACGTAAGGCTTCATCCGACGCCATTTTGAAGCCCAGATCAGAGGGGTGATTAGCTAAAAGTTGCTTCAGTTCTGCAAGGTGATCTTTAGCTCCCACCCCCTGCATCAAGAAAATTTTTCCATTCTTTCCACCACTCACCAGGTCAACGACTCCATCGCCGGTCAGGTCAGCGAAATCCGGAGTGGTATCGTCGCCGTTTTGTGAACGAAGATTGAGAGCGCCACCTTTCGTTGCCCAGCGAAGTGTGGTTGGTCGCCCTAAGTCAGGAGCACCTTCTTTTCCGATATTCAGATAAAGCTCGATGGTTCCCCAATTGACGCCCAGCACCAGATCCAGCTTCCCATCCTGATTGAAATCCAGTACACGCGGGTGAGCATTGTATGCGCGGCGGATGTCATGAAACGGCTGGCCTTCAGCAAATTTCGGATTGGATTTTGTTCCAGTATTGGGGTACCAGATCAGTGCTCCGCCAAACGATCCGGTGATCAGATCCAGTAGCCCATCTCCATTCCAGTCCGCCAGATCGAAACGCCCCTGGCAGTTATCCTGTACATCAACGTCAATGGATTCTTCACTGAATTGCGGTAAACGGTCGTCCCCTAAACCGGTATGGATCGACACTTTGTTGCCGGAGTGAGCAACGATCAGATCGGGTGCATCGTTTCCGGAAATCTGAGTGACAACGACACCTGTGTAGGACGTTCCCCAACGATTCCTGCCGCCGGCCTGAATTGAAACGGGCTGGTGAAACCGGACGACCTTTCCGGACAGGCGGCCGGGGTAATAGCGTATCTGCCCTTGCCCGTCGCCTGTGAGTAAATCGGGAGTTCCATCCTGATTGAGATCAAAGAACCGAGTGGTAACATGGCTTCCGGTTTCGACCTGGTTCCGATTTACCCGTAAGGCGTAAGCCTCACGAAAGGACATCGTAAACGTGGTCTCAGTCTCGGCCTGCACAGTTAAGCTGGTAGCAGTCAGTAGGCAAAAGAATAGAAAGAATCGTTGGTATGACATAGTCTTTTGGTGTGTGAGTCGTCTTTTATTTAAGGGAAATACTAGTGATACGAACACCTTTGGTGGGTGCATCATCGGCAACACGAGTATCGATGATGAAGCAATCTCTCAGGAGCCCCTGTGGATTCAACGCGAAATAACGTTTTTCATGGGGTTGCAACGGTTGCTGCAGAATCTTCCGGGCTTCAGCATATAACGTATCAATAGTTTTAGGCTTGGCACCGCGTTTATGGTCTCCCACTTCTTTGCCGTGTTCAATCCAAAGAGGCTTCACTTCTTTCGGTTGTTGTTTGGGTGGCACGGGCATTTTGGGGATTCCAATGATGACAAATTCCCGCTGAGTCACTTTCCCTTTTTCGACAGTCACTTTCGTCTTGTGAATATCACCACTGAAGTATGTGGTTGAGACCAGATAGGAATAGTTGCCCTGATGATTTTGCTTTAGCGAATTCCAGGTCTTCAAGCTTTTTGCAAGCAGATCTCGTTGATCCGACGCTTCATCTGCCAACAGGGACAGTGCGGTGGTCATTACCAGAAGAAATGATAGAGCGAGTTTTCTTAACATCTTGAACTCCCCATGGATCCGGAAGTGAGCGTTGACGTGAGCCATTTATTCTAGGTTGTAGCTTGGGAGATACAACATCCTCGTTGAATCCTGACCTTAGAAAACACTTTGGTTCGGTATACAATAAGGACAGAAACTGAGTGTCCAGGTTGGCCCTAACGCTCTTCCCATAAAAACATTCTCGCCGGTACCTCATGCGATTGCTTTCTTCCATTTTATGCCTTTGTTTAGTCCTGACGGGAGTAAACTGCGCAGTTGCCGGAGACGGGACAGGCGAAGAGATTTTCTCACTCAGGGTGTTACCGCTGCTGAAGCAAAAATGCTTTCAATGTCATGGAGGCGGTCCCGAAAATTCGCTTAAGGGAAAATTTGATTTAACCAGTCGAGAAGGGTTGCTCAGAGGTGGAGAGTCGGGTGAACCTTCGGTCGTGCCTGGTAAACCCGCTGAAAGTACTTTGATTCACGCTGTGAAATGGGATGGTTATGAGATGCCGCCCAAGGAAAATGATCGATTAACCAAGGACCAAATTGAATGGTTGGAAGTGTGGATATCAGTTGGTGCTCCATGGCCGACCGACGAGGTGATCGCAGAATTTCGCAGGATTGCCTGGGGCGAGCAGGTTACTGCTGAGGGCGTTTTGTTTGAAACGAGCGGAGGGTTGAGTGACGAGTGGACGTATCGTCGTTACCAGCCGGAAGATATCTGGGCCTTTCAACCAGTCAAAGCAGCCAATGTTCCTGATCACGAGAATCCGGTAGATTATTTTGTCGAGTCACGATTGCGAGACGCAGACTTTCAGTTGGCTCCTCAGGCCGAAGCGAAAATGTTGATTCGCCGGGCAACCTATGATTTGATCGGCTTGCCTCCCACTCCGTATGAAACATCTACTTTTGCAAAAGCCTGGAAAGCGGATGCCGGGCAGGCCTGGTCGGCATTATTGGATCGCCTGTTGGCCTCGCCTCACTACGGCGAACGTTGGGGACAGCATTGGCTGGATGTCGCTCGGTATGCTGACACCGGCGGATACTCCAACGATTATGAACGGAGTAATGCCTGGCGTTACCGCGATTATGTCATTCGCTCGTTTAATGCAGACAAGCCTTACAATCAGTTTGTGCTGGAACAGCTAGCAGGCGATGAATTGGCCGATCAGTCTGTACAAGTTCGTTTAGGCAACCCGCAAGGTGTAAAGGCAGCTCGGCAGTCCGGTGCTTATAACGAACAGGAATCCGAGTGGTTAGTGGCGACGAGTTTTCTACGAATGGGGCCATTCGACAATGCCATGGTTTTGGCTCCGCAAGCGCGTCAAATCTACCTTGATGATGTTGTAAATTCAGTAGGACAGACGTTTTTGTCGACCACGATGAGGTGTGTGAAATGTCATGATCACAAGTTTGATCCCATTCCCACGCGTGACTACTACCGTTTCTACGCTGCTTTTTCCACGACCCAAATGGCGGAACGCCGAGTGGCATTCTTACCTGCTGAAAATCAAAGTGATTTTGAATCAGAGCAGCAGCATGTTTCTCTGATGTTGAAGAATGCTGAAGATCAGAGAAATCGAATCTATTACAAGCAGGAGCAGGCCGCCAAAGCCTGGTTTGCTGAAAGGAATCTGGAATACAAAAACGAAGGTGCTCGTCAGAAACTGCCGGATGAAGAAAAGCCGCCACGGCATGTTGGATTAGATGCAACAGATAAGGGGCAATATAAAGTTTATAAACAGGATGTCTGGATTTGGACTCGACGTCTCGAACGTTTTGAGCCGATGGTCCAGGGAGTTTATAACGGTCAGGATGACCCTTTCCGGTATCCGGGTTCGCGAAAGCTGCGGATCATCACTAAACAAGATCCTGACTGGCAACCAACAAGTTTCATCCTGATGGGCGGTGCCTTAGAAGCAGAAGGTGAATCCGTGCAACCAGGAGTGCTCAGTGCTGTTGGGATCCCGGTCAATCAAATGGCCGTTGGTGACCCCTATCTGATTCCTGATACTGTCGCTGGACGGAGACTGGCAGTGGCTCGTTGGATTGCCCATGATTCGAACCCGCTGACGACGCGATCGATCGTGAATCGAATTTGGCAAAATCACTTTGGACAGGGATTAGCTCGTAATCCAAATAACTTTGGCGGAAAAGGTGCCAAACCGACACACCCGGAATTACTGGACTATCTGGCCGCAGATTTTGTCGAGAACGGCTGGAAGATAAAACGTCTGCACAAGTTGATCATGACGTCGAAAACTTACATGCAATCCACCCAGCGGATGGATCTGGATAAATTGCGTGCAGTGGATCCCAATAATCAATTATGGGGAGTGTTCGAGCCACGCCGGTTAACGGCCGAAGAAATCAGAGATAGTTTTCTGGCGATTACCGGCGAACTCAATCGTGAGATGGGAGGATTACCGATTCGTCCTGAGATAAACATGGAAGTCGCTTTGCAGCCTCGCATGATTCAGTTTTCACTGGCACCGGCCTACCAACCATCTCCTGAACCACAAATGCGAAATCGTCGAACCATTTATGCTTACCGGGTTCGAGGGCAAGCTGATCCCCTGCTCGAGCTGTTTAATCAACCCAATCCCAACGATTCCTGTGAAATCAGGGATTCACTATCGGTTACTCCGCAGGCATTGACGTTGCTCAATAGTGATGTCGCGACCGACCGGTCGATGGCATTTGCTCGTCGATTGCAGCAGGAAAGAGACTCGGTGGATTTACAGATTAAGCGTGCCTATTGGTTGGCATTTGGACGAGATCCGGCCAAGTCGGAATTGGTGCGGTTGAAAAAGTACGTCAGTGACATGGAGCAATACCATCTGCAGGTACAACCAGAGGCAGTGAACTATCCCACTGAAATTACACGTACGCTGGTTGAAGAATTCACAGGTGAGCCCTTCGACTACATCGAGAAACTTCCAGTCTTTGAAAAATATACCGCTGATCTAAAGGCAAGTGATGTCAGTGCCCAAACCAGAGCACTGGCTGACCTGTGTCTTTTGATTTTCAATAGCAGTGAATTTATGTATTTGTACTAGTGAGTACATCTGAGATGAAACCAACATTTATTAATCCAAATCGTCGCGACTTTCTTTACGGACTGGGGGCCTCGCTGGGCTCGGTTGCGATGACTGACTTACTGCAGGCGCAGCCTCAGGAGACTCGTCCCGGACCGTTAACACCTAAACAACCGATGCATGAAGCGAAAGCAAAAGCCTGCATTATGCTGTTTATGGAAGGTGGCCCCAGTCAGGTCGATACGTTCGATCCTAAACCTAAATTGCAGCAATTGCATAAGACGGAATCTAAACAGACAGCGGGATTAGCCAACGGGTTTAGATTTTTTGTGGGAAGCCCGTTTAAGTCTCGTAAAGTTGGTCAGTCCGGATTGGAGATGAGTGACCAATGGCAATTTATGGCAGATCCGGAGGTTGCAGATGAATTGTGTAATTTCCGAGGTTGTCAGGCCGAGTCCTTAAATCACCCCGAAGCGTTATTTCATATGAACACCGGGAGTCGGTTGGGTGCAGATCCGGCAATGGGGTCCTGGGTTACCTATGGGTTGGGTTCGGTAAATCAAAATCTTCCCGGCTACGTTGTCATGACTGAATTGGCCGCTCCGCAGGGGGGAGCCAGGAACTGGAGCAACGGATTTTTACCGGCGCATTATCAAGGGACGAGATTGCGACCTCAGGGGTCACCAATCCTGGATTTAGAAGCTCAGAGTTTTAAAGATCGAAGGCATCAGCGTCGCGCATTAGACGAATTGGCTGTGATGAACCGGCGTCACGCAAGGCTTCACCCTGAACATAAGGATTTGGAAGCCAGAATAGAGAACTACGAGTTAGCATTTCGAATGCAAATGTCCGTCCCGGAAGTCATGGACCTGTCCGGTGAGACTCGGAAGACACAGGAATCCTACGGGATGAATAATCCGGCCACGGCTACCTTTGGAAAGCAATGTCTGATGGCTCGGAGACTGGTTGAAAGTGGAGTGCGGTTTGTGCAGATCTTTGCTGGTGGTTGGGACAGTCACGATTACCTGCAGCGAGGACATGCATCGCGAATAAAAGCTGTCGATCAGCCCATGGCGGCTCTGATTAAAGATCTTAAAGCTCGTGGGATGCTGGATGAAACGCTGGTTGTCTGGACAGGCGAGTTTGGACGGACTCCGGATAACACCCGAAGAGGCGGAGTCTATTCTTTGGGGCGAGGGCATAATGTTGACGCGATGACCATGTTGTTTGCCGGAGGCGGTATCAAAAGAGGTTCGATTGTGGGAGCGACCGATGAGATCGGAGCCACGGCCGTTGAAAATGTTCATCCGATTCGAGATGTCCATGTGACGCTGCTTCATCTGCTGGGGTTAGATGATAATAAACTTACCTACTTCCACGGAGGTCGGTATAAGCAGTTGTCTCAATTTGGCGGTGAAGTAATTGACGAGATTATTGCATGATCAGTTTTCGTAATCATCCATGGTGGAGATTGTTGCTGGTGAGCCTCGTGTTTACTTTCTGGGCTTGCATTCAATCGGAATCATTTGCACAGACCGTCATTCAGCAGCCTCATGTTAAGCCGAACATTATTGTCTTTTTGGCAGATGATATGGGGGCGGGTGACAGCAGTGCTTATCAGGACTGGGCCGGCAATAGTGATGCTCAGCAACTTCACACGCCTGCCATGGAAGAATTGTCTCGCCGGGGAATCCGATTCACCGATGCTCATTCTCCCCATAGCCGCTGTACCACAACACGCTATGCGTTAATCACGGGCCGCTATTGTTGGCGGACGCGATTGAAACACTGGGTGCTGTATGGAAATCATGGCGATCCCCTCATAGAAAAAGAACGCACCACCTTGCCGGAAATGCTGCAACTGGCCGGATATCAAACCGGGATGGTTGGTAAATGGCATCTGGGTCTGACCTATCGAAAGTCGGATGGGAGTGTTGCTAAGGGCTTTGATGATGCCGATCTGCGCCAACCGATGGTCGACACCCCCATTGATCATGGCTTCGATTTCTTCTACGGAATTTCCAGAAGCCACCCCACATCAGGCCCGGGCGGCCTGAATCGCAAAAACACTCCGGAGCAACGAACCGGGCCGGGGTGGATAGAAGGTCGAACGATTGTTGGCGCAACAGACAACGGTAAGCAGTTGGCTGATGGTTCTTATGACTATTGGCAGGTTGGAAATGTGATGGATAAGCAAGCCCTGAGATTCTTAGAATCGTCGCAGGCGACCGAAAATCCGTTCTTCTTATATTTTGCCTCTCCGGCAAACCACGGCCCGTATACTCCTTCCGGGAAAATCGGCGGCATCCGGGTTGCAGGGGCGAGCACGTATAAAGATGGTCAGGCGACCGGTAGTGCCCGACAGGATTTCGTATATCAGAATGACGTTCATTTGCGTCGCTTGATGACATACCTTCAGGATACTCAGGATCCTCGTCGCCCCGGTCGTCCCTTAATTGAAAATACGTTCGTGATTTTCACGAGTGACAATGGAGCAGAGAAAAATGATAAGCGGTTTACCGGACCGGTGAGAAGCTTTAAAGGCTCGACGTTTGAAGGTGGTCACCGAGTCCCTTTTATTGCCAGTTGGCCTCTCGGGAAAGTAGGCGATGGAAATCCACAGACGCCGGGTAAGACGCAGCATTCGCTGATTGCTCTCAACGATCTTTTCGCCACCTTTGCCGATATGGTCGGAGAACCGTTACCGCCGCTTGCCGGTGAAGGGCGAGGTGCGGAAGATAGCGTAAGCCAGTTAGCGGCATTGCGTGGCTCTCAGCAATTTGTAAGAGCTGGAGCGATCTTTCCTAACGATCATCAGGAAGCGACGAAGCAACGAACCGACGATCGCGCTGTCGTGGCAGTGCGTTCTAACAACGGTCCGTTGGACGGGCATTGGAAATTGTTTCTCGACCATCGATATGCGTTTGAAGGTCAGTTGCATCCCACAGCTCTGTACAACCTGAAAACCGATCCTCTGGAATCTAAGAACCTCCTCAAAACCCGCGAAGCCAAACCTGCATTGGATTATCTGTTACGTCTTGCTAAACAGGCAGCTGGTGAAGCGGGATCCTCTCGGGGCTTATCTCAATAACCGGATTCCTATTTATGGGTACTGAAATGAAACGTCGACAAATGATTTCTGTCGTAGCATTGATGCTGATGACTTCTTTGCTTCAGGCCAGACAGACTCAGCGGCCAAACATTATCTTCTTGTTTACCGACGATCAGAATACGTATTCCTTGGGCTGTTACGGAAACGAAGATGTTGTCACTCCCAATATTGACAGTCTTGCCCGTGACGGAGTGACGTTCGACCGACACTACACTGTGACTGCGATTTGCATGGCTTCCCGTGCAACTGTGATGACAGGCATGTACGAGTATCGACATGGCTGTAACTTTGGGCACGGACCGCTGCATCAGCAGCATTGGGAGCAGAGTTACCCAATGTTGCTCCGCAAACAGGGTTACCTGACAGCGATCGCCGGAAAAATTGGCTTTGAAGTGTTACCGGATGGAGAAGAAAAGCCGATTCTTCCGGAAGGTGACTTTGATTGGTGGGGTGCCGGCCCCGGGCAGACGTCCTACCGCACGCGACAAAATAAAAGTATGGCTAAGTATGCAGACGAATTTCCGCACTCATCTCGTTCTTACGGAGCCTTTGGCAGAGACTTTATTCACCATGCTGCGAAAGAAAAGAAACCCTTCTGCCTCTCGATTAGCTTCAAAGCTCCTCACAAACCAGATCAGGTCGATCCAATGTTTGACCAAGTCTATGCCAATAAAACATTTAAGAAACCGGCGAACTATGGTCGTGAATTTAGCCTGCAATTTTCTCGTCAAAGTAAAACAGGTCGCCAGTATGAACGATTTGAAAGCTGGGGTTACAAAGATGATTACGATAACCAGATGCGGCTGTATAACCAATTAGTGCATGCTGTCGATTCTGCAGTGGGGATGATTCGCGCTGCGGTGGATGAGGCCGGAGTTGCTGATAACACGGTAATCATTTTTACTTCTGACAATGGGTTCTTCTGTGGTGCCCATGGGTATGGTTCCAAAGTTTTGCCATACGAAGAAGGCTCACGAGTGCCTCTGATTATTTTCGATCCCCGTCACGAAAATAGTGGTCAGCAGTTGCGAGTCGAGTCGATCACCGGCTCCATCGATTTTGCTCCAACGATTCTGGGTTTAGCCGGTGTCAAATCACCGCGTGGAATGGATGGTCGGAATTTAATGCCACTGTATGACGACCCCGGGAAAAAGATTCACCAATATCTTGAGTTGATTAATGTCTGGGGGCCACGATCCTGTCAGAGTTTTGGGGTGGTTGGACAGGACTACAAGTATATTTACTGGCCCTATGAAACCGGTGATTATGAGGCCACTCAAGAGTTATTTAAGATTAGCGAGGATCCGTTGGAGCTACAGAATCTTGTACTCAGTGGTGCTGTAACCAAAGAGCTGAAGCAGATACAAAATGTCTACGATGCTCGAGTCAGGAAATGGCGTGCTCAATCAGTTCCCTATAACGACTACCAGCCCTATGGTCAGATCTTCGACCGCAGCATACCCTGGGCTCCTAGTTTTGCTCCGGGGGAGCCGGTCTGGAAATAATTTGAGCAAGCTGTTTGGCGAGTCGATTGGATAAGAGGCGTCCGGCATCAGAGATGACATTCTTCGTTTCGAGCGGGTCCAGTTGATGATCATAAAGTTCTCGCGCAATGATGTGATGCGTTTGGAATTCACGCCATTCGGTATATCGATAACGCCCGGTACGAATCGAATAACCCATCGCCTCCGGGTCCTCGCCATGCCGTGGATAGGCCGGTCGACAATGCTGAGTTAGAGCCGCATGTTTCACTTTGGCTTTGGAATTCTTAAGAATGGGGACCAGACTCTTGCCCGCTAGATTATCCGGAGCATCGAGATTACACAGGTCGGTAAGTGTCGGATAGATGTCCAGCAGTTCAATGAGGGACTGAGATCTTTGTGACTGATTGTATTGCGGTGTTGAGATAATGACGGGCACCCGTGCGTCTAATTCGAAATTCGACGTCTTGGCCCACAGACTGTTTTCACCTAAATGAAATCCGTGATCTGACCACAGTACGACAATGGTGTTCTCGCGTAATTTGAGACGATCCAATTCGTCAAGCACTTTACCAACCTGAGCATCCATATAAGAGATGTTGGCATAGTATCCCCGTCGCATTTCACGAGCCTGATCGTCTGTGGGATATTTGGTGGGTGTGTCTTTGTAGGAACGAAGAATCTCCTGACCATTGTGCAGGGCAATTTCCGGGACGTTCTCAGGAGGTGTCCGGTTTTCAGGCAATTTGATTTCTGCTGGATCATACAGATCCCAGTACTTCTTAGGAGCATTGAAATGGGAATGCGGTTTCCAGAAACCAACGGCCAGGAAGAAGGGTTTTTCCCTGACCTCGTTTAACACGTCCACTGCTCGCTGAGCAACCCGGCCGTCAAAATAGGCATTGTCCGGAACGTCCCGTATGACGCATTTAGGCACATCAGAGAGATCTGGAGGCACTTTGCCCTGAACGATCGCCTTGTCGTTCCCATGTGAGTTGTAGTGCATTTCCTGTGCGACGCTCCAGGAAACTGCGTCCCCCCGATAGTCATCCTGTCTCCAGTTATGGAAAATTTTTCCCACACATTGAGTGTGGTAACCACTGTTCCTGAAAAGTTGGGGAAGCGTGACGACATCAGGTATCCGCTGCCGAAAATGGGTCGGAAGATCCCAGAGATTTAAGGTGTCGAGTCGCAGGCCGGTTAGCATCGAACTGCGTGAGGGATTGCAAACGGCCTGTTGACAGTACGCTCGTTCAAACAGCGTACCAACTCCTGCCAGTTGATCGATATTGGGAGAGTGGATTTGAGCATTCCCATAGCAATGCAAATCCGTGCGCAAATCATCAATAGCGATGAATAGAACATTGGGTCGCTCAGCAGCAACGAGTGATGTGAACTGGGCTATCGTGAGCAAAAATGCTGAGATGAACTTCATGTCTATTCCTTAGGCTTGTGAACTGATCCTCGCAACAGGAAGTTGTCAAAATCGCCTGTATCGTCAAAACTGCCGATGCCCACACGGCCATGGTTAAAATGTTTGTCGATCGTCGTCATGACTGGTTTCTTCATGTCGTCAAAAAAGACCTGAATCGAACCTGTTTGAATGTCGCGTTTAATACGTACATGATGCCAATCTTTCGTCCAGTTGGTTCCGTCTGTACGCTGCTGTGCGATACTCACTCGCGGCTTTCCATTCACCAGAAAAATGGAGTTGGCGTGGGCATCTGCTTCCCGCCCAAGATGGACATAGTAAAAATGGGATGCGTCCTGATATCCAAAGAAAAGACATAGGTCCTGATGTCCGTAGACCTCCTGAGTCGAACGCATGTCGACATCCAATACAAAGTCTGAGACGGAGATTTCTTTCAGCAGAGCGAAGTTCACAGGGGAACGGACTTCCGGTTGATAACTACTGTCCTTGAACATCGAGTAAAAACTCTCCGAACCCTGTTTGACCACCTTCCAGGCCGTAGGATCTTTGGGCTCCCAATTTGCCGCGCCCTTGGTAAATTGCTCGGAGGCCAGGACGGGCAACTTTGGTTCGTCAGCCTGGCAGAACGCCAGAGAACATAAAAGACAGATGCCGGTGATAAAGAGTTTTGAATTCATAGGAATGACTACCTGGGTTTAGGAATGGTTTTGTTGGCTGGCACGATGTTCCTCGTATCGTGATTGTAACTCAGCTGTTGGTACGTTTTCAATTCGCGACGCCATCCACCAGCTGTAACCATGATTACTTCCGCGCCTGCCTCTAATGTTTTTTGATAGATAGCATCACAGTCTTCTGTGTAGACATAGAGCGATGCCGGAGTACAGTCCGCATCCGGAGGAACACGTCCGATCATGAAGTGGGCTGAGCCAATACGAAATTCAGAATGGTAAACCGACCCGTCCTCATTGAGTAGTTGGTGAACACACTCGGCATCAAAAGCTGTTTTCACGAACTGCACTAATCCGTCCGGGTCTTCGACGGCCAGATAGGGCATCATTTGTGAACAATCGTTAGGAATTGCAGAGACGGTTATGCTTAGTCCTCTTTTTTGAAAAGTTGTTCCCAGAGTGCTTTGAGTTCCGGGTTGTGTTGATGTCGATATTGCATTTCGGCTTGTACCAGGCTGGCGACCTCTTTAAGCATTTGCTGGAATTCCGGATTGCTTTTGAGTTCCGCCCGGGCCTCACGTTGTTTTGCCTGGATTTGCTCGTTAGTAAGAAATAACATCGGGAAGGCTTTTTGTATCGCCAGTTCAGCTTCAGTCTGTCGAAGTAATAAGTCGGCATAGCCACGGTCTCCGGAGAGGCGTTTACGACGATGCTCGAATTCGGCTGCATATCTACTGGCTGGTAGTGTTTCCAATTCCGGATATTTCTCCAGCACATAACGTCTTTGAGCCTGCTTTGCCTGATTGATGGCTTGATTCAATTCTTTGTAGGTTTCGTTATTTGCAGCCAGATCTTTCTTCATGTCCAGCAGCGGTTTGCGAACCTGTTTGATGGAGCTAAAGACTTCGGGGTAGCGTTCGTGCTGTTGCTGTTTTGCTGCGGCTAATCGATCCACGATGTCTTTGTAATCCGGTTCAGCGCGATAGAGTTGATCGTGGGTGTTTCTCTTTAAGTGTTCCCATCGCTCACGAACCGGCATTTCAACAGGTTGACGTTGCTCCTGTGCTTCGATGAATTGTGGTCGCCGATCTTCCCATTCTTTAAGTTTGAAACCTTTTAATAACTGGACATTGTCGAGAGTCGCACCGGCTGACGCAGTTTGGAAAGCGAAATACGTGCGAGTGCGATCGATGATGGGATGTTGAGCATAGACGAAATGCTCGCGGTCGATATGCGCCAGCACTTCGTCCTCAGCGATTTCCACGGTCATAGTGTACCACTGGTTAGGCTGAAAGTCATAAGCACAGATTCCATGGACGGCAGGAAAAAACGGTACGGTTTGGTCAGCAGCCGTTTGTAAAAAGAAACGATCCTGATGGATATGGACCACGACATTATATTTCCCGGATGTCCCGGTTAAGAAACGGATGTCTTCAGTCCCTCGAAACTGAAAGTCGAACTTAACGACAACGTCTTTGTATTCCGGCTTTTTAAGAAAGATACGAGCCGATTCCGTGGAATGGTCAGTGCGAATGAGTGTCCCCTGTTCCACAGTGTAATCCCCGGTAACCGACCAGCGATCACTAACAAGTTCAGGCGAAAATGCATCTTCAAAGATGGCGTTGGCACTTCGTGTCATTTGCAATGTCGAACAGGTTCTGGCACCCACTCGTTCTCGCCATTGAAGCAATCGCGAATACAGACTTTCAACTAACTGCGGATGTTGCCCGGCAATGTTTTTTGTTTCACCGAGATCAGATTCCAGCTCGAAAAGTTGAAGTTCCCCGGTTTCAAAGAACTCGATTAATTTCCAGTTGCCAGCCCGGATCGCTCCTGCCGAGACACCTCCTAAGAAGTGTGGCTTTTCCAACGGGTAGTGCCAGTGTAAATCCCGGCGAGCTCGTCGTTGTTTAGCTCCCTGCCAATCCCCCAGGACACTCGTGCCATCAAATTGATGTTCACCAACTTCTGCGGGTAATTTCAAGTTGCATGCATCGATGAGTGTGGGAAAGAAATCGGTACTGGAAGTGTAGGCATTGGTTGCTTGTCCTGGAGGGACTTGTCCCGGCCAGCGGACAATTAAAGGTACACGGATACCGCCTTCATAGAGTTGACTCTTGCCTCCCCTCAGTGGAGCATTGGACGTCACGTTGATCTCTCCTCCATTATCACTGGAGAAAATCAGAATCGTGTCGTCGGCCAAACCGAGTGCCTCCAGTTTCGCCATGATCATGCCCACCCCGTCATCAATCGATTCCAGCATAGCAGCCAGGTGTGGGTTATGATCCTGAGCCCAGTGATGGTTGACATCCCCTTGATAGCCGTTGTCCTGACATAGATAGCAACGCGTACGACTGCTCTTTCCGGGTGGGTGTTTCGCAATGTACTTCTTAACTTTGTCAGGACGTCCATTGAGGATGGAATGTGTTGAGTAGTGGCTGAGATAGAGAAAGAAAGGTTGTTCCTGATTCTTCTCGATGAATTCAATCGCTTCGTGGTTCATGCGGTCGACAAGGTATTCGTCGTCGCCGAGTTTATTGTCTTTGAAATCGAGCCAGCGGATTGGTTGATCACGAAAAACGTAAGGCCAGAAGTTCGCACCATTACCAACGCCTTTGACTTCGCCACCGACTTCCGTATCAAAGCCATGCTGAGTGGGACGGATTTCAAATTCAGAGTCGTGATATTTGTATCCGGTCAGATGCCACTTCCCGATAAACCCCGTGGTGTACCCGTTGGCCTTAAACGCTTCGGGTAATGTATAGTGCGCCGGAGACAACGCAAAGGCTGAATTTGGTCGGAGATAATCCAGGATTCCGATGCGAGCCGGGTGTAAACCGGTTAGCAGGGACGCTCGATAAGGCGAGCAGACCGGTGCAGCTGCATAGGCATCTGTGAACCGCATGCCCTGTTGACTAAGTTTGTCGAGTGATGGAGTTTCGTTGAAATCGTTGCCATAACAACCGAGCTCGCTGTAACCGAGGTCGTCGGCAAGAATAAAAATGACATTAGGCTGTCGAGCGTTACATTTTGTCGCTAGCAGGCAAAGCAGTAGCAGTTGTCCGATTTGGATTGGAAGTCTCATATTGACAGTACTCTTTATTAATCTTCCATGCGTTCAAACATGAGCAATCTAAATTCGATACCCTGCTCGCCCGGGATTTCAGGCACCGATAATGTGAGTTCACCGGAACCTGCTTTTAAGTCCATTTCACCCAGTACGACCGGCTTGAAGAATTTGACGTAGGATTCAGCACGTACAACGCGATCTTCTTTGGCCCCAATTTCAGGCGGATCATGAGCGTCAGTAATCCGAGTCGAAATGACAGCGTCATTGAATTGTAATTGGACACGGCAGCCAACATCGGATTTACGGCAAGTGTAGTAGAGATGTACCCGGTATCTACCGGAGTGTTGTACGAGGGCTGGCCAGGTAACCTTATCATCCGTACTCGTCCAATTCAGGAAATACGAACAATTGGGGAATTTGTTAGAGCGAATGAGATTTCCGTGTGCGATGCCGTCACGGGCCGGTACTTGCGTCCATGGATAGTCCTGGTGGCACATGACGAACGGACGGCCTGCATTGGTTGTGTCATAGTCTGCGAGAGCATCCGTTTTGAAGTTGGTTACGGCCTGAATTAGTAAGGCAGCTACTTCAGGCTGTTGGTCAATGATATTGGTGTCCTGTCGGGGATCCTGAGTGATGTCATACAAACGGCCATTGTGATCGAGCCGGTATTGTTGGTTGCGAGCACTGATTTTCCCCTTCCATGAATTGATGATGATGCGATCGTTGTGAGGTGTCATGGGATCATCTAACCATGGAGACATGTCGATGCCGTCGAGTGGTTTGTCGCCGATGAGATCGATCCCGATGAGGCTGGTCAGTGTAGGTAACAAGTCCGTGACCGATGCGATTTGAGTCACCGATGTCCCCGGTTTGATTTTGGCTGGCCAGCGGATGAATAGTGGAGATCGGCACCCTCCTTCATCGGTGGAGCCTTTGCGTCCTCGCATTTCTTCATTCCAACGACTCCCGTTAGGACCGTTGTCATGAAAAAAGACCACGATGGTGTTGTCATCCACTCCTAGCCGCTCGAGTTTTTTTAACAGGCGACCGACATTCCAATCCACGTTTTCGCACATTGCCAGGGCAGCCCGGGTGTGTTGGACGTTTTCCTTGTTAGGGTCGCGATTGCGGAGCCCCAATTCGATGCCGTCGAATTTCTTCCAAAATCTATCCGGAACCTGCATCGGCGAGTGAGGTGTGTTGTAAGGAAGATAAGCGAAGAAGGGCTGATCCTGCTTAACGCTGGATTCAATAAACTTCATGGCTTTGTTGGTAAAGTCATCAACACAAAATCCTGAGCCGCGGACCAGAGCACCATTATGTTCGAGTAGTGGGTCGAAATAGTGTCCCCAGTGGCCCGAGGTGAAACCATAATATTCATCGAATCCTCGTCCATTAGGATGATACGGATACTGCATTCCGTTATGCCACTTGCCGAACGCTCCGGTTTGATATCCAGCCGCTTTTAACGTATCCGCGATGGTCACTTCATCCAGATCCAGTCGTTCACCCCCGGCGGACGTACTGAACACTCCGCCACGAGGATGATAACGCCCTGTTAGAAACTCCGCTCGCGTCGGTGAGCAGACCGGGCAGACATAAAACCTGTCAAAACTTGCTCCGGCTTTGGCGAGGGCGTCGAGGTTGGGAGTGTTGAGGTTAGTATTGCCGTGCAAACTCAAATCACCCCAACCCTGGTCATCGGTAAGAATGACTACCACATTGGGCTGAGCAGTTTGAGCAGCATCCACTAACCGGGCTGTTAATGTGAGAAAAATCAGGATGAGCGAATAATAAAGAGGAGATGTTTTCATAGTTATTAAGCTTTATTGCAACGAGCGTTGCTCATGGAAAGTCTTTGTAAGGAAGCGACTCCTGGCTGACCTAAAAGTTGACGACCACACTGAGGTCGTAATCCAAACCCGGACTGACCAACGGCATGTCCTGAGGAATAAAGTGCATTGCTAAGGCGCGTCGGGGAAGCTCACTGGTGTTCTCTGACGACTGATGGAATGTACTGCCGTGATGCAGTGAAAGACCACCAGCGTTTACAGGGGCTGCCGTCATCGGAAAGTTTACTGCGATATCGGCAGGTACCATGAGATTAAAGGGTTCGCCAGCCGGAGCGACGTGCTGGTGAACGCCGGTCTTGTGGCTTCCATCGCCATAGTACAGGCACCCGTTCTCTGTGGTGGCATCGTCGATTGCCACCCACACGGTTAGTACCCGATCTTCATCTGCCGGCCCAAAATAGAAATTGTCCTGATGAACAGGTTTGGGGCCACCATGTTTCGCCGGCTTCATAAAGACCTGGCTGAAAAAGACGGATAAGTTTGTTCCGATCAGTTGTTCAGCGATAGCGAGTAGGCGTGGTGTGACGAGTAGTTTACGTAAGAACGGGCGGTTGTAGATCGGATTATCAAGTTTCCTAAACAGGGAAACTCCGTCCGGAACATCCTGTTCAAGGTACCAACGTTCGTCTTCGGGACTCAGGCTCGCTCGGGTTTCTGCGGCCCATTGATTGATGTCGTCCGTGATTTTTGCAACGATTTCTGAAGAATAGAAGTCGTTGATGGTCAAATGCCCTTGCGCATTGTATTCGGCGAGCTGGGAATCCAACAAAACCATCTCAATCTCCTGCAACGGTGGCTTGCCGGCGATACTTCTCGGCACAATTCTTCGAGCAGGTTTGTCGCTCGGGTGTGGCCGCACACTGCTGGCAAATCACCATTTCAGTTTCACAGACGTCGCAAGTGGATTGCAGGTCGCCTGGATCCCCGCAGTGGGGGCAGAATTTATAACGTTGCGAAGGGGCAAGATGATTATCAACCGCGACTCGTCCATCAAAGACGAAACATTCACCGTCCCAGTGTCCATCGGGGTATTGTGCCAGATAATCCAGAATTCCACCCTTGAGCTGGAAGACGTTTTCATAGCCTTCCCGCTCCATGGAGATCAATGCTTTTTCACAGCGAATCCCCCCGGTGCAGTACATCAGGACTTTTTTATCTTTGGGAATACCACAGTCTTTGACCCACTGTGGGAATTCTCCGAAGCTATTGAGCCGCGGGTCGATCGCTCCCTGAAACATTCCAATGTCGGTTTCACAGATATTACGCGTGTCGATTAACACGACGTCTTCCTCCGATAGGACATCGTGCCATTGTTCCGGGGAAAGATGATTTCTGTCCCCATCCGGAAAAATGGATTTGTCTTTAATGGCTACGATTTCGTCACGAACTTTAACCAGCCAGCGCTTGAAAGGTCGGAAATCACTGTAGCTGTCTTTAAATGTGATCTCCCCAAACCGCTGCTGAAGGTCCTGCTTAAAACCGGCAATACCTTCAGCAGAGCTGGAAACCGTTCCGTTAACGCCTTCGGTGGCGACCAGAGTTAGTCCCTGCAACTTGAATTTATAACCCATACGTTGCAGTTCGCTTCGTATGGATACAAGTTCCTCCTCAGAGATCTCCAGGAACTTATAAAATGCAGTAATCGTGAACGATTGATCGACCATGAATGTTACTCGAGGATTTCGAAAATGGCTTCCACTTCGACAGCAGCACCAGTTGGCAGGGCTGCAAATCCAAGAGCGCTGCGAGCATGATAGCCAT
This sequence comes from Planctomycetaceae bacterium UBA2972, assembly GCA_002348315.1. GTDB lineage: Bacteria > Planctomycetota > Planctomycetia > Pirellulales > Pirellulaceae > UBA721. Next base: position 26,654 of record DEAW01000227.1, on the reverse strand, counting down.
CGCCTTCTTTACCGAACACTTCGTGGAAGAGGTCTGAGCATCCGTTGATCACCAGGTGTTGGTCGGTGAAATCAGGCGCTGAATAAACACAACCGAGTACTTTGATGACACGCAGATTATCAAGCGTCCCATGTTCATCATGAACCGATTGCAGGATTTTTACTCCGCAATCCCGAGCCGCGGCATATCCCTCTTCAACACTCATTCCATTACCAAGAACACCTTTGACCGTGCTGGTGTGACCTGATGTGATTAGTTGGTTTCCGCTACGAATACATAGATTTAGATAACCTGGTTCAATGGCCTGAAATTCGATGCCTGATTCTTCAGCTTTTTGTTGAGCGCCCATGGCGGTTGTTTCTCCGGTTTCTCGGTGTTTTTATGCTGCTTTGACCCCTGACAGGGATCTGAGGAAAATTCATTTTATCACCTCCTCCTGCTGATGGAACCGGATTATCAATTCGAAGCGGAATGTGGCGGATTTTTGTGCTAAGATTAACTGCATCACATAAGAAGATTACCAATCCCTGTGTAGAACAGAACGGGAAAATAACATATGGCTATTCAAAAGCAAAATCGTCGTAACTTCCTGAAGTCGACCGGTGCTGGTGCAACGGCACTATCCGCCGGTGTTTTCAGTGGTGCAGAACTTTCAGCTTCGACGTCAGCAAACGAAAAACTTAACATCGCCTGCGTCGGTACGGCGAATCGGGCAGCTGCAGATATCTCAGGGGTCAAAGGGGAAAACATCGTTGCCTTGTGTGACGTTGATTCCAATTACCTGAATCGTGCCGCAGCTCAATTTACCAGTGCTCGAAAATACTCAGACTATCGCGAGTTGATTGACCAGGAAGGTGATAAGATTGATGCGGTTGTGGTTGCCACAGCCGATCATTCACATGCTCCGGCTTCACTACTGGCGATTCGAGCAGGTAAACACACCTATACAGAAAAGCCATTGAGTCATACTGTTTTCGAAGCTCGTCTTATTGCCGAAGAGGCCAAAAAGTATGGCGTGGCAACTCAGTTAGGAACTCAAATTCACGCCGAACCGAATTACCGACGCGTGGTGGAAGCGATTCAATCAGGTGTGCTCGGTAAGATTACCGATGTACACGTTTGGGTCGGAAAAGGCTGGGGTGGCGGTGATTTGCCGACTGCCGATCAGATTACAGAACCACCGAAGAACCTGGACTGGGATCTCTGGTTGGGACCGGCTCAGGAGCGTCCTTATGCTCCCGGTCGATACCACCCGGCGAACTGGCGTCGCTGGTGGGAATTCGGACAGGGTACGTTAGGCGATATGGCATGTCACTATATGGACCTTCCCTTCTGGGCACTTGGTCTTCGTCATCCTCTGTCCTGTAAGGCTACAGGACCTGAACTGCATGCAGAAACATGCCCATTGGGACTGAAAGTGGAATACGTCTTCCCGACCGCTGATAACAGCGACACATTGAACCTAACCTGGTACGACGGAAATATGATCCCGAAAGAAATTGACGGGCAACGTGTTCCTGGTGCTGGAGTGATGTTCGTTGGTGAAGAAGGAATGATGTTCGCGAATTACTCGAGCTACCGTTTATTCCCAACTGATAAATTCGAAAGCTGGACGCCTCCGAAGCAGACGATTCCACCGTCGATCGGACACCACGCCGAATGGATTAAAGCCTGTAAGGAAGGTACTCCAACATTGTGCAACTTTGATTACTCAGGAGCACTTACCGAAACAGTATTGCTTGGAAACGTCAGTTACCGAACCGGTAAGGCACTGGACTGGGATGCGAAATCCTTGAAAGCGACCAATACACCGGAAGCAGATAACTTCATTACCAAAGAATACCGCAAAGGTTGGGAAATCGTCTAAGACGTTTCCATTCTTTGGTTAATCAACCATTACTGCCCATTGCCGAGATACTTAAGTTGAATCTCGGTGGTGGGCAGTTTTTCTTTGAGACTCGCTACTCCGTCTTCAGTCACGGCTGTCCGGGTTACCTTGAGATCTTTCAGTGTGGTTAGCCCTTCCAGGTGTACCAGGCCATCATCAGTAATCGTCGTGGAACCAAGATGTAAGAATGTGATTTTTCCCATCCCCTGTAGATGTGGCAATCCGGCATCTGAAAGTGATGTGTTGTCCAGATTAAGCCAATCCATTTCTTTTAAAGCAGCCAGTTTCTCCACACCGAAATCACTCAAAGCGACTCGCCAAAGATTGAGTCGGGTAAGTGTGGTGATTTTTCCGATATGATCCATTCCCAAATCTGAAATGATGCTGTTTTCGCTGAGGTCCAGTTCAGTCAGGTTGGTAAGTGCAACCAGCGATTCAAGACCCGTATCTGAAATCTGGGTTTGAGAGATTCGCAGCTTTTTCAGTTTGGGGTGCTGTTTAAGAACAGCCAGCGAAGCATCGTCGATTAATGTTTTGGCCAGATAGAGTTCTTCCAGATTCTTTAAGCCAGCCAGATCGGTTAGTCCAAGTTCACTGATCCAAAGATGATCCAGTAACAGAGCTTTTAGTGACGTGAGTTTTCCAACGCTTGCCATCCCGTCGTCATCGACGGTGGTTGCCCCGCTTTCACCTGAAAGACGTAAGGCTCGCAGCTTACTTAAACCTTCAATCGCTTCCATGCCCTGGTTGCTAATCGAGCATCCTCTTAAATCGAGGTTTACAAGATTAGTGAGCGTTCCGACTGTTTGCAGGCCGTCGTCAGAAACCTGAGTTTTGTTGAGTCGCAGAGAAGTCAGTTTGGTGAGTTTGCTAAGTTGCTCCAGATCTGTATCAGTTGCCGTCGTGCCGATTAGACTAACTTCAGTGATCAGGTCATTACTATCTTTCTTGAAGCTTGCTCCCAGGTCAGTCAGAGCTTTAACCACGTCGACATCATCGCTGACTTTCGTTTGCTGCTGCACCTGCTCGGTTTGCTGACCATCGCCGGTCCCTTTCGATTCGGGAGCAGATTTCGAATCAGAACACCCAGCAAGCAGACCAGTTGCGATAAGTAGTAATACGATGGAAGACTTCATAACGGATTTCATTGGTCTTTTTTGGGGTTTGTGTTGTTGGATAGATGTACCAAAAATGGTAACTCACACTATAACATCAGCAGATACCACGCTCTAGTAATCACATCCCAATTCAAAGGCTGGAACGAACGACTGGACCTCAGACACAGTGGACGAGGGGAAAGTGGAGGCTCGTGTAATCCCGAGCGTCTATTTCCCTTTAGGAGCGAGCCAGGGGATCGTTCGGAGAAAACAGATGCCACTGACGCCCAGCAGAGCCCAGGTCAGCCAGTTAGGCAGGATGATGGTGTATTGCCCTAAAAAATCATCAACTTTTTTCGGAGATTCAGTCGGGCTGCTTTGTTCATCATTGGAGCCGTCGGGCGTCTGGGGATGGAGGTTGTTGTCGGTGGATGAAGTGGCTTCGGCATTTGTCGTTGAATTGTCTACAACAGCCGGGGGAATGTCCAATTGAGAGGACAAAGCAGCGCTCGCCTGCGCGGTCATCTTGTATGAATCTATATACAAGCATTGAATACCCAAGGTAAGCAATATCATGGCTGCCATTAAGTACTGTGGGCGTTGGAGTTTCATGACAAAATCGGATCGATCACGGGGTCATCGCTTCATGGATGTTATTTTTCCAGCGTTATCAATGATGCCGTTCACTTGAAAAAGTGCTATTCTTTTAGTGTGAATTGAATATTAGCACTCAGGACTATATTAATAGCTTCGCAATTCCAGATTGATTGGCTTGAAGTAACTTTCGAGCAAATCAGGTTTTAATGGAAAGTTTCCTGGATGGTTTTTTCACATCAGTAATTCCTTGACCGACATCTAAGACAGAGCCAGCGAGAATGAGTCAGAAAGCAAATGCCAGTTTGCTCCCGGCAGGTAAGAATAATCTCTTATCCAAGAGTTTTATTTCGCTTTGCCTGACTCAATTTCTTACCGGTATCAATGACAATACTTTTCGCTGGCTGGTCATTGGAATTGGCAAGCAGTATGTGGAATACCGCCAGGATCAGATCTGGGGACTTTCTCAAAGCTGGGTGTTAGGTCTGGGGTTAATCTGTTTTGTGACTCCTTACATCATTCTGGCAACGCATGCTGGTTATATATCGGATCGATTTTCCAAGCGACGGGTCATTGTGGCTTGTAAGATTGCTGAGATCGGAATCATGTTGATGGGGAGTCTGGCGATCTTTCTTGAGTCGCCACTATTCATCTTTATATCGCTGACGCTCATGGGAGCGCAGAGTGCGATGTTCTATCCGGCAAAAATGGGTTCGATTCCGGAAATCGTTAAGCCGGCAAAGCTCTCACCTGCTAACGGCTATTACAACATGATGACCGTGGTTGGAACGTTGGGTGGGATGTTTTTGGGTGGGTATCTGGCGGATTACTATGCAGGCGACAACGGCGATTTTCTGTTGCATTCCACAGCCAATCTGGGTAGCGGACATCCCGTGATGTTAATTGCACAGGTTGTCGTGGGTATCGCATTAGTCGGGTCGGTTATTAGCCTGGGAATTGATCCGCTACAAATTGCAAATAAAAAGCGACTCTTTCCGATCAATATGGTTAAGTCCATGTGGAGCGATTTGAGAATACTTCACGAAAGTCGCGCTTTGTTTCGCATCGCGATTGGGATCATGTTCTTCTGGGCCGTCAGCGCTGTAGCCCAAAACAACATCGATCAGTTTGTAGTCGAAGCCGGGTCCGGCTCGGAAACGGACCGTACTCCGTTTCTGGTCGTGGTCGTGTTGGGAATTTGTGTGGGATCGGTATTGGCTGGTCTGATGTCGGGTGACCGAGTGGAGTTGGGGATTTTGCCTGCCGGCGCCTTCGGTATTGCCATTTCCACGATGTTGTTGTTCACGGTGGACAGCACGATTTTCGACAAAACGAAATTGGGGATTTCAGTTCAGGATCAGATTCGAGAAGGTCAGCCACGAGTGGTGCGGGTGATGAAGCTGGCCAAGGATGCACCGGCCATCGAATCGGGCTTTCAGCTTGACGACCAGATTTTGTCGGTCGGTGGTGATCCCGTGGATTCACGTGATATTTTCAACGAACGAGTGATCGGGCATCAGGAAGGAAATGCGTCAACGATAGAGTCTGCTCAGGTGGTCGTGACCGTCAGACGTCAAACACTGGATGGAAATGCTGAACATGGATTTGAAGATGTGGAATTAAATCTGAGTCTTGAACCTAGTAGTGAGATTAAATGGGAATACTTTATTGCCTGCGTCCTGCTGGCCGGTGTGGGCTTCAGTGCCGGTCTATTCGAAGTGCCGCTTACAGCCTTCCTTCAGCATCGCAGTCCCCGGGAACATTTAGGAGCTGTGCTGGCTGCCACGAATCTGCTGACATTCTTTGGCATGTTGATTATGAACGGTCTGTTTATGGCGTTACGAGTCGAGACCGAAGGTGGTGAACCATTTTTCTCGGCACGTGATATCTTCCTGACGCTCGGATTACTGACCATACCGATTGCCATTTACATCGTGGTGCTGATTCCTTCGGTCACGATCAAATTCTTCGTCTGGACGCTAAGCAAAACGGTTTACCGAGTTAAGTTGAAAGGGCTTAAGAATCTGCCTGAAACGGGAGGGGCTTTACTGATACCCAATCATGTTACCTGGATCGATGGCATCCTGTTGTTGCTGGCAAGTGAACGCCCGATTCGGATGGTTGTATTCTCGGGCAATTTTAAGAATAAGATATTGAATGCTTTGGGGAGGATGTTTGGAGTGATTATGATCACACCAGGCCGACGCTCGGTAATCAAAGCACTGGATACCGCAGCCAAGGCGCTTGATAACGGGGAGCTTGTTTGTATCTTCCCGGAAGGTGCCTTAACCAAGTCCGGACAGATTCAGACATTTAAGCCCGGGATGAAGAAGATTCTGGATCGTTGTGAGACCGACGTACCGGTGATTCCCATTTATCTGGACGGGCTGTGGGGAAGTGTGTTTAGCTTCTCCGCAGGTAAGTATTTCTGGAAACTACCACGCCAAATCCCGTATCCTGTATGGGTACACTTTGGTAAACCTATTCCGAAAACATCAGAAGTTCATGAATTCCGCCAGGCGGTTTCGCAGTTAGGAGCAAAAGCAGTGAATCAACGCATTCAAAATGAAAGTCAGATGACATGTCAGTTCATCCGTGAATGTAAACGAAATCGCAAACCGAAGATTTCCGATACCAGTGGTAAGTCACTCAGCGGAAGTGAAATCCTGTTGCATTCACTAGTACTTCGTAAACTGCTCAATCGCCACGTACTTGGTGAAGACGAACAGTATGTAGGAATGTTGATTCCTCAAAGTGTGGGCGGTGCTGTGACTAATATGGCATTGGCACTCGATAAACGTGTCGCTGTTCACTTGAACTACACGGTCAGCCCGGAAGTCTTAAATGCCTGTTGTGCTCAGGCCGGCATCAAAACGATTCTGGGTAGCCGTCTGGCAATGAAGAAATTCAACTTCAATGAAGAAGATTTGGATGCCAAAGTGTTTTATCTCGAGGACCTCCGCAAAGATCCTTACAAACCGACACTCATGGATAAGATGACCTGCTTATTTGTATCCAAGTTTAGTTCCGCAAATTCCATCATTAAATCCCTGGGGCTTGATGAAATTAAACCAGACGATGTTCTGACAGTGATCTTTACATCGGGATCAACCGGCGTGCCTAAAGGGGTGATGCTGACCCACGCGAATGTGGCGAGTAATGTGGAAGCGATAAACCAAATCGCAAAACTCAAGCCGGACGACATGGTCATTGGGATTCTTCCCTTCTTCCATTCCATGGGCTTTACCGTCACCATCTGGACTCCCCTGTGCCAGTCCTTAGGTGTTGCCTATCACACGAATCCACTGGAAGCGAAAAAAGTGGGTGAAGTGACCGAACAGAACAAGGGGACTGTGTTGGTCGCTACACCGACATTTCTGCGAAGTTACTTGCGACGAGTCACTCCAGAACAATTCGAATCGCTGGATATCGTCATTACTGGTGCTGAAAAACTACCAGCCGATGTGGCGGATCAATTCGAAGAAAAATACGGTGTTCGTCCTGTGGAAGGGTATGGAGCAACAGAAACTTCCCCATTGGTTTCCGTGAATGTGCCGCAAAGTCGACAAGCTTCCGATGATCACGTCGAATCAAAAGAAGGTACGGTTGGACGTACGATTCCAGGCGTTGCCGCCAAAGTAACGGATCTCGATAGCGGTGACGAACTGGGCGTTGAAGAGTCGGGTATGTTGTGGATTAAAGGTCCCAATGTAATGAAAGGCTACTTTGGACGGGAAGATTTAACCAACGAGGTCATCGTTGATGGTTGGTACAAGACCGGAGACGTGGCGTTGATTGATAAAGATGGCTTCATCAAAATCACAGGCCGCATGAGTCGCTTTTCGAAAATTGGTGGCGAAATGGTGCCGCACATTAAAATCGAAGAGGCGCTCAATGAGATCCTGGGAGCTACCGAAGAAATGCTGGCTGCCGTCACGGCCGTACCGGATGCCAGAAAAGGGGAACGCCTGATTGTGCTGCATTGCCCGATTGAAAAGGAGATTGATGCAATACGTAAGTCCTTAAGCGAAGACCACGGATTGCCGAACATCTTTATCCCATCGGCCGACAGCTTTTTGGAAGTCGAAGCGTTACCTGTATTGGGAACAGGAAAGCTCGATCTTAAAGGACTTAAGACCAAGGCCGAAGAACATTTCGGTGGCTAGCTGGCTGGACGTTATTCACGATCGTTAGAATTGATGTCCCGGTCGGGGTCCCTCTTCGGTCGTCGTCAATATTTCAGGGCCATCCTCGGTCATGAGAATGGTATGCTCGAACTGAGCTGACAGTTTGCCGTCGATGGTACGGACCGTCCAGTTATCGAGGGGGTCGACAATTCCCTGGTAACGTCCTACATTAATCATCGGCTCGATGGTGAAGCAGATGCCCGGTTCTAAGGGGATGCGATTAAATCGAGGGTCCGGGTAGTGTGGTATAGATGGATCCTGATGGAACTCTTTCCCTAAACCATGCCCTACATATTCACGTACCACTCCAAATCCATACCTTTCTGCTTCCCCTACGATTGCATGCCCGATCTCGGTAATCTTACTGCCGGGAGCAATCGCATCGATCGCTTTATAGAGGCTGTCGAATGCGCATTGAGTTACCTGACGGGCTTCCTGACTGACGTCACCGATTAAAAATGTTTCGGATTGGTCGCCGTACCATCCGTCGACGATCGAGGTGATATCGACGTTGACAATGTCTCCGTCAGCCAGCACATAAGAATCCGGAATACCATGACAGATGACCTCGTTGACACTGGTACAGCAGCTTTTGGGAAACCCGTGATAATTCAAAGGTGCCGGGATGTGGCCATGATCACGAGTGTATTCATGACACAGTTTATCAATCGATTCTGTCGTGACGCCTGCCTTAACATGAGGCCTCAGAAAGTCGAGTAATTGAGCATTAAACCGACCGGCTGCCCGCATCTTGTTGCGACCGTCATCATTCAGTTGTAAGTCTTTAAGTGATCGTCTCATTCACACGGTGTCGTACTGATTGTGAAGCCCCCGGAAAGGGCCTGAAAAGTAGTTTGTTGGTTTCTTTATTCTCATCACAACACGAAGGAATGTCCACGACTCTCGAATTGCCACATACAAAGAAAACCTTTAGAATCGGCGGTTTGAAACCTGTGTAATTGTCCGGACTAATGGTAGGCACACCCGCTTACTTCTTCCCGCCTTTTGCAGCTCTTCGAGCTTTATCACTGCAGCGAGTACCCTATCCTATGCCACGTTACAATCCCAGCCAAATTGAAGCCAAATGGCAGGCCTATTGGGAAGAGAACCAGACATTTAAGACGGCAGAAATGCCGGAAGGGGAAAAACTCTATGTGCTTGATATGTTTCCCTATCCTAGTGGTAACGGATTACACGTCGGTCATCCGGAAGGTTATACCGCCACGGATATCACTTGTCGGTTTGAACGGATGCGTGGTAAATCCGTTCTGCACCCGATGGGTTACGATGCCTTCGGTCTTCCTGCTGAAGAACATGCGATTAAGACCAATACACCTCCCCGTGAGTCGACAGAAAAAAACATCGCCAACTTCACACGGCAGTTGAAAATGCTTGGTTTCAGTTATGACTGGAGCCGATCTCTGGCGACGACCGATGTGGGCTACTTCAAATGGACGCAGTGGATTTTCCTTGTTCTATTCGATACTTGGTTTGATACTGAGAAACAGCAGGGACGTCCTATTAGTGAGTTACCGATTCCGGCTGAAGTCACTGCTGAAGGAGAGGTGGCAGAAGCTAAGTATCGTGACGAACACCGACTTGCCTACCTCGATGATGCGTTGGTGAACTGGTGTACAGACCTGGGAACAGTGCTGGCGAATGAAGAAGTCATTGATGGCCGCAGTGAACGAGGGAATTACCCGGTGCAGCGTATTCCTCTGCGACAGTGGATGTTACGGATTACGGCATATGCAGATCGTCTCGAACATGATTTAGACGATGTGAACTGGTCCGATGGCATCAAGAAGTTACAAAGAGACTGGATCGGTCGTAGTACCGGTGCCGAAGTCGATTTTTTCACGGGTGGTGCCGAGCAGTTTGAAGACTGGAAACAATCCCGTGCAACTTCAGGGTTCCCCGCAAAACCGACGAACGACACATTGCGAGTTTATACAACCCGCCCGGATACGTTGTACGGTGCAACCTATATGGTGATCGCTCCGGAACACCCGGCCGTGGAAAGCCTGACGAGTGATGAGCAAGCAGCGGCCGTGAAAGCTTATTGTGAAAAAGCGTCTTTCAAGAGTGATCGGGAGCGTACGGAAGATACCAAATCCAAAACCGGAGTCTTTACCGGGGCCTACGCTTCGAATCCAGTCAATGGTGCGCAGGTGCCGATTTGGGTCGCTGATTATGTCCTGATCAGTTACGGCACCGGTGCCATCATGGCCGTGCCTGCACATGACGAACGCGATTTTGAATTTGCGAAAGAATACGAAATCGAAATTATTGCCGTCGTTGATCCCGGCGACCGTAAAGGTGTTGACCGGGAAGAAGTTCTGGCTGGCAACCGTTGTTTCCACGGTTTGGGGTTAGCCATCAATTCAGGCCAGTACGATGGCACTCCAACAGCAGAATTCAAAGAGTCCATCAGGGAGTCGTTAGCCCGGCAAGGATTAGGGGCATCCGCGGTGAACTACAAACTACGAGATTGGTTGTTCTCCAGACAGCGATTTTGGGGAGAGCCCTTTCCGATTTTGCACGAATTGGATGAGGATGGAAATGCGACCGGTGTCATTCGAGGTGTGGCTGAAGAGGATTTACCCGTTGATTTGCCGTATCTGGAAGATTACAAACCGCACGGCCGCCCCGAGCCTCCCCTGGCAAAAGCCGATGACCAATGGCTCTATCCGGTCATTGATGGTAAACGATACCGTCGTGAGACCAACACGATGCCTCAATGGGCAGGTTCCTGCTGGTATTACCTGAGGTATATCGATCCACACAATGAAGACTGCTTTGTTGACCCCGCCAGGGAACAGGCCTGGATGCCTGTTGATCTATATATCGGTGGAGCGGAACATGCCGTCTTACATCTCTTGTATGCTCGTTTTTGGCATAAAGTGCTTTATGACCGCGGCCATGTGACGACCAAAGAGCCATTTCAGCGGCTTGTTAATCAGGGCATGATTCTGGGAGAGATGGAATTCACCGCTTACCAGGATGAAATGCAGAATTGGGTTGGAGTGAATCAGGTTTCGCGAGGAGATGATGGTCTGTTTCGTAAAGAAGATGGATCAGAAGTTCAACCGGTCAAGTTGACCGAAGATCAGGTTGCCAAGAAAGGTGACACGTTTGTGTTAGCTGATCATGCCGAAGTCCGAGTGGATGGCCGGTCTTTCAAAATGTCAAAGAGCCGCGGAAACGTAATTAACCCCGATGAAATTGTGGATGGCTATGGTGCTGATTCGCTGAGACTCTACGAGATGTTTATGGGGCCTTTGACCGCTACGAAGCCGTGGAGTATGTCTGGTGTTAACGGCGTGAAAGGATTTCTGGATCGAGTCTGGCGGATGATTGTCAATGATCGCGCGGAATCGCTGGAGTTGAATGAAGCGGTTGCGGACGTCGAAGCAGATGCCGAAGCTCTTAAAGTTCTTCACAAGACGATCCAGGCAGTGACTCGGGATACAGAGAACCTCGACTTCAATACCGCTATTGCCCGTATGATGGAATTCGTGAATTACTTTACGAAGCAGGAATCTCGCCCGAAGAATGTTTTGCAGTCCTTTGTATTGTTGCTGGCACCCTACGCTCCACATATTGCGGAAGAATTATGGGAGTTACTAGGAGCCGAGACGACGCTGGCTTATGAACCCTGGCCTGAATGTGATGAATCACTGCTGGTGGAAAGCACGATCGAGATTCCGATTCAAATCAAAGGCAAAGTGAAAAGTCGAATTTCGGTCGCCGCGGATATCAGCAAAGATGATTTGGAGCAGGCAGCCAGAGATGATGAGAAAATGCAACAATTGCTGGCCGACAGTGAGGTCATCAAAGTGATCGTGGTACCGGGCCGACTTGTAAACTTTGTGATCAGGTAGATTAGTCAGGTTGCGGTTCGGTCGTAGTTGCGATGCGAACGTATTGAGCGTTGGCGCGTTCAACTAGCGAGTTGAATTTTTGGCGGATCGGAGTCTGTACTCGAGTGAGTCGACCGGACAGTCGTTTCATTCCTTCGGGATTGTCCTGAATAATTGCGTCGATTTGGGATATGAACTTCGTCGTTTCCGCAAAGTTCATATCCACCATTTTGAGAAACAATCCCTGCAGCGTTTTAACTAAGAGCTGGTTGGTGGATTGATCAAACTGAATAAACATGTCGAGTTGATGTGTCACGATGGGTTTGCCCTCTTCCATCGCTTCATCCGTCTTCAGGATGAGTACGACTCGCCCCTGATTGACCGTGGGGATAATGCTGCCCTTGTAGGACCCTTCGGCATAGAAGATATGCAGGTTGGCATTGCCGTAAACTAATTCCAGCTGACTGTTCGTACCCTGCCCATCGTCAATGTTGATGACATAGTCCTCTTCCCGGGACATCCGTAATTTGGAAACGCCCATCAGTTCCCACATATTGACGACCAATTCAGGATGGCGAATCAAATGTAAATAGACATCATGGTCACAGGCCAGCTTATGTTCTGGTGAGCGATGGAATACGGTGGCATTGGTGAGGACACCCTGAAGTTTTTCCTGAGCTTCATCGGTAAGCTTGCCCCACGGAATCGAGGACTCGGATTGTTGGCGAATGGTTAGTTTCTTCGTCGAGTTGGAATCAGCTGCCGTCGCGTCTTCTGCCGTCACTTTTCCACACAGCAATACACAAACACTCAGTACTGCTAGCACCGGGAAGAATGTTAAATTACGTAAATGTGGACGAATAGGCATGATGTTTTGCTGATGACAAACCGGTATTCCAGTTCTTTCTTCGGTATTTTCCGGTGGCAGAATCGAGTCAAAGGTGCGGTATGTTCACCAGATGTAAAGCTGGGCAACATGCTGGAATTACACATGAGTTGATCTTTGCGACCTTGCTTTTAAGTATCCGAATACATTACTTTTCCCATCTCGGATAAAACCCAATTGTCGCCTTCAGCTTAGGTTTGAAAATGAAAGCCTTCTTTGCATGTCTATTGACGCTTCTCTGTGGAGTGATTGTGTTCGGTCAAGTCAGTGCACCCTACTCGGCTACGGTCGTAGGTTCACAATCGCCTGTACTCGCAGCTCCATTTTCAGATCAATATGTTTGTTCGTATTTGCAACCGGGAGATCAGGTTCAGGTATACCGGGAAACCAAAAACGGATATTTGGCAATTCGCCCATTGCATGAGTCGTATAGCTGGGTTTTGTCTTCAGATCTGGAGCTTCACGCAGATGGTGATCACGGGACTGTTGGTAAGATGCGAGTCCCTTCGTGGATCGGCAGTCAGTACGATAAAGCGGTCAACTATGGCTATACCGTGTTGTTAAATCGAGGGGAAGTCGTCACCGTATTGGGACAGCAAGATCTCGCATTGGCTCCCGGTCAACCGACTCAGACCTACTATAAGATTGCTCCGCCTGCCGGTGAATTCCGTTGGTTACATCAGCGATTTGTAGCAGGTGATGAATCGATCGACTCGGTAGGGCAGCGTGCAGATCGAACCTTGAATAGTCGAGTGGCATTGGCAAGTTTCTCTGAATCCACGACCGGTCAGGCAACAATCAACGAGGGCCCGGCAAATTACATTCCGCGTTGGATTAAACCATCGGGAAGTGCGCGATTGGTTCGCAATTCCGATCGTCCACGCAGTTCACAAACAAAACGAGCAGATATTGCAAGTCCGTTTCGAGTGACCAGCTTCCAATCTCAGCCCCGGAAGTCTGGCACTTTGGATTCCATACCACAAATAGAAGCGGCCATTTCGGAAATGGCCACTCGACCGTCAGAATCATGGAACCTGGGATACCTGCGTGATCAGGCAAACCGTCTACGCGTGGATTCGACCGCTGCAGATCAAGTCGTTTTGGAAGGTTTAATTGAGCGACTGAATCAGTACCAAAAAATCAAAGATGATAAACAGAAAATCGCAGCAACTAGTGCTGCGAATCTACCTCCGCGTTCCTCGGATCTCAATGTGAGAAATCTTCCGTTTGAGGAATCAGACATCAATGCGTCAGAAGTTGGAACAGGGGTTTTGTCGGCAGAAGCTCGCAAAACGGCCTATACGGAAACGGGATATCTAGTACGGGTCCGATCCACCAGAAATGACGCTCCGGAATATGCTCTCGTCAATGCAGACGGAGAAGTGCAGGTATTTGTAACTCCTCAGCCCGGACTCAATCTTAGTACTTATGTCCGACGAGAAGTGGGAGTGTTTGGCCGTCGAGGCTACTTATATCGCCTCAAGACTCAACATGTAACGGTCGATCGAATTGTCGACCTGGCTCGCCATAAACATGGAACCAAATAACCATATAGGCCACTGTCTAATTGCCTAACTGTCTCAGGGTGCTAGCAGCAGGCGGCTGGGAGCTTGAAGATAGCCGATGACTTCGTTGAGGAACCGAGCAGCATCTCCACCATCGACGATGCGATGATCGTAGGACAGGCTGAGCGGCATCATTTGGCGAATTTCGATTTCGTCATCCACCACAACGGGCAATTTACGCGTGCGTCCGACAAGTAGAATTGCGACTTCCGGAACATTGATAATCGGCGTGGAGTAGGTTCCTCCGATGGCGCCCAAATTACTAATTGTAAAAGTGCTGCCTCGCAGGTCATCCAGACCGAAAATATTGTTACGTACGTTATCGGCGAGCGTGCCAAGGTCTCGAGCGATATCAGAAATACTCTTGGTATCGGCACTTCGCAAAGAAGGAACGACTAAGCCGCGATCACTATCGACTGCGATTCCCACATTGACGTAGTCCTTGTAAATGACTTGACCGGCATCCATATCCAGAGCCGCGTTTAGCTTGGGATTGTTCCGCAGAGCCAGTGCTACCGATTTGATAATAAACGGCATCGATGTCAGCTTGATGCCCTGATCCAGATAGTCTTGTTTCGAGGACTTGCGAATCATCTCCAGATCGGTGACATCAGCATCGTCGAAGTTTGTGACACGAGGAGCGGTGGACCAGGATTCGTGCATTTTGGCAGCGATTGTTTTTCGAATCTTCGGCATCGATTCGATGTGAACTGGCCCAAAGGCATCGGTTCCAGGTTCTCCCGGAGCATTCGAAGTGTGTGAGTTGGAACTGCCTGCGGTTGACGATGTTGAAGGCGTTGCAACTTGCTGGTTTGCCTGACGAACGACTTCGAGGATGTCTTCTCGAGTAATACGGCCACCGGCTCCACTGCCGGTAACATTAGCTAAATCCACTCCAACTTCTCGCGCAAATCGACGAATGGCCGGTCCGGCTGCGATCTCGCCGCTATCACCAGCTACAGGCTGAGCCGGCGGTGGTGTAGGAGTTGGGGCGGGAGCGGGAGTTGGAGCGGGAGCGGGAGCAGGAGGTGTTTCCACCACGGGTTCCGGAGTAACTTCTGGCTGGACTGCAGCTTCTGGTTCCGGCGTAGGTTCCGGTTCCTGAGCGGGAGCAGGTGTTTCGTCCGCAGGTGCTGCTCCACCTTCCACGGTAATGAGAACGGCGCCAATTGAAATGGTCTGTCCAGGTTCCACATCGACACTAGCGACAGTACCGGCGGCAGTCGAAGGAACAGGAACCGAGGCTTTGTCGGTTTCGACTTCGACGATATCATCCCCTTCAGCGACAGTATCGCCTACGCTTACAAAAACTTCCAGGATATCTCCTGACTCGATACCATCGCCAAGTTCAGGGAGTTTGATTTCAGTTGCCATGTTTTGAATTAAGCTTTTAAGGGCTTCTAAGGGAAAGAAGAGTGGTTTTAGTTATGCGTAAAGTGGACTAACTTTGTCAGGATTGATTTCCAGTTCCTTAACAGCGTCGGCTAGTTTGCTTTCATCGAATTGGCCGGCTTTTGCCAATCGAGTCAAAGCCGTCAAGGCGATATGTTTCCCGTCCACTTCAAAGTGATCTCGCAGAGTTTCTCGTGTTTCACTACGTCCCATACCATCGGTTCCGAGTACGAAGTAGTCACCCGGAATCCAGGGTGAGAGTTGTTCACCTAAAGCACGGACATAGTCGGAAGAAGAGATAAACGGGCCTTCTTCTTTTTTGAGCGTCTTTTCGAGGTAAGAAACCTTGGGCTTTTCTCCGGGATGCAATCGGTTCCAGCGTTCACATTCCTGAGCTTCTCGTCGTAACTGGGTATAACTGGTCACGCTCCAGACTTTACTGCCAATGCCGTACTTTTCGCTAAGGATTTGCTGAGCATCATTGGCACTTCGCAAAATGGCTCCACTACCAAACAATTGCACGGTTGGCTTATCCTTATCCGCTTTGACTGGATCAAAAGAGTACATGCCTTTAACGATTCCTTCTTCCACGCCATCGGGCATTGCCGGCATGACATAGTTTTCGTTTTCGGCTGTAATGTAATAGATTGCCGTTTCATCTTCCTGATAGAGCTTTTTCATTCCATCGAGGACGATGACGGCTGTCTCATAGGCATAAGCCGGATCGTAGGAGCGTACTGTCGGGAAGGCGATCGTATTGAGCAGGCTATGACCGTCCTGATGCTGAAGACCTTCACCGTTGAGTGTTGTTCGTCCAGCCGTTCCTCCGATCATAAATCCTTTGACTCGAGTATCTGCGGCAGCCCAGATCAGGTCTCCGATACGTTGCAATCCAAACATGCTGTAATAAATGAAGAACGGAATCATGTTGATACCGTGCTGAGCATACGAGTTACCCGCAGCGATGAAGGAGGACATACTTCCGGCTTCGGTAATCCCCTCTTCCAGAATCTGGCCGTCTCGCGCTTCTTTGTAATACAACAGTAATTCAGAATCGACGGGTTCGTAAAGCTGGCCGGCGTGAGCGTAAATCCCAACCTGACGGAACATACCTTCCATACCAAATGTGCGTGCTTCGTCGGGCACAATCGGCACGATGTATTTGCCAATCTGTTTGTCACGACAGAGTTTCGTCAGCAACCGGACGAAGCCCATCGTGGTCGACATTTCTTTGCCTTTGCTGTCTCCCAGCATGTCTTTGTAATCTTCCAGCGTTGGAATGTAATCCATGGTGGGAGCTGTTTTAGGTCGTGCAGGCAGCGAACCTCCTAAGGATTCACGACGCTCTGCCAGGTAGTTTAACTCCACACTACCTTCAGCAGGTTTGTAGAACGGAGCGTTAGCAACGTCTTCATCTGAGATCGGAATGCCAAAACGACTGCGGAATTCCAGCAATTCCTGTTCATTGAGTTTCTTTTGGTTATGAGCCACGTTACGGCCTTCACCGGCTTCTCCAAGCCCATAGCCTTTGATAGTCTTGGCCAGAATCACGGTTGGCTTATCTGTACTGTCAACGGCAGCTTTATAGGCGGTATAGACTTTCTTGGGATCGTGACCACCTCGATTCAGAGACTCCAGTTGATCATCAGAATAGTTTTTCACTAATTCGAGCAACTCAGGGTATTTACCAAAGAAGTGCTCACGAATGTAGGACCCCGGCATCCCGGTGTACTTTTGGTACTGGCCATCCACGACTTCGTTCATGCGTTTGGCGAGCAAACCGGTCTTGTCTTTGGCCAGTAGATCATCCCAGTCACTGCCCCAGATAACCTTGATGACATTCCAACCGGCACCACGGAAGGTTGCTTCGAGTTCCTGAATGATCTTTCCGTTTCCACGTACCGGACCATCAAGTCGCTGAAGATTGCAGTTAATCACCCAGATAAGGTTGTTAAGTTTTTCACGTGAGGCGAGAGTGATCGCTCCGAGTGTTTCAGGTTCATCGGTTTCCCCGTCACCCAGAAATGCCCAGACTTTGGTATTGGAAGTATCTTTAATGCCACGGTCCCGAAGGTATTCGTTGAAGCGTGCCTGGTAGATCGACATGATAGGGCCGAGTCCCATCGAGACTGTCGGGAATTCCCAGAATTCTTCCATTAACCACGGATGGGGATACGATGAGAGTCCCTGGACGTCACGCAGTTCGCGACGGAAGTGTTCAAGGTTTTCTTCCTGTAACCGCCCTTCCATGAACGCTCGAGAGTAAATCCCTGGTGAGGCATGCCCCTGAAAATATACCTGGTCACCGTCAAAACCGGTTTCTCCGCGTCCTTTGAAGAAGTGGTTAAATGCAACTTCATAGAGAGTGGCTGCAGAAGCGAAGGTGGAGATATGTCCTCCCACTCCGGGAAACTTCTTGTTGGCCTGCTGGACCATTGCCATGGCATTCCAACGGATGATGCTTTTAATACGCCGTTCAATTTCACGGTTACCGGGGTAGGCCGGCTGCTGATCGGGTGGAATGGTATTGATGTAAGGTGTGTTGGAAGCGATCGGGAGATCGACTCCGTTACGACGAGCAGTGCTATCGAGCACATTGAGCAAATACTGGACTCGTTCGGGACCTGCAGATTGGAGTACGTACTCCAGAGAATCCACCCATTCCTGAGTTTCAGCGGGGTTTCCATCGACCTGATTGGCCACGGCAGGTTCTTCAGAAGCTGTCTTTGCTTCGGACATCGGACATTACCTTGCAAGTTGTCTGGGAGGACGAGTATTTCCTGGAGAAATCTCGCCAGATTGTATTCGTTTAAACCTATGGTTATTGGGAAAAGGCACTACCCAATACTCACTTATCATACCCTCTTGGCCGCAGTTTTGTTTAGAGGGGTACCGGTATATCGACTGGTCAGAGTGGGAAAAATAGCGAATTAAACTAATATGCCGGTATTCCGGCGGGCAATTAGCCAAGCTGTCAGACAAAGACTACGTAGATAGCACTTTCGATCGTCCGAAACGGAAATGAGAAACCTGCGTTGGTAGCGATCTAAAGAAAGGAAGCCTGTTTACTTCTTTTTCTTTGGTTTATACATCTCGACTGCCGTGCCGTAGTAGATTTCGCCGGCATTCATGATGGTTTCACTGAGCGTCGGATGCGGATGAATGGATTCAGTAATATCTTCCACTTCGCATCCCATTTCGATTGCTAAAACAGCTTCAGCGATCAACTCCCCGGCTCCCGGGCCGACCATCCCACACCCAAGTACTCGATTGGTTTCCGGGTCGACAAGTAGCTTGGTCAGGCCTTCGGTGCGTCCCAACGCCTGTGCCCTTCCACTGGCGGCCCAAGGGTAAATAGCTGCTTCATAAGGCGTGTTATTTGCCTTTGCATCGTTTTCTGTTAGTCCAGCCCAGGCAATTTCCGGATCGGTGAACATGACAGCCGGGATACATTTGTGATCCCAGAATTCATCGTGCCCGGCAATATTGGCAACGGCAATTTTCGCTTCGTGGGTTGCTTTATGAGCCAGCATTGGATCACCGGCGATATCACCGATGGCAAAGATATGCGGATCTGCAGTTTGCTGTCGAGCGTCACATTCGACAAATCCCCGGTCCGTTACTTTGACGCTGGTATTTTCTAATCCCAGGTTTTGAGAATTGGGTCGACGGCCAACCGAAACCAGCACTCGGTCGTAACGCCGCGTATCGTAAAGAGCGGGACCTTCAAAGGTGACTTCGACCTGATCATTAGCGACGGTCAGCGAGCCAACTTTGGTGTTAGTGTAGATACGCTCTCCGAAAAGTTCGTCGAGCTTCTTTCTCAGCGGCTTGATGATATCCCGGTCTGCCATCGGCACGAGGCCGTCGGCAAATTCAACGACGGAGACTTCGGTACCAAGGTTGGCGTAAACCGTTCCCATTTCCAAACCGATGTAACCGCCCCCGATTACCAGCATCGTTTTGGGGATATCTGCTAGAGCCAATGCTCCGGTTGAATCCATGACCCGATCGGAATCCACTCGCCATGGACCAGGCATCGCAGGGGAGGATCCGGTTGCCAAAATGCATTTGTCGAAAGTCAGTTTACCACCCTCGGGAATCGAATCATTTTCGCCTTCCAGTTTGAGCGTGGTTGAATTCTCGAATGTACCCCGAGCTGTAATCACTTTCACTTTACGGCGTTTGGCTAATTGACCAAGACCGCCGGAAAGCGTTGAAATGACTTTGTCTTTACGAGCTCGGACTTTGTCGATGTCGATCGAAGGATCACTATAGGAAACCCCCCAGTCACTGGTCAGTTCGTCCACTTCACTCATCACATTGGCCACGTGAAGTAACGCTTTGGAGGGAATGCAACCTCGTAGCAAACAGGTACCGCCTAGACGTGATTCCATTTCGACGAGGGTTACATCGAGCCCTTGATCGGCTGCCATGAATGCAGCCGCATATCCTCCGGGGCCACCACCGAGTACAACAACGGGAGCGTGCATAGGTTTCCTATCGAGACATAAATTCGACAACCGTGTTTCCGTCTACAGGCAGGCTGATGTCGGAAGCACCGGGAGTACCCTGCACTGTGATACGCAGAGTTTCGGGATCAGAGCCAAGCCAGTCACACGGTTCGCCGGTGGCAAGGCTGGATACGCCCTGATACATTTTCAGCAGGTTGTTGCGACGACGGACGGTGATGATGTCGCCAGGTCGAACCTGATAGGAAGGTTTATTGGTTCGCACACCGTTGACCAGGAAGTGACCATGGACGACACCCTGGCGAGCTTGTGGTCGAGTCAGAGCAAAACCTGCACGACGGACGACGTTGTCGAGTCGGCGTTCGCAGCAAAGCAGTAGCAATTCCCCGGTGTTTCCCTTTTTCCGTGTTACGTTATTGAAGTAACGGCGGAGTTGGCGTTCACCGATTCCATAGTAGTGCTTGATCTTTTGCTTTTCCTGTAAACCCTGACCATAGTTAGAAGGTCGGCGGGGTCGGGTGTGCATTCCGGGAGGGGATGGTCGGCGATCAAACGCACGTGCTGAACCTGCATCTTCATAAACGAGTGTACCGAGTCGACGGTTAACTCGAGCTTTTGCACCTGTATAGCGTGCCATAACGATGTCTCCTATTGGGTTATTCCAGAAGCACAATTCAGGCTTCAGGTTGGACGGCAGACGCATCGTCTGTCAATTTAATGCCGCCCATGGAGGTAAATTAATTAAGTTGTAAAAAACTATAATGAGCCTATTATTCCACATTCTCAAGGGGGAAAGCGGAATTTTCACCCGCATTCGTCAGGGATTTCAAAACTCTTGGCTCACGCTCCACAGCTGAATGGGGGGATTTACCATGGCGTAAAGTGGCCTGACAGCGAAATGGGCAAGATTTGAGAAGCCGTCTTTGCGACAGCCTCGTTATTTGTGATAATAAACTCAGCGAAATGGGTTGAACTTCATCACATTTTGCGTTCCCGCCTGAACAGCATCAGCTCCCACGTTGATGTCTTGCTCAAGTTTTTTCCACCTGATTACGGAAAGCACACGGATTGTCTCTAAGGACATTCTCTGGGAGGTGTTTGGTTTTGATTGAGATGTTAAAGAAGTTATCACTGTTAGCTGCAGTCTTACTTTGCCCGGGCATCAACCATGCTCAGGATTTGTTACCGCCTGAAACTTCTATTCAGGATGCCGTGGACCACTACATCAAAAGCGAGCAGGCAACTGGAAATATTCAGCCCGCAGCTCAGGTAGATGATTATGTTTTAATGCGACGCACTATGCTGGATTTGGCCGGGCGGATTCCGACGATTGCTGAGGTCGAAGCCTATGTGGCAGACGAGGATCCTCAAAAGCGAGTCAAACTGGTGGACCGCTTGATGGCACAACCTGAGTTCACCGAACAGCTGGCGTATGACCTAAATAATATTCTGGCTCCGGCCGGCAAAACAGATCTCGAACTTTATCTCGTCGATGCACTGACAGCTCAGAAGGGCTGGGATACGATGTTCGCTGATATGATCTATGGCAACTACGAAGAAGAGATGCCTAAACAGGCCATGCAATTTGTTAATTTACGCATCAGCGATATTGATAATCTCACCAATGCCACAAGTGCTCTGTTTTTTGGAGTAAATATCAGCTGTGCCAAGTGCCACGATCATCCCCTGGTATCCGAATGGACTCAGGCTCATTTCTATGGCATGAAGTCGTTTTTTAACCGCTCGTTCTCCAATGGTGATTTTGTCGCTGAACGAGCCTACGGAGAAATCAAATACGCCACGACCAGTGGCGAGCAACTGGATGCTCAGTTAATGTTTCTCACCGGTAGCGTGATTGAAGAGCCTGAACCTGTCGTATTGGATGATGAAGGTAAGAAAAAAGAGAAGGCTGATTTTGAACAGTTAAAGAAAGATAAAAAACCGGCTCCGGCTCCGGCTTTTAGTCGACGCGCTCAACTGATTGAAATTGCTCTGCGGGAAAACGATCGGGAATATTTTTCTAAGAATATTGCCAACCGGATGTGGCACCGCATCTATGGATACGGACTGGTAATGCCATTGGATCAAATGCATCCGGAGAATCCACCGAGTCATCCGGATCTGCTCGATTGGTTAGCTCGGGATACCTATGCCAACGGCTACAACTTACCTCGTCTCATTCGAGGCTTAGTGCTCTCGCAAACCTACAGCCAATCGAGTCGTTACGACGGTGAAAAGCGTCCGGCGGAATTCTGGTTCGCTGCTGCTAACGTGAAGCCACTTTCCCCGCGGCAATACGCGGCCGCCTTAGCCATCGCGGCACGAAATCCGGCTCATTGGGAAGACGCCAGTGAAGCGGAAAGTCGGATTGCCAATGAAGTCAAAGCACAGCGTGGTTGGGCCAATAAATTTGCAGTGCCAAATGATGAGTTTCAGGTGAGCGTGGACGAAGCGTTGCTGTTTAGTAATGACACAGCGTTTGAAGATAAGATAAAAGTATCCAATGATCGCCTGGGCGGTGAATTGGCAAAGTTGGAAACGACCGAGGCGATGGTGCAACGAGCGATCAAAGCCGTTTATTCTCGTCCGGCAACGCCGGAAGAGGTGCAGGCGATTTCAGCCTATCTGGACGCTCGCAATGACCGCCGTGAAGATGCGATTTCGCAGATTGTATGGGCTTTAATGACCAGCAGTGAATTGCGATTTAATCACTAAGCTGAGTTCGCATGTTCCGATAGAGTTTTAGTAGTTTTCCAAACCGATAGATATAATAGAAACAGATAAAAAGATTGCGAAGCTTTGTATGCTGCGTCATCAATAGAAAGATCAAACTGGAGTAGATATGTCCGTAAATCCTAGTCGTCGACGATTCCTTGGAGGAGCTGCCGCAGCAGGTATAGCTGCAAGTTCCATGAATATGGACGTCTTAAAGGCCGAAGCGTTATCCAATGAACTGAAGAAGAATGGTAAACGTGTTCTGCTGTTATGGCTTGCCGGTGGAGCCAGTCAGTTAGAGACCTGGGATCCTAAGCCGGGGCGATTAACTGGTGGACCGTATCAGGCAATTCAAACGTCTCTGCCAGGTGTGCAAATCTCTGAGCTAATGCCGAAAATGGCAACACGTTTGCACAACACTGCGATCATTCGATCACTCAATACGCAAATTGGTGACCACGGTGGTGGTGCTCGGTTGATGCATCTTGGACGACGCGATGAACCCAACCTGAAGTATCCGGATATGGGAAGCGTGCTTGCTCGTGAATTAGGGCGTCCTGACTTACAGGTTCCAGACTATGTGTCGTTTTACACGGCGACCGAAGGTCGAGGAAATGCTGTCGGTCAACCAGGGTTTTTGGGAGCACGTTATGCTCCAATGTTCCTGACGACCGACAATAAGCCAGCTCACCTGAGCCGCCTCGAGGATATCACCGATCTGGATCATAAAGAGCGTGCTGATTTGCGAGCATTACTCAGCAATCGATTTGCCAAAGGTCGCGTTTCGGAATCTCTGGGTAGCCATAATGTTGCTTATGGTCGAGTCCGGGGATTGATGAGCAGTGAAAAGCTCTTCGACTTATCAGATGAGCCGCAGAAGATCAAAGACCGTTACGGAAACAGCTTGTTCGCGCAGCAGGCCATGGTTGCAAGACGACTTGTAGAAGCCGGTACTCCGTTTGTGAAAGTGGCACGAGCCTGGTGGGATAGCCATGGGCAGAATTTTGAAACGCATCTTGAATTAGTGACTGAGCTTGATCATGTCATGTCCACGTTGCTGGAAGATCTGGAAGAACGTGGGTTGCTCGAGGATACGCTAGTCGTCACGCTGGCTGAATTCGGTCGGACTCCCACAATCAATGCGAGTCTGGGACGAGATCACTTTGCCCGGGCATGGAGTGCTTCACTTACCGGTTGTGGCATTCAGGGTGGAACCGTTTTCGGTGCCACTGATGAAGATGGTCAGCATGTCAAAGATAACGAAATCGGAGCGGCCGAGTTGTTTGCAACGATTTATAAAGCAGTTGGAATCGATCCTCACCATGAATACTTCGTGGGCTCGAGACCTATCCCGCTGGTTGACCCCGGGACGCATGCTGTGGATGAAGTACTGGCTTAATTACCGCCAGTGATTGACGAAGACAAACCAACTAAACCCTACCGAACAGGTTTCCAATACAATGTTTCAGGCTGACCCACAAAACTTCCGAGAACTGAAAACAACGACTCGTCCGGACATTATGCTTCGTATGATTCGTAATGAAGATTCTGGAGAAATCTATGTCGGTAGTTCCGATGCGAAGGTTTATAAAGTAAATCCGATGGCGGAAGAGCCCGAGTTCCTTCCTTTTGAAGGGCACACCAGCTATGTGATGGGATTGGTTGATACCGGTAAGTACCTCGTCTCGGGAAGTTATGACAAGAGTCTGATCTGGTGGAATAAAGAGACTCAGCAGCAAGTACGCCGCATCGAACTGGCTCACGATCGCTGGATTCGTAATCTGGCAATCACTCCGGATAAAAAACACGTTCTCAGTGTTGCAGACGACATGATATGTAAGATCTGGGATGCTGAAAGTGGCGAGTTGGTGCGGGAATTGGTATCGCATATTAAGATCTCTGAAGAAGGCTTTCCTAATATGCTGTATGCAGTAACGGTTTCTCCTGACGGAAAGCTTGTTGCTACGGTCGACCGAATTGCCAAGATTAAAATCTGGGATTTTGAAACCGGAGAAGAACTGAAGGAGCTCGAAGCTCCTAAGTGTTATACCTGGGATGCAAAAGCCCGGATCCATGCGATCGGCGGTATTCGTAGCGTTAGTTTTTCACCCGATGGCACGCAATTGGCTGTTGGTGGAATTGGGCAGATTGGCAATGTCGATCATCTTGGAGCGGCTGGCCGTGTCGAGTTGTTCGACGTTGCGTCCGGAGAAAAACTCCATATGTTTGAAGGCGATGACAAACATAAAGGTCTGGTTGAACAGATCATTTTTCACCCTTCCGGAAAATGGATTATGGCTGTCGGTGGAGACCATAACGGCTGGATTCAATTCATGGATCTGGAGAAGAAAGAAGTACTCAAGCAAGTGAAGGCTCCGATGCACGTGCACCAAATGGTCGTAACATCGGACTTCAGTACAGCTTATGGGGCTGGCCATAACCGCCTGGCCGTCTGGTCTTTCGAACCGAAACCTGAACCGGAACCGGAACCGCAGGACAATTAGTCAATTAGACAGTTGGACCCTACTTCGCCCTACGGGCTTCGTCGGGTAAACTCACGGCTCGGATGCCTAAACTGCATCGTAAACAAAGGGAGTTTATCCGCCCCGACCTTCTCTAAAGCTCCGGCGGCTAAACTATTTGAATCCAAGGTAGAGCCTAACTGCCTAATTGTCTACATGCCAATCTTCCTATCCACGGCCTACGTAGAGTTGTTGGTGTGGCAGGACGACAGCATCGAGAATCTCGACATGCTGAGGCAGCGTGGCCATCAGCAGAGCGACTTCGGCTAGTTCGTGCACGCTCATCATCGGTTCCTGATCTTCGACAGCTTCACTTGCCTGCCGACGTTCTGTGGCAATATTTCCCGGGTGCAAGCCGCAGCAGGTGATGTTAAATTCGCGGCCTTCCAGAGCCGTGACGTGCGTGAGTCCCTGGATGCCAAATTTGGAAGTGGAATACGGTGCTGAACCAGGTCGTACGCGGGTAGCTGAGATGGATCCCACATTAATAATACGACCATTATTTTGTGGCTTCATGATTTGCATTGCCAGCTTAGTGCACATGAAAGGGCCTCGCAGGTTTGTATTGATGACGTGATCCCAGTCTTCCAGAGCAAGCTGGTCGATGGGGCCCCCGTTGAATGCACCTGCGTTATTGACAAGTAAGTCCATGTAATCAAAGTTGGCTTTGAATTTTTCAAACATGGTATCCACGCTTTCACTGCAACCGACGTCTCCGGCATGCGTGACAATTTTCAAGTCGTGTTCTGCGGCTGCCCGGGCTTCTTCTACCATGCGGTCCAGATCTTCCTGGTTTCTTGAGGAGATCAGTAGATCACATCCTTCTTTGACAAATGCTAGTACAATACCGCGTCCAATGCCTTTGCTGCCTCCGGTGATGAGTGCTGTTTTTCCTGAAAGTTTACCCATGATGAATGTAATTCTCGCATCTAAAGCCAGTGAGTTAGTTCGATATGAATGAATCTAACGTATTAAAGAACGGTTGAATACGATTGACTGACACTTCTCTGACACGAATTTTCTCCGCAAAGCACACATATTCGCTGCAAATATCAACGCGCGTTTATTAATAACTCGACAGTTTCAAAGTCGGGTGCCATAATATTTAGAACACCAACGTCAGCCAAAGTTGCTGACGTTCTTGTCCTTTATTGCATTTTTCTCAACAGGTTTTCGCAAATGCGTATCTCAGCTTGCATCTTCTCAATCCTGACTCTTTTGGCACTTGGCTGTGGTGATGATGACAGTAGTAGTTCGTCGTCTTCTTCGTCCAGTGGTGAAGTTGCAGCGAATACCGGTGGCGGTTCAGGCAACACAGGTGGCGGAAACGCTGGTGGTGGAGCTGGTGGCGATATGTCCTCGATGATGGGTGGCATGGGCGACCCTGGCGGAGGTGGTGCAGGTGGCATGGAGGGCGGTATGGGTGAAATGATGGGTGGCATGGGCGACCCTGGCGGAGAAGGTGGCGGAGAA
>DEAW01000093.1 GCA_002348315.1 Planctomycetaceae bacterium UBA2972 | reverse complement strand
AATTGCTTTAGTTTGTGGTTAGCAGGTGGAGGAATTCAGGGCGGCGTAACCATTGGAGAAACAGATGACTTCGGTTACAACGTGGCGAAGGATAAAGTGGAGATTCATGATCTCCATGCGACGATGCTCCATTTGCTTGGCATCGATCATGAACGCCTGATTTACAAGTTTAAGGGACGCGATTTCCGGCTCACCGATGTGGCTGGCAACGTCGTGCAGGATGCTCTTGCTTGATAAATGCCCTTATTTCTGCATCGTTCTGGCGGTAGTGGCTGTCGGGTTATCAGCCAGAGTGAATCTGTCTGCGCAGGATGGTTCCGAGGTGTCCTATGATTCGGAAGTTTTACCGATTCTGCAGGCCAGGTGCTTCCGTTGTCATAACGGACAACGAAGTGAAGGCGGACTGAGACTCGATTTGAAAGATGCTGCGATCAAAGGCGGGGATAGCGGGCACGCCTTTATTCCGGGTAATTCTGACCAGTCACTGTTACTGCAGCGTATAAATTCAGAGGATGAATTTGAGCGGATGCCGCAAGAGGCCGCGAAGCTCACTGGAAACGAGATTCAGTTATTGACCCAGTGGATCCGGCAGGGAGCAAAGGGACTGCGTGATGTGAAACAGTCCGAGCATTGGGCGTTTCAACCAATTGCCGATCCAGCCGTTCTGCCAGTCCGGGAACAGTCATGGCCGCGTAGTCCCATCGACACTTTCGTACTCGCGAAGCTCGAACAGGAAGGACTCCGGCCCGCTCCTCGTGCCTTAGACTACCAACTAATCCGACGCCTATCATTCGACCTTCTCGGTGTACCCCCGACGGTTGAAGAAGTGAAAGCATTTGAAACAAACTCAGACCCGGACGCGTATCAACAGCTCGTTGATAGACTGCTTAGCGATCCACGGCTTGGGGAACGCTGGGGCCGGCACTGGCTCGACCTGGCACGTTACGCTGACAGTTCCGGATATGAATTAGATCGTCCACGAAAGATATGGCATTATCGTGATTGGGTGATTCGTGCTATGAATCAGGATAAACCAATTACGAAATTCGTCATTGAACAAATTGGAGGTGACTTGTTACCCCGGGCTACAGATGAGAATCGAGTAGCCTCCGGCTTTCACTGTAATGCCATGCTCGACGGCGGCGTTCGTGAACAGGCCGTGCTTGACCGGGTTAATTCGACGGGAGCCGTATTTCTTGGATTGACACTGGAGTGTGCTCAATGCCATGACCATAAAACCGATCCTGTTACTCAAAAAGAATACTACCAACTGTTCGCATTTTTCCATGGTGCGAGTGCCGTTCCTATGGATTTAAGCCCACCGGAATTAAAGAATCGCATTGCCCGTATTAATCAACAGTTAGCGGTAAGCAATGAACAGATTGCAAAGATCGACATGACGATTAAAGACAATCTCGAGAAACTTGTTGCATCTGCTTTGACTAAACAAGAAGAGATTGAAGCGACCGTGTTGACCTTGCTAAAAGTTCCTGCTGCTGACCGTAGTGAAGCGGAAATCACACAGCTGGAATATTATTTTCAAAGTAAGAATGCTGAGCGAATTGCGTTGATTGTAAAGCGTGACGAAATTCAAAGTCAAAAGCCTGAACTCGACACCACACTCGTCTTTGCGCAGGATAACCGCAAGACACATATGTTTGTGCGTGGAAATCCCCGGCAGCTAGGTGAAGAAGTTCAATCAGATACACCCGCGTTTCTACATCAAATCAAATGGGAACACCAGCAAAAGGAAGCCCCTGACAGAGTGGCATTGGGGGAGTGGATTGTTGCACGTGAAAATCCGCTTTTTGCGCGAGTGCTGGCAAATCGGATTTGGATGAGATTGATGGGTCAGGCGATTGTTGAATCTGAGGATGATTTTGGTGTCCAGACTGCTCGCCCCGGCAACCTGTTGTTGTTGGATCATTTGGCAACACTGATTCAGCAGCAGGATAGTTTTAAAAGTGTCATACGTTCCATTGTTCTTTCAGCCACCTATCAACAGTCGTCAGACTTTAGTTACAGAGAGGATGGGCATGAAGGTCTATTTCAGGGGCAGCAAAGAATTCGCTTAGAGGTTGAGGTTTTGCGGGATAACGCGTTATCTGTCGCCGGTTTACTGGAAAATCCAATTGGTGGTCCCAGTGTCTTTCCTCCTCAGCAGGATGGAATACTTGATTTTCGAGCAACTCCTGCAACCTGGGTTGAAAGTCAGGGAGCAGACAGATATCGAAGAGGAATGTATACGTATATTTGGCGGCTGACGCCTCATCCCATGACTACAATTTTCGACGGCCCTGAACTGACAACGTCCTGTACTCGGAGAACCAGTTCCAACGTCGCACTTCAGTCATTGGCATTATTGAATGATCCGCTGTTTGTCGAAGCTGCTCAGGCATTTGCAAAACAACTATTGTTAGCCTCTGAGAGCGAGGAAAAGAGGATTGAGTTTCTTTTTAGCAAAGCACTTAACCGTCAAGGTACTCAAGAGGAAAGGTCAATTGTTCGCAAGTTGTTAGCCGAACAGTTAATCTTTTTTAAACAAGATACAATCGCAGCCAAACGTGCCATCGGTGCGTACGGTTTGGATCATAGCCAAACCAAACTAAGTCACAGTGAGCAGGCCGCCTGGGTGGCTGTCTGCAGAGCCATCATGAATCTGGATGAGTTTATAACGCGAGAATGATGAATAGCCGCAGACGATTCTTTAAGGATAATGCTCTTGGAGTTGCATCGCTGGCCTTACCTTCGATGTTGGCAGCCGATGGGTTATGCGCAGATCTTAAACCAACTGGCAGAACGCATCATAATCCAACAGCGAAAAATGTCATCTTTATGTGCCAGATCGGTGCTCCCAGTCAATTTGACATGTTTGATCCAAAGCCTGTGTTAAATGAGCGGGATGGTGAGCAGTTACCGCAGTCTTTTCTTGATCGGGTTGAGTTTGCTCAGATCAAAGAGTCCAACCCAAAGCTAATGGGAACGCCGTATAAGTTCCAGCAGCATGGAGAAAGTGGTCAATGGGTTTCAGAGTTAATGCCACATACCGCTGGTATCGTTGACGAGATTTCGTTTGTTCATACCTGTCAGGCCGAAGATCAAAATCATATGTTCGCCGAACTGCAACTGAGTACTGGCTGGAGACGCTTCGGCCGTCCAAGTCTGGGGAGCTGGGTGCTGTATGGACTGGGTTCCGAGTCTGAGAATCTCCCGGGATTTATGGTATTACGATCGGGGATGCATCCCCGCAGTAAAGGTGCGAATTACGGTCCGGGATTTTTACCGGGGACCATGCAGGGAACGCCTTTGCAGTCTAATGGACCGCCGATTCTGAATCTTGAGAGTCCTGCAGGTTTTTCCCGGCAGAGCCAGGGATCAACGGTTGATGCGATTAATGCATTAAACCGTTTGAAGGGGCGGGAGAACGCAGATCCGGATATAGATACACGGATTGCGAATTATGAGCTGGCATTCAAAATGCAGTCGAGTGCACCGGAATTGCTTGATATGTCCGGCGAGACTCAGGCAACCTTAGATCACTATGGAATTACCGATCCGAATAAACCTTCCTATGCCAGAAACTGTCTTTTAGCCCGTCGGTTAGTCGAACGTGGTGTTAGATTTGTGGAATTGTTTCACGGCGACTGGGATCATCACACCAGTATTTATCAACGCTTGCCCGGTGAGTGCAAAACGACTGATCAGGCATCAGCCGCGCTGATTCTCGACCTCAAGCAGAGGGGATTATTGGAGGATACACTCGTAATATGGGGTGGTGAATTTGGACGCTCATCGGTCGCCCAAAAAAGTTTAATGCCCGGAGAACCGGTTGGACGTGATCATCATGTTGAGGCATTCACGATGTGGTTTTCCGGTGGTGGAGTCGCCAGGGGAAAATCAATTGGCGAGACGGATGAATTCGGGTTTGATGCGACAACGGACAGATGGCACATTCATGATCTGCATGCCACCATTCTGCATGCGTTGGGATTGGATCACAAACGACTTACCTATCGACATCAGGGACGAGACTACCGACTCACTGATGTTCACGGAAATGTGAAGAAGGAACTCTTTCAGGCATAGATTCATTCACATTGCGAGTTTCCATGAAGCTACGTACCTTTAAAACTCTTTGAGCTTTGTTTTGCTGTATCACAGCATAGCTCGATTGATTGGGAGCATAATAAAGGCTCGACTGGATGGTCTGATGGCTGGAAAATTGTCTCCGGTAACTGTGGTAAGCGATGGAAGTTATACTATCTTCCCGATGACCGAACAGACGTCCGAGAAAGTAGCAGAGTTAAAAGAGATTCAGGACCAGTGGCTTGCTCGTAACATAAGAGCTACCGGAAACACGGAAGAATGATGAGACAGACAATAGTTACATTGATGGTATGGCTGGGGCTATGCTCCATGGTCATCGCCGCAGAACAACCAAACTTTCTCATCATTATGGCAGATGACTGTACCTACAATGATTTGCCATTGTATGGAGGTGAAAACGCCAGGACACCGAATATCGATCGACTTGCCAGCCAGGGCCTAACCTTCAATCGTGCCTATTTATCAGAAGCGATGTGTCAGCCTTGCCGGGCCGAACTGTATACAGGCAAGTATCCGTTAAGTAATGGCTGTGCCTGGAATCACTCGGCAAGCCTCGACTCAATGACCGGGATGCCTCAACACTTGTCTGCACTGGGTTACCGAGTAGGTTTAGCCGGTAAAGTGCATGTTAAACCAGCGGCGGCTTTCCCCTTTGAACAAGTACAAGGCTTTGATTCCAATTGTGTTCGTAACCCGACACAACCACATGTTCTGACGGATGTTCAAGAGTTCATTTCGAGAGATCAACGACACCCCTTCTGTTTAGTGGTCGCTTTGGTCGAGCCTCACGTGCCGTGGGTGATGGGCGATGCGAGTGCCTACCCGCCAGCTAACCTGAAACTGCCGCCGAATATTGCCGACACAGCCCGAACACGACAGGATTTCTCCAGATATCTGGCAGAGATTACTTATATGGACGGGCAGGTTGGGGAATTGCTGGAAACTCTGGAGCAGTCGGGGAATGCGGAGGACACGGTCGTTCTGTTTTCGTCGGAACAAGGTGCACAGTTTCCGGGTTGCAAATGGACTAATTGGGATACGGGACTTCATACAGCATTGGTTGCTCGCTGGCCCGGGAAAATTCCCGCTGGAAAACGTACAGACGCATTGGTGCAGTACGCAGACGTCCTGCCGACATTAGTGAATCTGGCTGGCGGTGAAATCAAAAAACGCCAATATGACGGCAGGGAGTTTTCATCCGTGCTCTTCGCCCAATCGGAACAACATCGACAATATGTCTATGGGATGCATAACAATATTCCCGAAGGACCAAGTTATCCGATTCGTACGGTTAGCAATGGCGAGTATCGCTATATTGAGAATCTACTACCCGACGAGATTTATATCGAAAAGCATTTGATGGGATCTCGCGGAAATGGTGAATTGAATAACCCCTATTGGGCTACCTGGGTTTGGTCGTCCATGGACAAGCCTGAGATATACAAATTGGTTCGACGATACACGCGTCGACCGGCACAACAGCTGTATCACACCGCTACGGATCCCTATGAACTCACCAATCTGGTCAATGTTACGCAGTCCTTGAAAATTCAACGGCAATTGCAAAATGAATTACACAGTTGGATGAAGTCTCAAAACGACCCCGGAGCTAAACTGGACACTCAGGAAGCAATTCGAGCCGCCAGACAAGGACAGCATTTATACAAAGCAGATTAGTTGGTCGTGCTGCTTACTACGTTACAGGAAAGGACAACTTTATGAATAAGAATATTCTGGCCACGATCGTTGTCTTGATCGTGTCGTTGACAGCAACGCAGACGCGAGCCGCCGATTCGCCCAACATCCTCTGGATTATTGTGGACGATATGTCGGCTCATTTTTCGACCTATGGTGAAGAGTTGATTAAGACGCCGCATGTTGATGCATTAGCCAGGCGGGGTGTCCAATTCAATCATGCCTATGTGACAGCACCTGTTTGTTCGACCTGCCGCAGCGCGTTCATTACCGGGATGTACCAGACCTCGATAGGAGCACATCATCATCGTAGCGGCCGGGGTACTGAAAAGATTCACTTACCTGATGGAGTTCGCCTCATCCCGGAGCTGTTTCAGGAGTCAGGGTATTACACAACGGTCACCGGATGGCCCATTCGGGATGACGAGCGACTTGGCAAGACAGATTACAACTTTGAATGGGATGCTCAGATGTACAACGGAGCGGATTGGGCCCGGCGTGAAGAAGGCCAGCCATTTTTTGCTCAGATTCAACTGCCGGGTGGAAAACTGCGTGGTGGCACTCAGGAATCGACAGAGCGGTTTGTTGCACGCATTGAAAAGACCTTCGGTAATTCCACGGACCCGCGGGATGTGACGTTGCCTCCGTATTACCCGGACACAGATATTATTCTGCAGGATTGGGCGGCCTATCTGGATTCCGTGCGTGAGACCGATCGCGTAGTAGGAGAGATTCTAAAGAAGCTCGAAGAAGAAGGAGATTTGAAAAATACGATTGTACTCTTCATGACAGATCATGGAATCAGTCATGTTCGGGGAAAGCAGTTTATGTATGACGAAGGATTGCACGTACCCTTGGTTATTGCCGGACCTGGCATTGAAGCCGGTCAAGTTCGTGACGATTTGGTCGAGCACATTGATATTGCGGCATTATCTCTGGCCTATGCAAAGATTGAAATTCCAGACAGCATGCAAGCCAAAGATATCATGGCAGATGACTACAAGCCGCGACGAGCAGTCTTTGCAGCTCGTGACCGATGCGATGAAACGGTGGAGCATCTGCGGAGTATTCGAACTCAGAATTTCAAATACATTCGAAACTATTTGCATCAACGCCCGCATCTGCAGCCCAATGCCTATAAAGACAACAAGTCGATCATAAAGTCATTCAAAGAAGCAGGGCTGAACGGTAACCTAAACGAAGT
This sequence comes from Planctomycetaceae bacterium UBA2972, assembly GCA_002348315.1. Lineage (GTDB taxonomy): Bacteria > Planctomycetota > Planctomycetia > Pirellulales > Pirellulaceae > UBA721. The sequence goes on along the minus strand of DEAW01000093.1, from coordinate 8,099 downwards.
ACAACAGCAATTGCTGGCGCCTGCCCGTCCGGCGGAAGAACTGTACGACTTGAAATCAGACCCTCATGAAATCAATAATCTGGCTCAGGATCCGGCCTATGCTGATTTACTAAGACATTTTCGTAAGTCACTTCATCGATGGGAAAAACAGACGGGTGACCACGGTGTGAATCCTGAACCCACAGCGATGTTTGATAGTGATATGAAGCTTTACGTTGATACGATGGAAGCTCGACGACGTCCGATTGAACATATTAATACCATTAAGAAAAACATTGAGCTTATGCGAACCTGGGCCAGCGAAGGGAAGTAATCGCTCTGATGCGTGCAGCAGTATTTACAGAGATCAATCAACCATTGCATGTCGGTCAGCAATCTGATCCTCAAGTGTCCGCGGGAGAAGTGTTGATTCAGTTAAAAGCGGCAGCGCTCAATCGACGGGATTACTGGATTACGCGGGGAATGTATCCGGGCATCCAGGCCAATGTAGTTCAGGGTTCTGACGGAGCGGGAGTGGTCACAGCTGTGGGAGCGGAAGTTTCCCCGGATTGGATCGGAAAAGAGGTCGTCATCAATCCGGGGCTGAATTGGGGTGCTGAAGAGCAGTTTCAGAGTCCGCAGTTTCACATATTAGGGATGCCGCAACATGGTACTTTTGCAGAGCTCATTGCAGTGCCGCTGGAGTCTGTTTATGAAAAACCAACTCATCTGGATTGGCGTCAGGCTGCGGCATTGCCATTGGCCGGAGTGACTGCTTATCGTGCTGTTTCCCGGGGACAGGTAATTGCTGATAGTCTGGTCCTGATCAACGGAATCGGTGGAGGCGTGGCGCTTATGGCCATGCAATTCTCGCTGGCGTTAGGTGCGCAAGTGTTGGTGACATCGTCCTCACAGGAAAAACTTGATCAGGCTTGTGCCGAGGGAGCCATAGCGGGTTTCTTGTACTCCGACTCTGATTGGGGCAAACAAGTGCTTACCGGGCATGGTCCGGTCAATGTGATTATCGATGGCGCTGGTGGATCCGGTTATAAAACGTTGCTTCAAATTGCGGCCGCAGGTGGCAGACTTGTGAATTATGGATCAACGGCAGGGACTCCGGAAAACGTTGACCTCTTCAAACTGTTTTGGAAACAACTCAGGCTGATCGGTTCCACCATGGGATCCGATCAGGATTTTCAAGAGATGCTGGCCTGCGTTAATCAGCATCAGCTGGTTCCTCGAGTCGATTCTGTCTATGCGTTAGAAGACGTCAATCAGGCCATGAAGAAGTTAGAGACCGGTCAGCAGTTCGGCAAGGTTGTTTTGGAGATTGAATAACGGCAAGTTAATTCTCGCAGTTTTGATTTTTAAGTTGCTCCACTTGAGGTTATTTTAGAATCATGAAGTCATGGAATTCTGAATGGTTTCATGAGTATCTGAAAGTCTCGGGAATGAGCAATTGATTTTCAATCTATGACTACACAACCTCCTCAATCATCACCTCAAACGCCTCCGATGCAAGGCATTCAAGCGTCTTTAATACGTCTCAATAAACTTGGGATTTCTACGACGTCGACCGAGACGTTGGAGTTGATGCTCGCCAATCTGGATAACGATTTGGCCGATTTATCACAGCAGGCAAGCGACTTGGAGGTCGAAACTGAACAACGTCTGGCTGCGGGTGATATCGGGATTTTCAAACGAGTTCGCGAGCGTGCTCGCTTGCTTTCCAATGAAACAGAGGAGGTCGAATCTTTACGCGAACGTGTCATGGATGCGATCGAGTACAACTATTTGAATGACAAATTTGCCAGACTTGTTGGTGGTTTTTGGGTCGTTAACTTGATCCAGGCATTTATTATGTTACTGATTTTCTTTGTACTGGGATTGCTCGCCTATGATTCACTCGCTCCGGAGAAATGGGGATATTTTGTAGTCGGCGATCATCAGTATTTGGTTTCTGATTATGAGTCTGAATCGGCAGCCTGGGATGGAGTCGTTCAACGATTTGAGTTGCAGAATACTCAGTATCAGACCTTTGAGCAGTATCAACGTCCCAATTGGTTGACCCCACGATCCATTTTCTGGATTGATGTGGTCTGTTGTGCGATCTTTATGCTTGAGTTTGTGGTGCGGCTTCGATGTGCTCGGTCGAAGCGTTGGTATTGGAAGAACTACTGGATAGATTTTGTGACTTCGATTCCAATTCCCGGCGAGGCACAGTTATCTCGATTTGGAAGGATTGCCCGTATTGGTCGTTTTGCCAGACTGCTGAGGTTTACTCGAGTTTTACGTGCATTACGCGTGTTCCTGATGTTGTGGCGAGGGATGGACAAGCTGCAGGATGCGATGGACGTCAAATTAATGAAACGTTCGCTGAAATGGGGACTGGCGGTGATGTTCATCGGTGGCCTGGCCATTTATTACGCTGAAAGCGCTTTAGTGACCGGTGAAAACGATGTGAAGACAATCGGTGGCGGAATGTGGTGGAGTTTTACGACGGTGGTGACTGGCGGGTTTGGAGATATTCATAATCCGATCACGATTGTTGGCCGCGTTCTGACCATTGTTCTCATCATCACGGGGATGATTCTGGTGGGAGTCTTTACCGCGACGCTGACGTCGCTTTATGTGGGCGAGGAATCTGAAGAGCTACAGCGATATCAGGAAGAGATGAATAAACGTCTGGACCAGATTGAAGCGGTGATTACTGCGAATGCGAATAATCAGTCACTCGATGAAGAATCGACCTGATCAACTCGCAATTCGTCTAACCTAATTCAGTAATGGCGTCCCGATGCTCGAGCAAATACTGTGGCCGACCGTTGAAGTCAGGAATCTTTACCTTGGCAACGTCGATCCCCAGATGTTGATAGAGTGTGGCAAAGACGTTTTGATAATGGATCGGGCGATCTTTTGCTTGTTCTGCGAGCCGGGTTGTTGAGCCCAAAACCTGTCCGTGATTAAACCCGCCACCGGCAAGGATGCATCCGGAAACAGCAGGCCAGTGATCGCGTCCGCCATTTGCATTGACGCGAGGAGTTCGCCCCATTTCTCCCCAGACGACGACAGCGACATCTTCTTCGAGTCCTCGTTCTTTGAGATCCTGGGTTAATGCCAGCAGGCACTGTTCAAGACGCGGAAGGTATTCACGTAATTGAGCGAAGTTGTTTTTATATGCCAGATCGCCAGCTTTGCGGCACGAGTGAGTATCCCAGCGTCCGAAAGAGACCGAGACGCAACGAGCTCCGGCTTCCACCAGACGTCGTGCTATCAGGAAGTCCTCATTGTTCATTGGCGAACCGTCATCGACGGCATCCTGATTCCCTTTTCCATAGCGAGCTATCGTTTCGGGTGATTCCTTGCTGATATCGAGCGCTTCGAGTAGGCGACTGCTCGTCAGCATATGGAGGGCTTGTTCCGTGTAGGAGTCCACACTTTGCATGACGTCGGAAACTTCGACCGCTCGTTTTAGCCGATCTACCGATTGCAGCAGTTGACTACGGTTGTTCAAACGGTTGCGTGACATCTGTAAAACCATATCCGCTTTGCCTTCTTCATTGGGCTGGAATGGTTTATGTGCTGAGCCGACGAATCCCGCTCGCCCCGGATCTCGCCAATTATTGTTCGTGTGATAAACCATGCTGACAAACGGTGGCATGGCCTGATCCACAGGGCCCTGCAAATAGGAAACGGCTGAACCTAAACTTGGCTGATTACGAACTTTGGAATCCTGATAGCCGAATCCACTCAGACAAAGCTCGGAAGCATGTTCATTCTTGGCTCCGACGAGTGAGCGAATGATAGTGAAACGGTCCAGATTCTGAGCGAGCCCGGGCATATGTTCGCACATGTGGTATCCGGGAATCGATGTTTGAATCGGTTGAAACTCGCCTCGGATTTCAGCCGGAGCATCTGGTTTTGGATCCCAGATATCCAGATGGGAAGGGCCACCCGGCAGGAAGATCATAATGACCGATTTGTGCTTCGTCTTGTTTCCGCTTAGTTCATCAGCTCGCAATAACTGAGGTAGTGAAATCCCACCTAATGCCAGAGAACCGACATTGAGAAAGCTACGACGGGTAATCCCGTCACAGAGTTTCGATTTTGAACCAACGAGTTGAAGCATATTAATAGTATCGGTTAGGAACGGTGGTTTGACATCTTCTATTATCGTTTAATTTGTTTGGCTGCGACAAGCATCAACTCAGCGGCTTCGCGTCCTGTCATGCCAATTTTGATCCCCATCCCCTCAGCACGGGGGGTGCAGCGAGCGATTTTGGCTTCCAATAGATCTTCCGGAGTCACCAGAGGGCATTCAGGAGTCCCTTCGGCAATGGCTAATGCCTGATTGAATTTAGCAGGTACGATGACGTCGTAGATGCCACATCCCACGATTCCGACGGGAGTTAGAATGCTGCAATACTGCCCTTCAATCCAGCGGTTGCTGATTCCCAGTGCGGATCCGTTTTCAAAATGCAGTGTGGAGCTAACAGAGCGTGGTAATGAATCGCTCATTATGATTGATACCTTTGAATGAAGCCTTTGTAATGGCGAGCAGTCATGAATCGAATAATTTTGGAAGCGTTGAGAAGGTGTAATTTACTACCTGTATTCTATTGGGAAGACTTAGCATCTCCAAGACTTATGCTGTTCGATCAACCCGATCGTATTCGATCGGGCTATTTCAATCGGGCTACTATGGATGCGGATGAATTTGGCTACAATAATGGCTTACTAATTGACAACGTTTCTAACTAAAGAGATACCTTACCATGGCAACCGCATCCGCTCGTCACATTCTTGTGGAAACAGAAGAAGTCTGTTTGGACCTTAAAACGCAAATCGAAGGTGGTTTAGACTTCGCAGCGGCTGCTGCTGAATTTTCCGCCTGCCCCTCCGGCGCACAGGGCGGCGCATTGGGATCGTTTGGGCGGGGGCAGATGGTACCGGAATTTGATCAGGTAGTTTTTACCGGTGAATTGAATACCGTCCTGGGCCCAGTGAAAACTCAGTTCGGCTACCACTTGATTGAGATTACCGAACGCAGCGAATAGAGTCGCTGATCATTCTCCAATTAAGCTTTCTTTTTGAACGCGTGATAGCTGCTTGATCGCATACTCGCGTTTTAAAGCCTGGCTGCGGCTGGTAGCCTGCTCGTGATAAACCAGCTCGACAGGAAGACGTCCGCGCGTATACCGCGCGGCTGTACCGGCATTATGTTGCTGAATACGGCGCTGAAGATCCTTGGTCATTCCCGTATACAAACTTCCGTCGGCACAACGAAGCAGGTAGACATACCAGTCAGTGGAATCTTCGCTTACTTCGTCAGCTGCATTGTTCATAGCGAAATTGTAGCGGAAGCGGCTGCCGACTTACCAACCTGCTGCTTCCAGAACGCGGCGGGTTGCCTGAGATTTGTTAAGTACATAAAAGTGAACGCCGGGGGCTCCGGAGGCAATGAGATCCTGAACCTGAGCCGCAGCAAACTCAACGCCCACTTCAAACTGCCATTGCGTGTCGTCTTCGCGTTGGCTCAGTTTAGTGACAAAGTCCTGCGGCAGACTCGATCCACAAAGCGAAGTAATCCGTTGGATTTGTGCCAGATTGGTCACTGGCAGTACGCCCGGCACAACCGGAATGGTGATTCCTGCTTTAACGCACCGATCACAGAAATCGAAATAGTCAGTGTTCTTGTAGAACAACTGCGTGATGACGATGTCGGCTCCAGCATCCACCTTGCGTTTTAGGTTATCCAGATCGACTTCTGCCGATGGTGCTTCCTGATGGACTTCCGGATAACCAGCCACAGCAATACCGAAGTTAGGGAACTGGGCACGGATAAATTCGACCAGCTCATTGGCGTAACTGAATCCTCCTGCCACGGCTTCGAATTTTTCATCGCCCTGAGGAGGGTCTCCTCGTAAGGCAACCAGGAAATCGATTTCTTTTTGTATGGCATTTTGCAGGTAACGGCGTAAGTCGTCTGCTGTACTGCCGACACAGGTTAAATGGCTGGCAACCGGGACGTTAAAGGCTTCTTTGACAGCCGTGATCACATCCATGGTTTTAGATTGAGTCGATCCACCTGCTCCGTAAGTGCAAGTGACATAATCCGGTGCGAACTGCATTAATGCGTCCATATGGCGCATCAATGCAGCTTCTCCCTTTTCCGTTTTTGGAGGGAATAGCTCAAAGGACAAGCCTTTGTGTTCGGAGGTGTAATACTGTGCCAGCGATACCATACTTTTGCGGTTGGTTGAGTGCGACCCTAAAGGCTCATGATAAATAACATCGGTCGATTCTTATAGGTGGTGCAAACCATAATTAGGCGGCGTTGGCAAAAGGGTAGGATTTTCCGGCCGGTTAGGTAAAATCGAACCGACAAACGGTTCTTTTCACTTGACAGAGTTTTCCCTATGTTTACTTCACGCGTCCGTCATCTGCTTGTTGCCATTACCACTCTTTCAGCTCTGGCGACTAGCGGCCACGCTGCAGAACGTCCCAATATTCTGTTTATTTTTTCCGATGATCATGCCGTCAATGCAATCTCTGCCTATGGCGGTCGCTTACAGAATGTTGCTCCGACTCCCAACATCGATAAAATCGCCAGAGAAGGCGCCTTGTTCCGCAATTCGTTCTGTGCCAATTCGATTTGCGGGCCGTCCCGAGCGACAGTCTTAACCGGACTACATAGCCACAAAAACGGTCTTATGCGAAATGGCCGAGCTCCCTTTGATGGTTCTCAATGGACTTGTGCCAGTGCCTTGCAACAGGTCGGCTATCAAACCGCTGTCATTGGAAAATGGCACCTGCGTAGTAATCCGGTCGGATTTGATTACTGGGAAGTTTTGCCGGGACAGGGAAATTATTACAACCCGGTGTTTATTCACATGGATGGTTCCCGTAAGCAGGATACTGGTTATGCCACCGACTTAACGACAGATAAAGCGTTGGCCTGGTTGGAAAGCCGAGATGACACAAAACCGTTTTTCTTAATGTGTCAGCACAAGGCACCGCACCGTACGTTTGCTCCGGCCTTACGCCACCTCGGAGCGTTTGATGGTGTGGAGATTCCTGAGCCGAAGACACTTTTTGATGAGTATCAGAACCGTAGCCGAACATTGGCCACGAATGAAATGGAAATAGATCGGCACTTTGACTGGGCCTATGATGCCAAAGTCCGAAAAGATGAACGAGGAGATGTGAAGCTTCCGAAACCGGATCGTTATGGAACTCCGGAATATAACCGTATGAATGATGAGCAAAAAGAAGTTTGGGATGCTCATTTCAGTCCATTGAATCAGGAATTCTTAAAGCGATATCAAGCTGGCGAGTTAACTCCCAAAGAAGTAGTCCAGTGGAAATACCAGCGATATATGAAGAATTACCTGGCGACAGTACGAGCAGTAGATGAAAACGTAGGCCGAATGCTCAAGTATTTAGATGATCATGATCTGGCTGAAAACACGATTGTGATTTATTCCTCGGATCAGGGGTTTTATCTCGGCGAACATGGATGGTATGACAAACGCTGGATGTTTGAAGAATCTTTTAAGATGCCTTTTGTTATTCGCTGGCCCGGAGTGATTAAAGCTGGTTCAACGCCTACAGAATTAATTCAGAACATTGATTACGCTCCCACGTTTGCTGAGATTGCGGGAGCGGAAGTGCCCGGCAGTGTTCAGGGCGAGTCTTTAGTGCCTTTGTTGGCAGGGAAGTCGGAACAATGGGAGAGGGATTCTTTGTACTACGCTTATTATGAAGTTGGAGAGCATGCAGTGCCTCAGCATTTTGGTGTTCGGACGGATCGTTTCAAACTCATCTATTTCTCAGCAACAGACGAGTGGAATATGTTTGATTTGCAGCGAGATCCGCAGGAAATGGTTAGTGTGTATGACAGAGCAAAGTATAAGAAAACTCGTCAACGGCTTTCCGTAGAGTATGAGCGCCTACGGGAATTATACGAGGCTCCTCCGTATGAGAACGTCAAATGACAACCAACGCTTAGCACTGCTTGTCATATGATGTGCTTGAGTTAAAATCAGAGATAAATATAAGCCAACCACAATGCCAGAGTGGCGGAATTGGCAGACGCGCGGGATTCAAAATCCCGTGCC